>JAFDHL010000127.1 GCA_019308785.1 Deltaproteobacteria bacterium
GACAGCTAAAGAAGCCGGGGAAATTGCGAAAAAAGCGGGGGTCCGGCAATTCCGGTTATTCCATTTCTCTCCCAGATATAAGCACCAGGCACAAGACCTTGAAGAAGAAGCAAGAGAGGCATATGAAAAAACGTAAACCTCTGGCTCACCCATCTCCTTGGGATGTGGTTTTCATTAAAAAGGATGAACCGTTTTATCCAGCTTGTGGTTATTAAATTCTTGGCTATTCATATGTAATTTTGTTATATTAATACACGAATTAAATAAAGAATTAACCCAATAATAGCTAATATCATTGACTTAATTCTTAACACTTAATGGTTGGGCAACTTTGACGAATGGTGAAACCATGACTGGAAAGCCTCAAACTCTTAGTAAAGGTCAGCGAGAAGAGGTCGTCAAAATCCTGCGCAAGCAGGTCGTCACTTGGGTTCTTATCGTGATTGCAGTGCTAACTGGTGTAACCGGGTTGAGTCTATGGGGTATAAAATCCCGCCTTGAGAAAAAGCTTGAGGTCCTTGTTGCCAAACAATTCGAGGAGCCCAGGATCAAAGCAATAGTTAGCGATGTTGCGAAAAACAGAGCAGATTCTCTCCTGGTTGAACAAGTCAAACCTGAGGTTGATCGATTTAAAAATGAAATAGCCTCTCAAATCGAAGACCTCAAATCATTAGCTTCCGATACACAAAAGCTAAAAGTGCAGAGTAATGATAATGCAGAGAAAATCGAGGCCATTCTTAACTCCGTTCGGCAGAGCAAAAAGGAAATCGAGAACGTTAAATCGGAGCTCTTTGGGTTAAATTCTGATCTGGCAAAACTCGAACGGGGATTAGTTGAAATCCAGTATTTCACTTACAAAGGTCGAAACAGTTTTCCGAATCCATATCATGAGAAAATCATGCAGAAGCTAAACGAACTCCTTATTATCGCGATACCTGAATCGACTGAACGTGCCCAGTTTGTAAAGGAAATTCAAAGCTATCAACCAAAAAAGTAACTTGCCCAACAACGGGCTGGAGGCGACGCCTAAAAAAAGCGCACCTCAGCCCGGCCATTCGCTGGATTAACTATTCAAAGAGGCTGTTCAAAAATGAATGTTCAAACACAACACAAGATTGTCAGAGGTGATAGCCGATATATGATGGAGTTAGGAGATAAGTCGGTTCATCTTGTGATCACATCACCTCCGTACTGGCAATTGAAAGATTATGGAATAAATGAACAAATCGGATTTAACGATAGTTACGAAAATTACATAAATAATTTAAATCTGGTCTGGAAAGAATGTTATCGCGTTTTAGATAATGGATGCAGACTCTGTGTAAATATCGGGGATCAATTTGCCCGTTCTGTTTATTATGGAAGGTATAAAGTTATTCCAATTAGAACAGAAATAATCAAATTTTGCGAAAGTATTGGTTTTGATTATATGGGCGCTATAATTTGGCAGAAAAAAACAACAACCAATACTACTGGGGGTGCCAGTATAATGGGAAGTTTTCCTTTCCCACGCAATGGTATTCTATCAATTGATTATGAATTTATTTTATTGTTTAAAAAACTTGGCACTCCAAAAAGACCTGACAAAACAAACAAGGACCTGTCAAGGATGACAAAAGAAGAATGGAATGAATATTTCTCAGGCCATTGGAATTTTGGCGGCGTAAAGCAAGATGGCCATATTGCAATGTTCCCTGAAGAACTTCCAAAAAGATTAATTAAGATGTTTTCATTTGTCGGAGATAAAATTCTTGATCCATTTCTTGGAAGCGGGACAACCTCGCTTGCTGCCAAAAATCTTGGCCGAAGTTCAGTGGGCTATGAAATTAATCATGAATTTATTCCTTATATTAAACAGAAGCTGCAAGTAAGCCAACTTGGCTTATTTGGCGCTAAATATGAGTTTATAGAGCAGAAGAAAATCAATATTGATTTTAAGAACCAAATAGACAAACTCCCATATGTGTTTAAAGACTTTCATGCTTTTGATAAAAAAATCGATCCTAAGAAATTACAATTTGGTTCAAAAATCGATAAAAATCATTCTAATAGAGAAGAGTACTATTCTGTTAAAGAGATCATTAGTCCAGAAATAATAAAGTTAACCAATGGATTAACTGTCCGTTTGATTGGCATCAAAGAAGATAAATCAGCAAACGGAGAAGCTGTTGAATTTCTGAAATTAAAGACAAGAAATCAAAAAGTGTATATGAAATTTGACAGGGAAAAATATGATAAAGACAACAATCTGCTTTGTTATCTATACCTTAAAAACAAAACATTCATAAATGCACACCTCATAAAAAAGGGGCTTGTTTTAGTTGATAACCAGCGAGAATATAAACACAAACATAAATTTTTAAATTTGAGGAAATCGTGAATAAAGAATGGATTGCCGGCACTGAAGGGCGAAATTTAAAATTTAAGAGGGAAACCCTATTAAACTATGGAATGAACAGGTGGGGCTTGAATAAGGCCTACAGTGTAGGGCCAACCTCTGAATTGATAAGGGCTTGTGCCCCAAAGACTTTTAAAGAATGGGAGGACTTCTATTTCAAAAATGCAAAACAAAAGAAGAAAGATGGCATCAGAATTTCACGAGATTACATAACGGGTTTGGGCCAGACTCTATATATAAAGATTTCCGAGGTTGTTCAAAGCGAGTTAGAATCAATCACTGAGGATGAATGCGTTGATTATGCATACAATCTGGTTCTTAATAGGACTTACGAAGGCTATAAGGCAGAAATTGATACAATCTATGGACAGCTTGAATCAATTGTCAATCGTAATATAGAACCGGCACCAGATGAATGGGATAGAACGTATGGAGTTGATTTTTACATAAAAGTAAATGATAAGTATGTAGGAATTCAAATCAAACCAATTTCTTCTGGGCAGTCTATCAATCAATATCAATGGGTAGAAATGCATCGAAAAAATCATGAACGATTTAAAAATGATTTTGGAGGTCATGTCTTTTTCGTATATTCTGTCAAAGGTTCAGGGAAAAAGAAAAAAATTTACAATACAGAAGTAATTGATCAGATCATTGAGGAAATAGATAGATTAAGCTAAAGGAAACAGCGAACAAATCGCTGCGCTTCATTCCATGTTGGCATAAATGATGAACCCTTTACAGATAAAGCATTTGATCATCCCCAGGTAATAAAACCATATTCATGCTTGTCATTGTGCCAATGAAAGTTCATCATTTATTCCAAGTCGGGGGTTCCGCTCAACTCGGCATTATGCGCCAAACGGGAGGTCTTCAATGATCCGAAAGATTAGTTTTCTTTTCTTGGTTTTTGCATCTCTGATATCAAATGTATGTTTAGCCATTGCAGACGAAGTGCCAGCTTTTTCGGCCACCTGTAAGGACAAACAAGTTGTTGCATATAGGTATGAAACTGATGTGAATGGCAAGGTTATAGCTGATGAGTGGTCGGAAGGCGAAAAATTTGCGTCCAAATGGCATTTTCTTTATGCTAGCGGAAGCGAAGTCATAGTGGACGGAAAGCGTTTGCCTATCGTTGCAAGGAATGGCCCTTGTTTAATTGTTGCTTCACCCGGGGAAGCCCCTCTAGGCGCAGGAATCTGGGTTTACGCAATTAACGTAAAACTACGAAGCATTGTGGCATCTCAGGTCAATGCTCACATCGGCTTCGGTACTGGTATAAAAACACGGTCAGTCTGCTTTGACTGTAATTTTCAAATACATGAATAGCGTTGGAGCGCATAACACGCGGGTTGACTTGATCGGGGATAAATAGCGGTTGTAAAAATAAACAGTGTACGATTATTTTCCACCTGGCCTGGAGTGTCAACTCTAGCCTTTATCCCCGCCAAGTCACCCGCCATCGTTAGGGACCAACGATGAGCTTCATAAACAAGATTAAAGGTATCTTTGGTAAAGGCAAAGGCGTGAATTCTTATGATGTTATGCTTTTAGCCATGGGAGATATTTGCTCAAACCTAGTCAAGCATTTTAAAAACGAGTACTACAGGTGGAACGAATCTGAAAATATAAAAACATTCGAGTGCTTAGTTTTGTCACGATTTTTGTTGGATTACGCGTTATTGAAAACATTCTCTGACAAACTTGACAAGATCAGGATGGAGTTCTATTCCAGCATAATTGATCACCAATTCAAGTCCCTGCTCGAAAACACATTTCAAGACGGATTCACTTACAATACCGTCAAGGATAGCGTTGATAATCGACTAAAACTTTACAAAAAAGCCTTATCAGAAAATCCTCATCCGCGCTGCTGGCAGCTACTTGCAGCTGTACTTACTGGTACTGATTATTATGCAGAAGAAGACCCGGTAACTCTCGTAGCCTCCTCATCGATAATACCTGAATTAATAATGCATGCGCAAGATTCATTACAGCGTGTAATTAAACCGTAAATGGACCTTTTTCAGGTGAGGGCCATGACGCACAAACGGTCCCTAGCGAATCACTGGAGCGGACGGGGAAAAGTAGTAGCGTCTTTGAAAAGTGTATCTGCCGCCGCTCAGTTCAAATGGCAAGAAGAAGAATATTAATGAAAAAGGCGTTTTTAGAGACAACCGCAATTAATCACGCCCTTTTTAATTCCGCAAATGGCCGAAAACTGAGGGAAGAACTCCAGAGTAAAGGATATTCTCCAGTTGTAGGGATTCACGTTGTCTATGAATTGGCGAGGACTTTTCTTAATCCAAAGGATTTTGAAACTGGCCAAAGGCTTTTTGCTATTGTCAGAGATTTGGACCCTTCTTACTCACCCCCGCCCGTAAAACTATTTGAGCAAGAGGTATTAAAGCTAAAGACTGGATCTGCCGTTCTTCCCTTTCTTGATTATCTCGGCCAAGCT
Source organism: Deltaproteobacteria bacterium (assembly GCA_019308785.1). GTDB lineage: Bacteria > Desulfobacterota > DSM-4660 > Desulfatiglandales > Desulfatiglandaceae > JAFDHL01. The sequence goes on from JAFDHL010000127.1 coordinate 4,860, forward strand.
AGCACGAGGACAGAAGTCCACAGGTTAGCAATGGGGAATTTTGATGACAAAGCAAGGCGATTTATTGAAAGGAGAGAGTCTGAAATAAAATTGGAACACCCAAGAAATGATCAAGCCTACCTCGCACATATTCAGGATGTACGCTCGGACCAAGGAGCCCAAAATGCAAAATTGAGAACTTTTGAAGATGTCTTGACTTATTTCCAGCCTCAAATTCCAGATGCAATCCATCAGAGATTGCAAGGAAGTATCACGAGATCGGAAGCCAACGAATTAGTGCAAAGACTCGATTCCTTCCTCGCAATTCGCTCCGCAGTGAGGGCGGATGTGTATCTTAATTTCATATGCATTGTCCATAAGGATACGCCCGGCTTTGATAAGATAGATGATTATCGCCATGTCATCGAGAGTTCATATTGTGATGTTATTATTACTGGTGACAGACAACTGTATAGAAGTGCAAATCGGATCAATCCTGATATAGAAGTGGTTTCATGCAATGATATATTTAAATATCGGTAGAATTTAAATGTTTTTTTGGTTAAACACGCCCTGAAGGAGGACTGGCTTTTTCTCTGGCCGCTCAAAAGCCATCCTGTTAAGATGATCGATAGCCTTAAAGAGAATTTATTAAAGGGGGGATAGATGCCAGATTCCATGCCGCTTTCATTGGTTATTGCATACTTGACATTCTTCGGTTTTCTGAACACACATCAACGACATTCCTCTCGATTTGAGGGTGCCAGCCATATATATCATTTAGCACTTAACATATCACTTCTTATTGGGGTTTTAGTTGGCCTTGGTCTGTTGGTCTACTATGGCTACTTAACGGCTTGGTATTGGCCTATTGTATTATTTTTAACTGGAAGCCTCATCGGTGGCCTAATATTTGGTTTGCTTGATGTAACATTAGGATTGCTTATTATGAGTTTGGTAAGTTTTCCTGGATGGCCAATTTTTGCATATATAATGTATCGAATAATCAGCCATTTAGGTGGCTAACAAGGGCATGGAGGTGGATTTTGAAAAGCTGACGCTTTTCAAAACCATTCATGCCCGGCGTTCGCGCCGCCTGCGGCGGCGCCTCAGGCGGAGGCAATAAAGAGTAATAGAAGACTTTAGAGTAACCGAAGGTAACGCACGAAACCACAGGCGGCGCGAATGCCAAGTTGCGCTTCACTCCACATTGGGCGTACAAAGAGGTTATATATAATGATCACCACAGACGATTTAATCGTAGGCGTATCTGAAAGTATAAGAAAGATCCATGAGCTCATTCCCCGAGTAGCAGATATAAATGTTGCAGTTCTAGTCTCTGGTGAATCGGGCACAGGCAAGACTCTTGCTGCGATGGCTATATCCCAGATGTCTCAGAGTGCCCATGAAAGTCTATTGCAGTTTAATTGTGCTGCAACTTCAGGCAGGTTTATGGAGATGGCACTTTTTGGCATTGAAAAGGACGCTAATCTGGAGACAAGCAAAACAAAAAAGGGCCTGCTCGAATCAGCCAGCGACTGCTCTGTGCTACTTGAAAATATTGACCAAATACCATTTGAGTTACAAATTAAGCTACTTAGAGTGTTTCAAGAAAGAAAATTCAACCGAATAGGTGGCAAAGAGGACTTCCCGATAAAGTGCCGTATCATATGTACAAGTGTGTGTGACATGGAAGAGAAGGTTCTGGCAGGGCTCTTTCGGGAAGATTTGTTTTATAGAGTAAACGTTATAAATATCAGAATGCCTGCCTTGCGAGAGCGACCCGAGGATATCGAACCACTAATCTACGAATTTATAGTTCGCTTGGGCAAAGATCCGGAAGATTTTCTTACCACATTGCAGAAGCACGATCTGCTAGACTATTTCGTAAATTATTCATGGCCTGGAAATGTGAGGGAGCTGCAACAAATTGTCGAGACAATAGTTATTAATAAAAACTATGATTCTATCAAGGAGCTATTGCTTGGCCATGGAGGTGGTTCGAATAAGATCGTACTTGAAAGGTATATCGAATTCCCTCCGGAGTATCATCAAGCTGGTGTTTCAATCATGAGCTTCTTTGGTGAAATCTTGCGGCGAAAGTACCCAGAACATAAAGCCACCGTTAAAATTGAGCAAGACGGACTAAGAGTAAGGATGATAGTTGAACCATTAACTGGAAAAGCTGAAGTCTTTGAACGTGCTTTAGATGAGTATGGCCTTGTATTAACAGGTCAGATTACACCAGATGAATTCACAAAAGACCAGTTTCTAGCCATCAATTTAAAACATGAGTTGCGGTTAGCTCAGGCGAGAATTGAATCTCAAAAAGAATTATTACACTACCAAGAGATTAACTTGCGAAATCAGGAAAATCAGATCGATCAATTGATGAATCTTATAGGAAAAGCCCTGAACGTGCCAGCACCTCATCACATTGAAATTGAAGTGTCTCTTAATATAAGCCCATCCATCAGTTTTGAAGTCTCTGTGTCTAGTTCAATAAGCTACATACTTGATGACCTTAAACAATTGGGTGGTATGCTTGATGATTCAAGCAATGAGGCCGAGGTTGTTGAAGAAACAAGACAGGAAATAGAAAAAATAGACAAAAATGATGCTAATAAAATAATGCACTCATCCGCATTTAATAAGCTGCGGAAGATAATCGAAAATATTAACGACACTGAGGGGCGAACAAGAAAAACTTTAAGCACAGTTAAAGAAGGAGTAGCAACTGCGCAAAGACTTGCCAAACATTACAACCAAATTGCTCAGTGGTGTGGTTTACCCCAGGTTCCAAAACCTTTTCTTGGGAGTGGTAAAAATGTTTAAGAAATACACAATCACTGGGGAGAACAATCCCATTTGGTGGCTCGTGGAACCGGTAATACTTAAGACATGGGCGGAGGGAATGTGCAAAGCTTCTTATCCTCAGCTTTATCTAATTCATTTTATGGCTTTGCTGCTATCCACAGTCATGTTTCTTGGAGGCTTTGTTCTCAGGATATTACTTGTTGGGACCATTCTTTTCTTGGGGTACGCAGTCTTTGAGGAATCTTTAACTTTGGCATTTAGCGCTGTTTTTCCATCATTTGGAATGGATACAACCATAATGAATAATGTTGACGAAAGTAGTTTGTGGATATATCAAGTGTTGGGGTATGTAATTCTGATCAAAAGCGTGATTTTCGTTTTCGGGAAGAATTTTACCGACTGGGTGCAAGATACCGCACTGTATCTGTTGATGATGGTTACCGGAATGATTCCACTAAAATGGATAGCCCGAGGTCTAATCAGAAAGAACTATTTCGCACAGTTGGCTGCGAAAACATCCTTTATGGGCATGCACATGTCTCAAACGATTTCAGCAGCACCACCTGATATTGAGCAGCAATACAGTAAGATCTTCGACTTATATCAGAAATCGAATGATGAGAATGCAAGAAATCAATTGGAAGAGCTGTGTGCAACTTACTGAAAAAGCAATGAGCCCCCGTAGAGTTTAGGCATGTCACATCAAAATCGGCTAATCGGGTAGCCGGGGGTTTTTCTCCACCAGCCCCCACAACATCCGCCTTCGTATTGATGCTATGGCGGGACAAGCCCCTCATGCGGGTCCATTAAGGGGCGGTTCACAGAGTCCATCGGACCTTAACCGGATAATGAATCCTCCAAAGGCGGATAAATGTTCACCCACAGTTCTTTTACAGATACCAACCCCTGTTAAGAAAGTAAAATAAAGCGGGACGGTGGTTCTAAAACGACTTACGAGACAAGAAATCTGTTGAATATTGTTCCGAGACGATAATGCAGACGGGGCGCATGCCGAGTTGCACTCAACTCCGCATTGGGCTGCTTGAGGAAAACTTTTAATATGATAAATGCTCAGATACTATCAGCGATAATTTTCAAAGATGTGAGTCTCTGGCTTGTCGAACCGAATATTTACTCCGTCTATTCACCAGGCGAGATGCCGGGCGCCTATGACAGTTTTGGGGTGTCGACGATTTACGACCTGGTGGCGTGTAATCGGCTTTATAACTGGGTGACCTTATGTGAAAATGCCCTTGCTTCATCGTCTGAGGGTTGGGTGTTGGATATTGCATGCGGCTCCCTGGCGTTTACGGCAAAATTTTATGCCAATTATTCAGAGCGACCTGTGGTGTTATTGGACCAGTCCCTAAAGCTACTGCGAAAAGGCAAATCTCGACTAATGAAACGAAACGGCAAGGTGCCTGCCAACATGGTTTTTTTACATGCAGATGCACTGCAATTGCCCTTCAAGGGAGAAATCTTTCGTACAATCATATCGCTGAATCTCTTGCATTGTCTTGATGATGTAAAAACGGTGCTTAAAGAACTGAAACGGGTATTGACAGCGGATGGAACGGCAGCACTAACCACGCTGGTAAGGAACAAGCGTTGGAGCGACAGCTATCTGAACATGCTTGCCAGATCCGGGGTAGTCGTTCCTCGAAGTCCGGGTCATCTATTGTCCGCTTTTGATGACCTGGACATGCCAGTCAAACACCAAATCAAGGGGAATTTGGCGTTTATCAACTACGGATGAGTAAATAATGAGTAACTGGTTATTTAGGCTGAAGGTCCCGCGAAACGCGGGATTAGTAAAGGGCTGAACGTGGTACGCATGGGGCTCCTGTTATTGTAACTGCTTTATCCCTGAAAAGAACTCTTTCGGTTCTCTTTCCCCTTCAGTCTTCAGTCTAAACACCTTCAGGCTGACTACGTGAGTAGTCACAATAATGATTTACAAAGAGATACTGATTTACAAATGGACGTCCCCAAATTTGTTGTCAGAGGCAGACG
>JAFDHL010000390.1 GCA_019308785.1 Deltaproteobacteria bacterium
CCGCTTGCTACCCGTATCTCGTGGCAGGGGTTGGCGGTTGCGGCTTTCTTCGGGATAACGCCTGTCTTATTATTGGGGAATGCAGTCTGTTTTTTAGTTATTGTCCCCCTTGTGATTTGCAAGTGGTGCATGGGCAAATACTTTGTGAAATGGATCGGGGGATATACCGGAGATTGTCTCGGAGCGGCCCAGCAGGTTTCAGAAGTATTATTTTATCTGTTCATCATTTTAATCTCTTGGTAACGTTCAAAAGTGTATGCATGGGATATGAATTCATCCCATGCCCTTCAAGATGCATACACTTTTGAACGTTACTAATCCCTTAAATTTAATTGCCTTATTCAATCGGGCCGTGATAGCCGCATCTCCTATGACTGAAGTGAATGATAAGTCAAAAAACCCGAAGCCTGCCTCAACTGTTATTCTAACGAGACAGCACGATGAGGAATTCCAGATTTATCTGCTGATGCGGAGCGGTCGAAGCAGGTTTATGCCCGGGAATTACGTGTTTCCAGGGGGGATGGTAGAATCTGAAGACGAGGGAACGGAAACATGGAAGGCCCACGTGGACATGGGCTTAGATGATATTGCCCGTCGGCTGGGTGGAAGTATGGCCGTAGAGGAGACCCTTTCATACAGTGTTGCAGCCATCCGCGAGACATTTGAGGAGGCAGGGGTATTACTTGCCAACCGGAATGAACAGTCCCGCGTGGCCTTAGAGAGGGTCTGTGATAGACGCATGACCAACGAACTTCCCAAAGGCTGGTTGAGGGAACTGGTAGCGTTTGAGGGGTGTATACTGGCGTTCTCCAGACTCGCACGGTGGTCCCATTGGATAACGCCAAAACTCATGCCGCGACGATACGACACACGGTTCTTTATTGCATTTATGCCTCCGGACCAGGAATGCATACCGGATAAACAGGAGACCACGAAAGGGATCTGGATAAGCCCGGAGAAAGGGCTCGTCGGTAATTCTAAAGGAGAGATTCCATTAAGCCCCCCAACCATGGTCACGCTGCACGAACTTTTACAGTACTCAAGACTGGAGGAACTGGAAAAGGAAGCTGAAACCAGGTCATGGGGCGAACCGCTGTTTCCGCGTTTAATTCCCCTGTCCCAGGGAGTCCTTATACTCGAACCGTGGGATCCCATGATCAATCAGAAGGTTGAAATCGACCCCGAAGGGCTGGAAGAGGCAATACTCCCCGTGGGCAAACCATTTTCCAGGATCTGGAACTATAACGGGATATGGAGGCCCGTTGGAATATGAGTGCATTTTGTAAGAGGAAAAGACGTCTAAGTTTGAAAGCGGGAATCTTAAACGAACCGTCATACATAATTGTACTGTCGCAGATTTAAGAAAGTACTGGATAAAGGGGGAAGGTATGGGCAAGCGAAAAACAGCCATATTCGTCTTTGGTGTCATGTTTCTGGTATTGTGGCTTTTTATGTCAATTCCTGTATACGGGACTGAAGAGGATAATTTTTCCGCAACGCTTACAGATTATGATGGAGAGGTTTTAATTCAGAAACCGGGCGAAGAAGAGGTTTTAATTCAGAAACCGGGCGAAGAGGCATGGCTGCTGGTTGAAAAGGATATGCCGTTAGAACAAAGCGATCGGATAAGAACGGGTTCCTTTGCCTTTGCGGAAATCCTTATAGATGACGGCTCACTGGTTACCGTAGAACAGAACTCTGAAATAACCTTAAGTGAATTATCCGCTGATGTTGGTACAAAAAAAATAGAATCCACTATATTTCTTGCCTTTGGACGCCTGATATCAAACGTTGCCAGATTTATGCACAGGGATTCCAGATACAGCGTTCAAACGCCTACTATGGTGGCGGGTGTCAGAGGGACGGAGTTTGTTGTAGAAGCCACGGATTCGGAAAAAACCGATGTGGGCGTATTTGAAGGAGAAGTCGCTGTTGGATGTGTCGATTATGATGGGAAATTGATTAAGGAATCTGAGGTATTGGTGGCCCATGGGAATCAGACTTCGGTTCAAAGATATAAACGGCCTTTACGTCCTTTTGCCCTTAAGAAGGAAATGCTGCTTCACAAGAAAAGGGTGCTTCTCTTAAGAAAAAAGGCCATTGAAAGACGTCGTGATCTGCCCAAGATTGTCCACAGGCGCCTGAAGGTTCACAAAGAAACCCTGAAGAAATGGAACAGGACAAAACAAGAGAGACTCAAGATTAAACGCGAAATAATTAAGAGAAAAAAACACCAAAAAAGGACTAAAGGAAAATTGCCTCCACCACGGCCCAGAAGGTAAAGGGGCAGAGGATATGTGCATTGTTTTTATTTCCCTTTGAACCTTGGCGGTTTTTTGTCGAGAAAAGCCTTTACGCCCTCCTTGTGATCTTCGGTATAGGTGGTGAGGAGGAACTGGTCCGCGTCCATATAGATACCTGTCTGATCAAGGGCAGCAGTTATCCTGGTTACGGCCTGTTTTGTCATTGCAACGGGGATGGGAGGTTTCTTGAGAATCTTTTCGGCCATGGCCTCAGCCGCTTCCATGCTTGACCCGGCCGGAACAACCTGTTCTGCAAGACCCCATGTCAGGCATTTTTGGGCCGGCACCTGCTCTCCCAACAATATCATTTCCTTGGCCTTTGCGGGTCCGATAAGATGGATCAGCCTCGGGATGGAACCCCAGCTATAGTTCATTCCCAGGGAGATTTCGGGGATGAGCATAAATGCGGATTGGCCCATGACGCGGAAATCACAGGAGATAACAAGAGAGACTCCACCGCCGACGCAAAATCCTTCGATAGCGGCAATTGTAACCGGACCGGTCTCTTCCCATGCCTGGCAGGTACGCGGACCCAACGTGACGCGCTCCCGTCGTTCGGCCATGTTGCCGGACAACATTTTTTTGACCTCAGGGTCCTTGAGGTCCAGACCGGCGGTGAACATGCTGGAACCCCCTGTCAGGATGACCACACGGATAGCCGGATCATCCTTGAATTCTGCGGCCGCTTGTTTCAGTTCTTTGAGCATGCGTACAGACAAGGTATTTAAGACTTCGGGACGGTTAAGGGTCACTTTTTCGCAAGGGATCCATCTCTTTTAACTACCAGATCACGATATTCCATGAGTAAGTCTCCGCTGAGGTTTGAAATACCAATCGTTTTTATCTTAAATTTGAAGTATATGTGAAAGGAGTTTGATAATCAAGTTGGTAAAGAATACCCTTCTTTTTCAAATTGATTTGCAGGCACCTATGCCCTATACTGCAAGGATGCTCGAGGATACCCATTATGGAAGATTACATAAAAGTAGCTACTCTGGAAAATGAGATCGAAGCCACTCTGGTTGAGTCCATACTCATTGAACGGGACATTCCTCATCTTATGAGATCATATTATGACACGGCTTTTGACGGTCTGTTTCAAACTCAAAAAGGGTGGGGTTATGTCAGTGTTCCCAGGTCCTGTGAGGACGAGGTAACAGAGATCATCTCAGATTTGAGAGAACAGGCTGCCCGTGCGGATGACTTATCTTTATGACCCGGCCATGCTTTTCCCATCACCATCTTCTTATTGACACACAAGCCCAATTCGCCTACAATTTATCGCGGAAAAAGCAAGTTATTATTACTGAAAAAATTTGATGCTATTGACTACACAACCCGCATTCCGAAAATGACAGAATATTCCAAAAACAAAAAAATATTGGTCGTCGAAGACGAAGAAATGATACGTGATTCATTAGCGGAAATCGTATCTTCCCTTTTTGACTTTGAAGTAGACGTGGCTGCGGACGGATCAATCGCCCTGGAGATGATTCGTAAGGACACTGATAAGTATGGGATCGTCCTGACCGATCTTAAAATGCCGAATCTTGACGGGATGGAATTGATTAATCAGGCAAAGGAGATAAACCAGGATATAGTATTTGTCGTGATTACAGGATTCGCCACAAGAGATAATGCCGTTTCTGCATTAAAGCGAGGTGCTTATGATTTTGTTCAAAAGCCGTTTG
>JAFDHL010000128.1 GCA_019308785.1 Deltaproteobacteria bacterium
ATGATGGTTATGCCCGTAGGAGAATTGCTGGCCAAGGCCAACATCTTTTCCGGAGTTGGAATCCTGGAAAACGGCGATATCTCCATCCTCCTTGATATCGAAAATCTTCCCGAAATATCGAGACACTGAAGAAGAACTTACGCGTGAAAATAGGGGTCAAACCTCGACTATGGCCTGATATTCCGGGACAGGTTTAGCGGAAGGTTTTAAAGTTATACAAGACGGCATAAATATTTCCGAATTGAATACCGCGCTGCCTGTTGCTTTCGTAGGGGTGGGGTTTATCCCCGCCCGAAAAACACGATTTATGCAGCAATTCGGGCGGGCGTAAAGCCCGCCCCTACATTCCAAGTTTTCCGGAATCGTTCATAATGCGCAGCAATTAATGACGCCGTGTATAATAATTAAAGTTTGCAACTGGATTGTTCAGGAGAGAAGACTCTCCCAGTCAAGACTCATGAAGGTCTTGTGCAGGAAGTGATCATCATCAACTGCGTTAAAGGAAAGGTTGTTGAACGTTTTTCTGGCGATGGGCTCTACCTCTGCCAGGGGAATTACCTCGTCAGCACTTCCGTGATAGATCCAGACCGGTACAGAAATTGTCTCGTTTTTATGGGCGGCAAATTCCATGAGGTTGATGGCGGGTGAAAGGAGGATCATTTTCTCTATACTGGTTTGATTCATGATGGCAAACAGGGATGCCATTAAGCCGCCGAAGCTGGACCCCACGAGCCGGATGCCCGATTTGCCGGAAAGAATACCCTCAAGCCTCTTCATCCTTTCCTGAAGATCACCTGTGAACGTGGGAATGATCATATCAGGATATCTTTCCCGAAAAAAGACGGCCTTGGTGCCCTTGTTGCTGCTTTCCAGACCGTGTATGAATATTCGTGTGCTTTCAGCCATCACCTACCAGCATTCAATGTCTTAGTAACGTTCAAAAGTATTTATAAAATATTTTCGGCGATGCCGCTTTCCTCAAGGCGTTATCTATTCCTTCTGGAGTGGGCGGCCAAATATATACGGTTCTGCAACGAGCCAGAAAACTCCCATTAATCCTGTGGTCTAAACCGCATATATTTGGCCGCGGCAAAGTTTGGTGGTATTTTTTTTGAGATAACGCCTTTCAGAAATCCCCATCGCCTCCTTGAAGGTGAAAAAATCACTGTTGATGCAAACACTTTTGAACGATATCAATGTCTTAGGGATCGGCACTAACGGATTTCGAGGATTTCATATTCGTTGATGCCTCCTGGTGTTTTTGCCTTTACCTCATCCCCCTCCTCTTTCCCTAACAATGCCTGGCCAAGAGGAGATTTCACGGATATTTTTCCATTTTCAGGATCGGACTCATATGGCCCGATAAGTTGATAGGAAACCTCTTCATCTGTCTGAGGGTTGTACAATAACACAGTGCGCCCAAAGACGGCCCGATCTGCCGGTCCATCATCCACATCAATGATTTCCGATTTGGCAATGACCGACTTCAATTCATCAATCCTGGCCGTAAGATAGGACTGCTTTTCCTTGGCGGCGTGAAATTCCGCATTTTCGCTGATATCGCCATGGCTCCGGGCCTCTTCTATGGCCCGGATATTTTTGGGCCTTTCCACCTTTTGCAGATGCTTTAGTTCTTGTTTCAGTTTTTCGAGCCCTTCTTTGGTGAAAGGAATCTTGTCCATGTGTTTATTACTCCGTTCAAAAGATCTTATGTTTTCGGCCTGAAATTGAAAACTAAAAACCGGCCTTTTACCACCTTTGGGGTCAGTTTTCCATTTAAAAATTACAAATCTGGTAAAACTTTAGCCTTTTACACCCCCAGGCCGAGTGCTGTCCCTACCTGGCTGATTGCAAGGGACACAAGATAGGCGACGACCAGATTAAAGGCAACAGAAAAACCTGCCCATGACCAGGAACTTTCCTTTCTGATCATAATCACGGTGACAATACAGGGAACGTACAGCATTGTAAAAATGATAAGGGTAAAGGCCTTCAAGGGATTCCAGTCAGGATTATTTTTAAGGCGTTCAGATAATGAAGAGGGCTCGTCCGGATCCACCTCACCCAGAGAATATGCAGTCCCCAGGGTTGAAACAACCACTTCCTTGGCAGCAAAACCTCCCACAAGGGCTATGTTGGTTCGATAGTCAAAGCCCAAGGGCCTGGTAATCGTCTCTAACCGTTGGCCAAGCCACCCTGCAATGGTTCCTTTCAAGGCCGCCTGTTGTTCCCGGACATCCATGTCAATCATGTCGCGTTTGTAACTGATGTAGCGTGCGGCTGCGTTTAGATGAGCACTATCCATTTCCTGTTTGGAAAAATTCTCGCTTTCAAGGAAAACCGCCGCCTTTACCACAGAAAACAACGGTAACTTGTCAAGTTTTGATAGAGAAACCATATCGTTTTCTTTTACGGCCTGCATATACGAATCGTAAAGGCCGTTGAGACCGGCCAGGTCTTTTTCGCCTTTTACCCAGTCCCTGACATCCGGCGAAGCAAGGAAAGACTGTGTAAGCTTTTTTTGCTGGTCCTCATAAAATTTTGCCTGCTCATCGGAAGGCCCGGGAAAAGTCATCATGACCCACAGTATAATGGAAAATCCAAGGATAACCGTGCCTGCTTTTTTGATGTACTGCCAGGTTCTTTCCCACGTATGGATTAAAAGCCCTTTAATAGTGGGCAGCCGGTAGGGCGGAAGTTCCATCACAAAGGGCGTCTTGGGACCTCTCAAAACCGTAGATCGAATAATCTTGGCCGCCAACAGGGCAAAGGCCCAGGAGAGAAGGGTCAGAAAGAAAAGCATCCGGGCCTTGTGTTCGGCGAAGAAGGCGGCAATAAGTACCGCATATACAGGTAATTTGGCCCCGCAGTTCATGAACGGAACCACAAGCAGGGTTGCGATTCTCTCTTTAGGATCCCTCAGTGTCCTTGCCGCCATCACGCCGGGTACGGCGCACCCCCCTGAGATCCCTCCGCTTACCACCAGTGCCATAACAGAATTTCCATGGAGTCCGAACCAGCGCAAAACCCTGTCAAGCATGTAAGCGACTCTTGCCATGTAGCCGGAGTCCTCCATAATGGCGATGGCAAAAAACATGAACATGATAAGGGGGACAAAGCCCAGGACCCCGCCCACACCGTCAATGATTCCGGACATAAGCAGGGATTGCAGATTTCCTTCAGGCGTAACGGACGATACCGCACTCTTGAGAATATTAAAGAATGCCTCAAACCATTTGATAGGGGTCTCACTGGCCGAGAAAGTGAACGCATAGATACCATAGAGTATGACGATCATGAGAGCGGGGCCAATGATCCTGCTGGTCAAGACCTTGTCAATCTTATCAGAAAGGTTCAGACGGGATTCGATCTTCCTTTTAACCGTTTTTTTGGTAATACCGGTTATGTAACCATAGCGATGGTCGGCAATAATGCCCTCCGGTTCTTCGTCGAGGGTATCCATGATATGCTTCAAGATTCTCCGGCAGATCACATCTATCTTTTCACCAAGATCGGGGTCTCTTTTCAGCAACTCCCGGATCTGGCTATCCCCTTCCAGACATTTAAGGGCCCGCCATCTTGCAGGATATTTCCTGTCATAAACCCGGGATTTCTCGATGATCGCCTCAATCTCATCCAGACTCTGGTCAATGTCCATACCATAGGAAATCACAGCCGGCTGCCATTTCTTATCATCATCCTTTGCAACCTCTATCACCTTGTCCAAGAGTTCCTGAATTCCTCTGTTTGATCTGGCGACCATAGGTACCACCGGGATCTCTAACAATGCAGATAATTGCTCATGATCCACGATAATATCCCTGGATTCTGCAACATCCACCATGTTCAGGGCAATGATCAGGGGTATCCCTAATTCCTTGAATTGAACCGCCAGATACAAATTCCGGTCCAGATTGGAGGCATCCACGATATCCACGACCAGATCCGGTCTCTCGTTGACAAGAAAATCCCTGGCTACTATTTCCTCTAAAGAATAGGCGGTCAGGGAATAGGTTCCGGGAAGATCCACCACCTCTATTTCATGTCCCTTGTGATTCACACGCCCTGCCTTTTTCTCCACCGTGACTCCCGGATAATTGGCAATCTGCTGCCTGGCCCCGGTAATGGCATTGAATACGGTTGTCTTGCCGGAGTTGGGATTTCCTGAAAGGGCGATTACAATCTTCTTTTTCATATTATTGATCCACGCTCTTTGATCTTTGCGCCATGCCTACGCCTTATGCAGGCTCGTCTTCCTCCACCTCCACCAGAATATGGTCTGCCTCGTTGTTTCTTAGTGTCAGGACATAATCCCTTACTTTTACAGCCACAGGGTCTTTGAGGGGAGCGCGTCCCTGAATCTGGATCGGGGTATCAGGAACGATACCCATTTCCCTTATTCTCCTGCCTATCTCACCTGTGGTGGATATTTTCCTGATAACGCCTTCCTGGTTATCCGACATTTGTCGCATTTTGATAACCCTTTTCATTATATGTCCTTTAACTACGCAGCTATTTAGGTTGAAGACTGAAGCCTGCCCGCCGGACCTGCCCTTGAAACTTACTGAAGGCAATGCCTTGCAATATGGTAGTCTAAGAAGCCTCTTCCAGGTAATCACGAACTTGTGAGTAAATATCCGGGGACGCTATCAGCAGGTGACCATCTATCCTCTGGCCATCCAGGAACTCGTTCAGCGAAAACTCGTTCCCGTCCATTTTATAGATTTTCCCCCCTGCGGCTTCAATGATAATGCAAGTTGCGGCCAAATCCTGATACGACTCATTGGCAATAACAGCCGCCTCGGCGCGACCTGTGGCAACATAACACATGTGGGTGCCTGTGCATCCAAAATCGCGGATTTTTCCGGGAAATTGTGAACGGTAATGTTGGTGAAATCGGGAGTAAGTAAGAAGAAGGCTCTCATCGTTAATGCTTTCCTGAGCTGAAACATATATCTCCTTTTCACCCCAGAATGCCTTGCCTCCTGCCTGTGCGTGAAAGAGATCGCCGGTCGCAGGCATATAGAACACCCCGAATATAGGCCAAAAATTCTCCAGGAGGGCCAGGGAAACCCCCCAGATGGGAATTCCTGCCTGGAAATTGGCGACCCCGTCCAGAGAATCATACACCCACACATACCGTTTTTCTTCATGGGTGTATTCTTTTTCCTGCTGATTGTTCGAAAATACCTGATGCTCAGGAAAATGAGCATCCAGTTGATCCTGGAAAAACTCAGCCAGGTGGAGCTCTGCCTCCGTAACAAGGCCCTCATCGAACTTCACATATGGATCTCCTTTTCCATAATAGGAAAGCGCCTCCTCTCCTGCGCGACGGATCACCTCTAAGGCAAATTGTTTCAAGTCGTCAATTCCCTGATCTCTTGAGGTCTCCATTTCCCCTCCTTTCTCACGGGAAGTTTCGTTATCCCAGGATGGATCTGGCTACAATAGTCTTTTCCATCTCCTTGGTGCCTTCGTAGATTTCCAGGATCTTGGCATCACGGTAAAGACGTTGCACCTTATATTCATCAATATACCCGTAACCGCCGTGCATCTGAAGGGCCTCATCCGCACACCGTACTGCCATTTCAGCGGAGAACCACTTGGCCATGGCGATAAGGGCATGATCAATCTTGCCTCGATCCACAGACCAGGCAGCCTGGTAGTAGAGATTTCTTGATGCCCTTATCCAGGTGGCCATCTCGGCAATTTTGAATTGGGTCACCTGAAAGGAGGCCAGGGCCTCACCAAACTGCCGCCGGTTTTTTGTATAGCGAATAGCCTCCTCCAGCGCGCCACGCGCCAGTCCCACTGCCTGGGCACAGATATGAAGCCGGGTCCTGTTAAAAAACGCCATCAATTCGTAGAACCCCTCACCTTCCTTTCCCACCAGGTTTGTAATAGGCACCCGGATGTTGTTAAAGGAAAGTTCGGCCGTATCCGATGCCCGGATACCCAATTTGCCCCGGATCTTGGTGGATTCATATCCCGGAGTATCGGTCGGAATCAGAATGAAACTGTGACGTCCATGGCGGGACGGATTTTCCGGGTCTGTCATGCAAAACACCAGAACGTATTTGGCAAGATCACCGTTCGTGATAAACATCTTGGAACCGTTGATAAGCCACTTATCCCCTTCTTTGACAGCGCTGGTAACGGCTCCGGTCACATCGCAACCCGCGTCCGGTTCCGTGATGGCAGTGGCCATAATAGCTTCACCGGAGACCAGTTGGGGGAAAATCTGTTGCCTTTGATCTTCAGACCCGAAAAGGCCCAGGAGTTCTGAACCAAAGGTTGTGGACAGGATGGCCTGGCTCATCCCCGGATCCACGGCCCAGAATTCCTCGTTGATCAGGCAGTATTCCAGGAAACCCATCCCTGCTCCACCGTAGGCCTCATCAATAAAAATTCCAACAAAACCCAGGTCACAGGCCTTTTTCCATAGTCCTAAGTCAAATGTCTCCTCACGGTCAAATTCAGCGGCCCTGTCAGGGAACTCGCCGAGGGCGAACTCCCGGGCCGCCTTTACAATATCTCGTTGTTCTTTGGTCAGGTCAAAATCCATAACACACTCCCGATAGGTTAAAGCTTACAAAAACCGCTAAAAGCCGATCACTGAAAGCCAATCTATTTTTTTGTAAATTTTTCTTTCAGCAAAGGCAACACCTTAAACAGATCATCCACAATACCGTAATGTGCCACGTTGAAAATAGGCGCTCTGGGGTCCTTATTGACAGCAATGATTGTATTGGCATTTTTCATACCTGCCTGATGCTGAAATGCACCACTGATGCCCAGCGCAATGTATATCTTTGGGTTCACTGTCTTGCCCGATGTCCCGACCTGTCTGCTCTTGGGAAGCCACTCCTTGTCCGCAACCGGCCGGGAACAGGCCAGGGTGGCCCCGATGGCATCGGCAAACTCTTGAGCTACAGGTATGTTCTCCGGTTTCCCGATCCCGCGCCCTATGGAAACCAGGATATCGGCAACCGCTATATCAATGTCCTCAAGTTCGGCTTCTAAATAATCCAGGAATCGTCGACCCTTCAGGTTTTCCCAGGAAGGGACAGGAACGGTTTCCGTAGCACCGGATTTCCCCTGTTCTGCTTCGGCGGCAGCAGAGCCTGGTCTGATACTGATCAGATATTGTTCGAATGGCTTCATCGTCAGGTAGGCGTTGATCTTGCCGCCGTAAATCTGCCTGATGACCTCAAGTCTGCCTTCCACCAGGTTGACCTCCAGACAATCTGTCGCCAGCGGGAGGGACAGGCGGGTGGCCAGGGCAGGGGCCAGGTCCATGCCTGCGGCCGTATGGCCGATCAGCGTCAACAGGGGCTTTCGTTCTTTGAGAACCAGTTCCATGGCCACAAGATACGGATCAGCATTGCAATTGGCCAATTTTGGATCATCCATAATAACGATACTATCACATGCCCCTTTCAGTCCGTCTGACAGGTCAGATGCCTCATGCCCCAGGAAAAGGGCCGTAACTGTCATGTCGTTTTCTCCCGCAAGCCTGTTGGCCATGGAGAGCATCTCAAAGGTGATGTCCCGGAGTTCTCCTCTTCGGTGTTCAGCAAGTACCAGAATTTCCTTCATCTATTCCACACCCCCTTTGTCGCGGATAATTTGGGCCGTTTTTTCACAGATCTCACCGAGGCTACCGGTGAGGATCTCAGCCCCTTCACCTACGGGCGGCAGGGACAGCTTTCTCGAGGCCACGCTGGAGCCTTTTGCGCCGATTTCATCCTCGGACAACCCGAGTCCCTGCGCCTCGGTTTCTTTTATCTCGATATTGCGGACCTTTCGTATCCCCATGATGGAGACATACCGGGGATCATTGATTCCCGTTTGAACGGTAAGGACTGCCGGCAGCGGTAATTCCACTTTTTCCTGTGTATTTGACTCCAGTTCCCGCAATACAATAGCCTTATCACCCTCAATTTCAACCCCAACAGCCATAGACGCATAGGGAAGGTTCAGGAATTCCGCGAGGACGAGTCCCACCTGACCCCACCCGTCATCAGCGCTCTGAACCCCGGTCAAAACAAGATCAAATGACAGATCCCGGATGGCCTGGCAGAGGCCCCTGGCAATTCCTGTGGCATCTGAGGCCTCAAAACCCTCCCCATCAATGAGGATGGCCTCGTCCGCTCCCATGGCAAGGGCCCTTCTTAAGACATCCTCGGAATCCTCATCCCCTAAAGTAACCACTGTCACGGTTCCGCCGAGGGCTTCCTTGATCCGGACCGCCTCCTCAACGGCGTAGTTGTCCCATTCATTGATGTCCATGACCAGGTCTTCCCTTTCAATCCCGGACCCCTCCTTGTTTATCTCCAGGTCGGCGTCAGCGACCTCGGGGACCTGTTTTACACAAACGACAATATTCATAACTAAGACCTCCTGAATGAATCGGTATTGTTCAAAACTTATCGTGTTTTGAAGGTCATGGGACTCCCATGACCTTAATTACCATTACCTTTGTGATTTCCAAATTACCACAAAAAATGATCCCCTTATTATTTCCTGCCCGTTATAATAACCCTGTCAAAGACTTGTTACTTTTATTTCGATTTTAAAACCATGTCCTTCCCCGCATAGCGGGATCTTAGATGGGCGTGTCGAAGATCCCGCTATGCGGGAGTCAGAATCCTTTGGCTATGCCTGGATAAACCACAAAGAGTGCCTAAAATGAGCTAAAGTTTGAAGTGCCTAAAGTTGTGGTGTCGCTTC
>JAFDHL010000129.1 GCA_019308785.1 Deltaproteobacteria bacterium
CTGAACCCTTTAGCCCAGGAATATCATCCGGACATTATCCTTGTATCATGCGGTTTCGATCTTTACCAGTACGACCGCTTAGGCGGAATGAATGTCACACCGGAGGGCTATGCCCTGACAACCTTTTTTCTTCTTGATATAGCACAAAAAGTCTGCGATGGCCGAATCGCGTTCATTATGGAGGGAGGATACAGCCTAAAGGGGATCAGGGAATGTGGCCTCCGAGTCATGCAGGAACTCTGCGAAGTACCCACTTTAACCAGAGATAAGATTGAAAAAATTACAAGGAACTCCTCTAAGAAACTATCCGCAGTTGAAAAAGTGATAGAGATCCAGAAAGAGTACTGGAAAACCCTTAGGTAGCAATTAGGAACGAATCAATATCCATTGCTGGATCTTGGGAATCTTGTCATGTATCATTAAATACCATAATAATATCCTAAATGAGTGGAGATCAGCATATTGATTCCCCATAGACCCATCAGATGGCAGGTATTACAGTAGTCGGAGCTCGGAATTTCCGGTCCGATTTAGGTATGTGTGTTTACAGTATAATTGAATTGGGCAAATGAAAATAACATTCAGAAATAAACTAATATCCAGCTTTTTCATAGTCATAGCTATAACTGGCGCCTTTTCCACATTTATCGGCATAAAGTTGATCGATAAGAGTATTGTACCCAGAATTCAAGATAAGGTCAGAGTTGATTTAAACTCTGCACGTGAAATCTTTCAAGGAACCATAGACGACATACAAGATGTTATCCGCCTTACTTCTATCAGCTTTTTCCTTAGAGAACGTATCTTAAATAACGACATGGAAGGATTGATTTCGGAACTCCAAAAGATCAGACTGAGAGAGTCGCTTGACATCCTTAATTTAACCGATCCTGAAGGGAATATTCTCCTGAGGACAAGAAACTCTGAGGAGAAGGGGAATAACCAGGCTTTCAAGGAAGTCATCAAAAGGGCTCTGAATGGAAGGTCGGTGGTCAAATCCACTGAGATCATATCTGAAGAAGAATTAATGAAAGAGGGTGAAATCCTTGCCCGTCGTGCATATACGAAAATTATTGCAACATCCGATTCGAAATCAACTCATAAAAACGCAGAAACTTCCGGTATGTTTATCGTTGCAGCTGCGCCTATCTTTACTGATAAGAATGAAATTCTGGGTGTATTATATGGAGGAAACCTTTTAAATAATAATAATGTCATTGTTGATAGAATCAGAGACACGATTTATGAGAATGAAAAATACAAAGGTAAAGATGTTGGTGTAGTCACAATTTTCCAGAATAACCTGCGTATCGCTACAAATATTCAAACAGAGAATGGAGAAAGGGCAATAGGCACAATAGTGTCTGATGAGGCATATGAAAATGTCCTTATTGAGGGGAATCTGCTGAATAAGATAGAATTTGAAGTGGGTGACTGGTATATCGCAGCGTATGAGCCAATCAGGAATATTTCCGGCAATATCATCGGGATTTTAGGCATGGGCGTTCTTGAAAGTAAATTTAAGAGTATGGAAAAAAATGCATTGTGGATATTTCTTGGCATCACTTTTGGGGGAATTATTCTGGCTATAATCATCTGCTACATGTTTGCAAATAGTATTATGGGACCTATTAACTCATTGCTTCTTGCCACACGCGAACTAGCCGACGGCAATCTGGAACGACGTATAGAAATTAAGAATGCACCAGAAGAGATAACTGAGTTGAGTGAAGCGTTCAATGATATGGTATCTTCGGTGAAAGAAAGAGACGAAAAACTTCGGCAGCGTGCGCAGGAAGAGATTATGAAGTCAGAGAGGCTGGCGATGGTGGGCCAGCTGGCTGCCGGCGTAGCTCACGAAATCAACAATCCTTTAGGTGGCATTCTCCTGTTCAGCCGCCTACTTTTGCAAAAAGCCCCTTCAGAAGGACTTTTTAAAGAAAATTTAGAAAGGATAGAAAAGGATGCAAAGCGTTGCCAAAAAATAGTACAGGGGCTTCTGGATTTTGCCCGTGAGCATGAGTCGAAAATGGAACCTTTAGAATTAAGTGATGTCATGGAAAAGGTGGTTAATCTTTTTGAGAACCAGGCGCTATTTCATAATATTGAAATCATTAGAAATTACCAGTCCGATCTGCCTGTAATCTTTGCGGACTCGGCACAACTACAACAGGTTTTTGTCAATATCTTATTGAATGCGGCCGATGCTATGGGCGGAAAAGGTGTTTTGACGATCAATACACGGTCATCCGGGATAAATGATTATGTTGAAGCCAGTTTTAGCGATACAGGCAATGGAATACCGCCGGATCAGCTCGACAGGGTATTTGAGCCGTTTTTTACAACAAAAGAGATTGGTCAAGGAACAGGTCTGGGCCTGTCAATAAGTTACGGTATAATACAAAGCCACGGAGGAACCATAAAAGTTTCAAGCCAAGTTGGCCGGGGAAGCACGTTTACGGTGGTTCTACCAAAGAACAGGGGGAAAGCCTGATGTCTTTTTCAGCAAACATCCTGGTCATAGATGATGAAGAGTCAATGCGGGCTGGATGCGTTCAGACGCTGGAACAAGATGGGCACAGGATACAGGCCGTCGAAGACGGGCGTAAGGGATTGGAAAAAACCGGTAAAGAATCTTTCGATGTGATTATCCTGGATCTGAAGATGCCCGGAATTCCAGGAATGGAAGTGTTAAAGAAGCTGAGGGAAGATGATCCTAATTCTGTAGTCATCGTAATTACCGGATATGCCACAATCGATTCTGCTGTTGAAGCAATGAAAAGGGGGGCTTATGATTTTCTTCCAAAGCCATTCACACCTGAAGAACTTAGCTCGATTGTTAAAAGGGCGGTGGATTGTAGACTGCGTGCCCTGGAAGATGTCTGCATAGCCGTTGCACTTGATGAAAAAATGATTTCAAAAGCCATTATCGGCAAGTCGGATGAAATAGCAAAGCTTTCTCTACTTATTAAAAAAGTTGCCGCCAGCAGTTCCACAGTCCTTATTACAGGGGAAACCGGTGTTGGCAAAGAACTTGTTGCGCAAACGATACATCGTCTGAGCAAAAGACGTGAGAAACCGTTTGTGACGGTCGATTGTGGTTCACTTGTTGAAACCCTTTTTGAAAGTGAACTATTTGGTCATACAAAAGGATCTTTTACCGGTGCTTTGGAGACAACTCGGGGTAAATTCGAACTGGCAAACGGGGGTACCATTTTCATCGATGAGATAGCAAATATCAGCATAAATATGCAGTCTCGACTATTACGGGTTATTGAGGAACAAGAAATTTCCAAAGTAGGTAGTTCAGAAAAGATAAAGTTAGACATCAGAGTTATCTCAGCCACCAATAAGGACCTATTGATGGAGATAGAAAAAGGAAGATTCAGAGAAGACCTTTATTATCGTCTCAATGTAGTGCCCGTCAATATACCTCCCCTTAGAGAGAGAAGACAAGATATCCCCATATTGGCAAATTACTTTCTTAAGGAATTTATCAAACAGCAAAAAATGACCGTAAAAAGGATTTCAGCGGAGGCAATGCGATCCCTCGAAATGTACGATTGGCCTGGAAATGTGAGAGAGCTCAGAAACGCGATTGAGCGTGGAATCGTGACATGTGAAGGAAAGGTTATTGAACTTGATGATTTGTCATATAACAAATCGATGCCTCAAAACAATATCAATTTGTCAGGGAAAGGTTCTCTTGCAGAATTGGAAAGGGAAAAGATTATTAAAGTGCTGAATCAATTTAATGGACATAAGACGAAAACAGCCGAATATTTGGGTATTAACCGTAAAACGCTCCGTCAAAAAATCCGCAAACACAGGATTCATATCGAACCTTAAGGATTCCCGCACCCAGGATAGAGGCATCCCTGTGTTTTTTGCCAGGCAACAGTGGTACTATATGAACCATTCCTGTCCGTGGTTGGTACCAAAACAACCATTTTTCCGGCTTTGTTCCACCTACCTGTAATTTCACCCAAAATCATCAATTTGCCGTAACATATTATTAATAAGGTCACCTCAGGTGTTGCTGAAGATATCCTGTCTACCGCTTGGTACCCTGGCAAGAACTTTGCATAGCTGGTAAGTTAGACCATGCAAATAGCCTTGTAAGCAGAGGGGTTTTTTGACTGGTTCTGAGATCCATTTACTTCCGCTTAGCGCACAAAGGGTGCAAAAAAACTCATTGATTCCGCAATGATGCACATTGCCAGCAAAAGGAGCATATGATGGATACACAAGGAGAGATAGTATCACAATCACCTTATCAAGGTCCGGGGATAACAGATGTCGTTGTAATCGACGATGAAGAATCCATATGCGAGGGGTGTCGTCAAACCCTCGAAACGGGAGGCTATCGTTCAGAAATTGCGAGAGATGGGATCCAGGGGTTGAAACTTGTCGAACAGTCCCATCCAAGAGTTGTGTTGGTGGATCTTAAAATGCAGGGCATGAACGGCATGGAAGTGCTCACAAAGCTTTCAGAGTTCGATCCTAGTATCGTATCGATAGTCATTACTGGTTACGGTTCTATCGATTCTGCGGTTGAGACAATGAAGATCGGTGCTTCCGACTTTTTGACAAAGCCATTTACTCCGGAAAAACTTCTTGAATCCGTTAACCGGGGGATGGAGCTGAGCCAATCCGCAAGAGAGAAAAGGGTCACCGAAGGAACAGCTCAGCCCTTGAGGGTACCTGAAAAGGCCCCGTTAAACAAACAGAATGTTCTTTTGAATGGATTGGAAGTTTTAGGTCAATATTACTCGCTCGGGCTTAAAGAACGGCAATTCTTCAGTGAGTTAAAATACCTTGAATCAGAGGCAGAACACCACGCTGAGAGGCTCGGACGAGTTGAGGAGAAAGAAAAGACAGTACTTGATATCGTTCATGATTTACGACTGGTTGATAATATAATTCAGGGATACGGGTATAAAAAGAATGTATTGATACAGATTCTTATGGATATTCAGGCGGAACTTAACTGGCTTCCGAGTCACACTTTGAAGTGGGTTTCGATGCGACTTAATATCCCCTATGCCAACATTTACAGTATTGTCAACTTCTATAATGTATTCAACCTTGAACCACGTGGGGACCATATTATTGAGATATGCATGGGTACTGCATGTCATGTCCGCGGAGCAGCGGGGCTAATGGAAAGGGTTTCCAGCCTCCTTGGTGTTCAACCGGGAGAGACTGATTCGGAAATGCTATTCACTCTGAAATCGGTACGTTGTATGGGATGTTGTGCACTGGCACCGGTTATGAAGATTGATGAACAGTATAACAGTAATCCAAAAGTAAGTGATCTTAAAAAAAGATTCGATAACTATATGGGAAAAGAGGAGTCATCATGATAAAATTAAATTCGCCTCATGATCTTGAGATATTAAGGGAGAGTATAGTTTCTAAACGTGATCCCAACCGGACTTGTGTAACGGTCTGCTCAGGAACAGGATGCCTTGCCTACGGATCGCATGATATCTTTAGAGAATTTAGGCTTGAGATTGAAAAACAGAGGCTGGGGGAAGAAGTGGATCTGCGACGTACAGGGTGCCATGGGTTTTGCGGGCGGGGGCCCTTAATAGTTATTTTCCCAGAGAAGATTTGTTACCTTGGTGCGCAGAAAGAAGACGTTGCTGATATTGTCTCCAAGACGATTGTCGATAAAGAGTTAGTGGACAGACTGTTATATAAGGATTTTGAGACAGGCGAACAGATAACTCGCATCGATGACATTCCTTTTTATAAATATCAGAAACGTATCCTTCTCGATAACAATGCATTAATCGACCCTGAGAAAATCGATGATTATATCGCTATTGGAGGATATTCAGCCATTGCCAAGGTCTTGTTTGAATGGAACCGGGATGATCTTATTAAAGAGATTAAAGAGGCCAACCTAAGGGGTCGGGGAGGTGGAGGTTTTCCTATGGGTGTAAAGTGGGAAACTACCCGAAATGTGCCCGTCGACCCGAAATATGTGATTGTAAATGCCGATGAGGGAGACCCGGGTGCATACATGGATAGAAGTCTGCTGGAAGGTAATCCCCATTGTGTTCTGGAAGGCTTGATTATTGGTGCCTATGCGGTTGGTTCGCAAGAAGGTTTTATTTATGTGCGGGACGAATATCCGCTTGCATTGGAAAATACAAAGATAGCGATAGAGACGGCCAGGGAATACGGTTTGCTGGGAGAGAATATTCTTGGATCAGGATTCGATTTTGAAATTACCATCCATCGGGGAGCAGGTGCCTTCGTATCGGGCGAATCCAGTGCCCTCATGAATGCAGTTGAAGGCCGTGTTGGTGAACCTAGACCGAAATATATTCATACTTCGGTAAAAGGCCTGTGGGACAGGCCAACCTGTTTGAATAATGTGGAAACCTGGGCAAATGTACCATTTATTGTCAATAAAGGTGCCGATTGGTTCAAATCTATTGGCACTGAGAATAGTAAAGGAACCAAAATATTCTCACTGGTTGGAAAGATAAATAATACCGGACTGGTAGAGGTGCCCATGGGAACAACTTTAAGGGAAATTGTGTATCATATTGGGGGAGGTATTCCCAATGCCAAAAAATTTAAGGCTGTACAAACAGGTGGTCCTTCCGGAGGGGTACTGCCTGAAGATATGCTCGATATCCCCGTTGATTTTGATGCGCTGACAGAAGCCGGCTCTATGATGGGCTCCGGCGGGATGATCGTGATGGATGAAAATACCTGTATGGTAGATACGGCGAGGTATTACATAGAATTTCTTGCACATGAATCCTGTGGAAAATGTATCCCATGTCGTGAGGGACTCAGGCAGATGCTCAGGATCTTAAATAGCATAACAAGAGGAGTAGGTAAAGAAGGTGATATAGAACTCTTAGAAGAACTGGGAGAAATGATGCAGGAAGCATCGCTATGCGCCCTTGGGAAAACGGCTCCAAATCCTGTCCTGAGTACAATCAGACATTTTAGGGATGAGTACGAAGCACATATTAATGAAGCACGCTGTCCGGCAGGTGTTTGCAAGGAACTAATCATATATCACATCAATCCTGAAGATTGTTTGAGGTGTGGACTCTGCGAAAAGAATTGCCCGACTAATGCGATATCTAAAGATGAGGATGAAGTATATGTTATCAATCAAGAGAGTTGTATCAAATGCGGAAGCTGTATGTCCGTCTGTCCTGAAAAGGCAAATGCCATTGTCGTGGAAAATGCGTTTCGTCCCCCATTTGCCAACGATCTCCCAAAAACTGATGTAGCGGCTACAACGATTTATTCAACATAGAGGAGAAATAAAAGGATGAAAACAATTGAATTGGTGATTGACGGTAAAAAGGTTCAAGCTGAGGAAGGAGCAACAATCCTTGAAGTTGCCCGTGAGAATGGAATTTACATCCCCACCCTTTGTCATGACGACCAACTTCAACCAGCAGGTACCTGTCGTATGTGCATGGTGGAGATCTCGAATAATGGCCGAAAAAAGCTGGTTGCCTCCTGTGTTTATGAGGTTGAGGAGAATCTTGTCGTAAAGACTGATTCTGAAAAGATAAGGAAGATTCGCAGGATGATTGTCGAGCTCTTATGGCCAACGGTGCCTGCCCTGGCAAAGGAGTTCGGAGTCGATAAATCGCGATTTGTTCCTGAGCATACTGAGTGCTGTCTGTGCGGGCTGTGCGTCAGGTATTGTGCAGAAGTGAAAAAGTTGAACGCCGTTTATTTCAAAGGCAGAGGGATAGATCGGGAGATAGCTTTTGTTCCTGAGCTGGCAGATGAATGTGTCTATTGTCGCGAATGTTTCAATTTGTGTGTAGGAGGATTGATCGTTAATCAGTGTGGCAGCGTCTATTCGTAAATATATCGTAAGAGCTCAGTATCACCATGGACTTTGGATCCAAGTTTTCAAGAATTATTTACAGCCCTATTTCAATATTTTCCAGGTAACGAATCGTTTCCTGAATCCCGGAGACAGCCCTAATGGTTTTCTTTGGGTAAACCCGAATGCATCCTCCACAATAAATGTAAACACCTTCAATATGGGCTACCTGGCCTTCTTTGACACGAATAGCCTTGGTCGGGATGATTTTCATGCAAATGACATTTCCCGTGACGATCTTATCCATAAATTATTCTTATAGTGTTATGGTAAACAATAAGCACCACTCCCTGTCACCTCTCAGTTTACACCCACAGTTTACCTCCTGAGTTAAGAAAGAAAAAAATCCATAAAAATCAATAAGTAAGCAACATTTTAGTGTTGATGCCTTGCGGGTAGAGTTTGGCATGTATATTGAATAAATAAAAAGCAGGGGTTAATTGTTTTAAGACAAATGACCTTAAACAGAAAATGTGGAGCACTGGTTTGAAGGGATAAATTTTTCAAGATGGCAGAAGAAAAGGAAATGCACGGTAGCATCTATGTTGGTGATGTGGAGGCGTTTAAGGAACGCAGGAAACATTACTATACAAGATTTTTTCGAAGATTCGCTTTTTTAATAATAGTGTGTTTTCTTATTCCGCTTCTTTTAGTGGGATGGGGAATAAATTTTTACTATACCAAATTTGCTACGGAACGTATGACGAATTCCTTTCACGCCCAGGTGGAAAACCATCGAAAGATAATTGAGCTGTTTTTAAAACAGCGAAGCTCTAAACTCCAATTAATCGCTCACACGCATTCCAA
>JAFDHL010000003.1 GCA_019308785.1 Deltaproteobacteria bacterium
CGGTCTTGCCGCAAGTATTGAACCCATCAGGACATATGGTGAGCCATAGAAATACTCAGGGTTTATTTCCAGGACCCTATCCAGAAAGGCCTGTGCAATCCCTAACTGTGCCAAGGCAGCGGGCTTGTCAAGGTTCAAGTTGATCCACGCGTTCCATGACATGGCGGTCCAAAACAGGGGTTTTAGAGCTTCAGTTCCGAATGCTGATAATGTTTTCCTGATGGTTTCCTTTTTCGCGCCCGAGTGTTTCAATGCAGGAGAGTTTTGGCCAACGGCCATAAGGCCATATGTCCTGGCACGGAGATAGAGATTAGATGCCCTCTCCGGATCTTCGTCTTCAACGAATAGCATGGCGTATCCTGTAAAACCCATGCAGAGCGAGGTCAGAAGCTGCCTGTTATTGGGATCGCTTTTTAGAAGACCCTCCATTAGTTTCAGATCGGCTGGCAGGGACTGCCTTGCCAGTTCCGGGTCGCATTCTTCAAAAAGGGTCTGGGTGAGGTTTGGTATCAGAGAAGGTGAAAACTGTAATGCCAGTTTTACACAACCTGCCTGAAACGAAACCAGAAATAAAACGAGAAATAATTTCCACGAAAATTTTTTCATTGTGCCACTAAAACCCGATAAAAGTGTCATTCTTTTTTGGTGGGCTATCAAGATATTTCTTTGTCAGGAATTGTGCCCCGGCCCCGTTTTCCATGTTCAATATTTGCCTGTAATATTTCATGGCCATTTCCCTTTTCCCCTCAAGATCGTAACTTACGCCTATCTTTATGAGGGGCCATGCGATCATAGCAGGATCGTTTTCAGGGTCGGCTCCCTTAAGAATTACATCAAGCTTTGATCTTGCAGCGCCATAATGACCATGGAAAAGATCATGGACGGCCTCAAGATATAGTGCTCGTTTAGCCCACATGCCGGCCTCCCGCACTGAAGAGGCAAGGAGACTCTTCTCACGCAAATGAAGAACGCTGCCTTTATATTCAGCCTCCATACCTAGCCTGATATAACTTACACCTTGCAGGAATTTATACCGGGGGGTTCGTTGGTATTTTTTTGCCAGCTCGTCAGCCAGTTGAAGGGCCTTTTGATATTCCTCCTCCACAAACAAGTAAATGTGAATGAGCATACTTTTGGCTTCTGTTGACGAGTATACCGCTTCTTTAGCCGCAACATGCAGTTTTCTCAGACCTTCTTCCTTGTTCCCTCTATGGACAAGGAGATAGGTCAGGAACTTCAAGAACCCGGAAAAGCGGGCAGTGTAATAATCAAAAGTGCCGAGGCCCAAGAGCACGTCTTTGTTGTTGGGATCCATTTTGTAACAGACATTCAGGGCATCAATTGCATCCCTGGCTAAGAAATAGGAAGAAAGCCATTTGCCTTTCATAAGCTCGAGGCGTCCCCTGAACCCCAGGGCCCCTCCTAAATACAGATAGTCATAACTGTCAGCAACATTATGTTTAATCCGGCTTTTGGCCACCTGGATTGTCCAGTCAATGCGCTCTCTGTATTCCCCTAAGGTATCGGGAGACCAGAAGCCTGCTGCTAAGCGTGACCATGTTACCATGGCTAAATAAAAATAGCCTTCCGGCTTCTCGGGAAAATCAGTAATGACATTATGAAAGAGGATTTCGGCTTCATCAAATTGTTCGTCATATAGGAGGTCAATTCCTTTAATTATTGTCTTGTTAGCAAGCTGTCCTTGGAATTCAAAAGGCTTTGATTTTTCAAGGCCCCAAAGGGTTTGACACCAAGCCAATAACAGGAAGCAGGTGAAAAGAAATGAGAAAGAGGATATCAAAAGGAATGTCCTAAGTTGGTCCGGTCTTTTCACGGTAACACACCCTTGCTTGACATGGAGAGAGCTTTTATGGTCAGGGTTAGAGGTGCAACTTCAAACATATAAAAATATGATTAACATGAAACCGCTGATTTGTGCAAGTGGGAATCTTAGGACCTTTATTAAGGCTGTTTAAAAAGAAAACTCTAAGCTAAAGAATTTGTTGACTTTTTTTATATTTATGGTAGAAGTCATAGATCAGTTCCGCTAAATCGTTGAGGAGGGTCTGTCGAAGATGAAAATACTGATTTTGGGCAGCAAAGGGAGGCTTGGAAGTGAATGCAGAAACGTACTTAGCCATGATCATGATGTTGTCTCGCCGGACAAAAAGGAGATGGACATTATAAGCTGGGACGGGGTTATAGAAAACCTCCAGGAGATTTCTCCAGATGTGGTTATTAATTGTGTTGGATTTACCGATATAGACTTGTGCGAGACAGAAAATTTTGCAGTTCGAAAAATAAATATTGAAGGGCCCAGAAATCTGGCTCAGGGCTCTGCCCGGTTTGAATGCAAATTAGTTCATATTTCCTGTTGCGACATATTTGACGGACAAAAGATGATGCCGCAGCCATATTTTGAAGATGATACGTCTAACCCGGTATCCGCTTATGGCAAAAGCAAGGTAGACAGTGAAGTTGCCGTTCGAGAAAATTCCCCAAATTATATTATTGTTAGAAGCGCATGGTTGTATGGTATCAACGGTAAAAATTTCATCAAATCTATCTTGACCCAGGCTATTCGAAAAAAGCCGAAAATCATAAGAGTTGCTGATGACCAGTTCGGTTCACCAACCTGGACGTATCGACTTGCCTTACAGATCCGGGAACTCTTGCTTAATGATGGAAGGGGAACGTACCACGCAACGGCAGAGGGGTATTGCTCTCGATTTGAATATGCCAAGTATGTTCTGGATAAGCTTGACATAAAGGCTTCCATTGAACCTTGTAGCAAAAAAAACCTCCAGGGAGCAGCCAGAAGACCAGCCAATTGTCTTCTGGAAAACAGGTTGCTGAAAAGCCAGGGTATCAATGTTATGCGTAATTGGAAAAAAGAAGTGGATATTTTCCTTAAGAAATTTGGGGAAGAACTCATTAAAGAAGCCAAGACGAAGAAGTCTTGAAAAACGGCTCAGGATAAAACAATGAAACTCCTGCTGTCCCTTTTGGGATTGGCGTATTTTTTTTGTCCCTATGACCTTTTCCCTGACTTTTTTGTGGGTGTAGGATGGATAGATGACCTCATCCTTTTAGGCCTTATATGGTGGTTTTTTTTCAGGAAGAAGAGGTTCGTTTACAGAGCCGATTATGAGGGAACGCAGGAATCATTTTCCGGAGCCAACAGAGAAAGCTTCTCCGAATCAAAAGACCCTTATGTCGTGTTGGGCGTCAAAAGAAATGCGTCTCCTGAAGACATAAAAAGTGCCTACAAGCGGCTCGCTAATAAATATCATCCGGATAAAGTCCTTCATTTAGGCGATGAATTCAGAGAACTGGCAGAAATGCGCTTCAAGGAAATACAAATGGCGTATCAGGAGTTGAAGCCTAAATAGAACGACCCAGGACCGCACCCTCATAGATTGCCGACTTGGCACTCCTCGGTTCCAGACAGTCCCCAATCTGATGGATTTCATATCCGAGGGATTTGATCTGATTATATAGCCTATTATCCGGTCGGTTCCCGATTGCAATCACAACCCGTTCTGCCTCAAGAAATTGTTCCTCACCACCTTTACCAACTACATACACCCCATTTTCTTCAACCTTTGATAGTTTGAATTCGGTCATAACTTTCACATTATTGGCTTTTAGTTCATTGAGAAGGACCTTTCGGGTAATGCTTTCAAGGGGTTTCCCAATCCTGGGAAGCATCTCCACGATGGTTACAGGACATCCATGCCCTGAAAGATGGAGGGCTACTTCACATCCTACAGGGCCGCCGCCAATGATGACCGTCTTCTTTTGAACCAGCACATTCCCACTTAGAACTTCTGCAAAGGTAACTACATTGGTTTCATCAATGCCTTCCACAGGTGGAGAAAACGGCAGGGAACCGGTTGCCAGAACTACCATATCAGGCTCCTCATCTTTCACCGTGTCCACAGTGACTTCATGTTTCAGGTAACACTTGACCCCGAATTTTTCTATCTGTCTTTTCTGGAATTTGATGAGGCTCAGCAGTTCTTTTTTGTAACCTGTAACACTGCCTAATACCAATTGCCCCCCAAGAACGGATTGTTTTTCAAAGAGATGTACATCATGCCCCCGCCTTGCCGCGACCCATGCAACATTCAGCCCTCCTGGGCCGCCGCCGATCACCATGACTTTCTTAGGGCTCTTGGTAGGGTAGAATGCCATCTCCTTTTCCCGGCCTAACTCCGGGTTGACCAGGCATTCTACGCGACCTTTTCGGAAGATAGACTCCATGCAGGTATTACAGGCAATGCAGATTCTTATGTCATCCAGGCGTCCTTCTTTTGCCTTTTTGGGCATTTCCGGATCTGCCAACAGGCCTCTGCCCATGCATACCAGATCAGCCTTCCCCGCTTTTATTATATCGTTTGCAATCAAAGGGTCATTAATTCTTCCCACGGTCATGACTGGGATATTCAATGCATTTTTGATTGTCCCGGCGGAGTTGACCAGGCAGGCCTTTTCCATAAACATAGGCTGGCAGATCCATTCTGGAGTGGCATCATTACCCGCAGATACCTGAACTATGTCAATACCTGCCTCTGCAAGGATCTTTAGAATTTGTATGCTTTCGTCCACGGTGAGACCATTTGCAACAAATTCTTGGGCACTGATCTTGAAAGAGATTGGAAAAATCTCTCCAACCCGGTTTCTAACCTCCTCAATGATCTCTCTGGCAAAACGGGTTCTGCCAGTAACATTGTCGCCGTAATCGTCGTCGCGGATATTGGAGAATCTTGATAGAAATTGATTAATCAAATATCCGTGGGCTCCGTGGATTTCTATCAATTCAAAGCCCGCCTCAACGGCTCTGTGGGCAGCGTCTCCGAATTTCTGGACCAGTTCCTGTATGCCGTTAACGGTCAGAGGGGTCACATCTCCCCGGATGGTAGGGCAAGGAAGAGGGGAGGGGGCGAAGGGCTTTTGTTTAATGATCTTCGCGGAAGTCTGTCTGCCACTGTGATGGATCTGAATCGCAGGGATCGCACCCTCGGATTTAATAACACCGGCGATCTTGGACAGCCCTTCTATAAATCGATCATCATATATCCTGGCCTGATGGAGCGAGACAATGCCCTCCGGTGATACAGCACATGCCTCCATAATGACCATGGCCGGCCCGCCGGCGGCCCTGAGCCTGTAGTGTTCAATTGTGACATCCGTTATGGATCCATCATCTTCTATTAAAAAAGATGCCAGACCCGGCATAACGATCCTGTTTTTGAGTTCACAATTCTTGATCCGGTAAGGGGAAAACAGGTATTTCATAATTTTTTCTTCTCTCTGTATTCTATTAAGCAGAGATATATAGGAATGTACTTTTACTTTGTCAAATAAAAAACCTGGAGGAGTCCCTGTTCGGCGCAGCAGGGCTAATATTAGCGTCGTACGCTACAGCGGATCGAAAAAAGGACCAATTACGTTGACCAAAAAAACCCTATTCTGGTATCATCTATCCCAAAACGATTATAATTCCCTGAGATATTCGATCCCTGCCTGCGGCAGGCAGGTTCAATCGAAAACCGTCAATTAGTAATGGGAGGAATAAGCCATGAATATCTACTTAGTACAACACGGGAAGCCAGTTCCCAAGGAGGAGAACCCGGACAGGCCCCTGTCCGGGCAGGGAATTGAGGATATAGAAAGGATAGCCGCCTTTCTAAACAGGGATAGTAGGATTCAGGTGGAAGAGATCTTCCATAGCGGTAAAACCAGGGCCAGACAAACTGCTGAGATTTTAGGCTCCAGCCTGATTCCTGGGAAGGAACCGCTGGAGAAGGCCGGGCTTGCTCCTCTGGATGATGTACGAATTATCTCGGATGAAATCATGCAAATGCAGAATGATTTCATGATCGTTGGCCACTTGCCCCATTTGGCCAGGTTGACTTCTCTTCTGACCACCGGCAGCGAATCCAATTCTGTCGTTGGTTTTAAGCAGGGCGGGATTGTGTGCCTAAGGTATAATGATGAAGAAAAGGTATGGACGGTTGCCTGGATGTTAGTACCTGAGATTATCATGTAGGGCGGGTTACCGCGCCCGCCGTTGGGCTGATTTCAAAACATATCTTGAATTTGGATTAGGATTGGACAGACTTCAAAGTTTATTAGGATTTTTCGCCTTAGCCCTCCTGGCCTGGCTCTTTTCCGAAAAGCGCAAACAGGTTAGCATGAGGATATTTGTAACCGGGCTTTGCCTGCAGGCGGGTCTGGCCCTGTTACTGCTGAAATTTCCGGGAAGCCAGGAGATTTTTCTCTGGCTCAACAGAGCCGTGCAGTCGCTTGAAGAATCCACAAGGGCCGGAACCGGATTTGTGTTCGGGTATCTTGGCGGCGCACAGCTTCCTTTTGACGAAAAAATACCGGGTTCCAGTTATGTCTTGGCCTTTCGAGGTCTCCCTTTGGTCCTGGTCATCAGCGCACTTTCTTCACTTTTCTTCTACTGGAGAATAATGCCCGTTGTTGTTCGCGCCTTTTCATGGGTTTTAAGGCGGATAATGGGCATCGGCGGTGTAGAAGGCCTGGGTACTGCGGCCAATATCTTTGTGGGCATGGTAGAGTCGCCTCTTTTTGTTAGGCCCTATCTTTCAGGGATCTCAAGGAGCGAGCTGTTCACAATAATGACATCAGGCATGGCGAGCATTGCGGGAACTGTAATGGTGCTTTATGCCGCAATCCTGAGTAGAGCCATGCCCGGAGTCATGGGGCACCTTTTGACTGCATCCATTATCAGCGCCCCTGCGGCAGTGACAATATCCAAGCTAATGATCCCCGAGACGCATGCACCAACCACGGGAGATGTGGAAGTGCCCAGAGGGGCGGAGAGTTCCATGGATGCCATTACCCGCGGAACTCTGGATGGTATCAAGCTGCTGATTAATATCATAGCAATGTTAGTTGTTCTCGTTGCTCTGGTTCATCTTTTAAACCTTGTCTTGGCCTACCTGCCCGATTTGGGAGGGCAACCAATAACCTTCCAAAGGTTGCTCGGGTATCTGATGGCTCCTGTAACATGGCTGATGGGCATCCCCTGGTCCGAGGCAAAGATGTCAGGAGCCCTTATGGGAACTAAAACCGTTTTAAATGAATTGCTGGCATATCTTGATCTGGCCGCATTGCCTGCAGGTGCTTTGAGTGAAAGATCACGTTTAATCATGATCTACGCCATGTGCGGTTTCGCTAATTTTGGCTCGCTCGGGATCATGATCGGTGGCATGGGCGCTATGGCTAAGGAAAGAAGAGAGGAACTTGTGGGGTTAGGCATTAAGTCAATCGTGGCAGGAACACTGGCTACCTGCATGACAGGAGCCTTGGTAGGCATTATATATTGAACGACCTTCTGGCCAATCTAAATTCCAAGATAGGCCTCTCTTATCTCAGATGATCCCTTTATTTTTTCCGGCTTGCCTTCTGCTTTAATCAGGCCTTCATGCATAATATAGACATAACCTGCTGCATTAAGGGCGGCATCTGCATTTTGCTCTACGAGCAGGATAGTTAAACCTATTTCGTCCCGCATTTTTTGTATCGTCTCAAAGACAGACTGCACAAGCACAGGAGCCAGGCCCTGACTTGGTTCATCAAGCATCATTAATTTGGGTTTCGTCATTAGGGCCCGAGCAATAGTTACCATTTGTTGTTCACCGCCGCTCAGGGATCCGGCCAGCTGCTTTTGTCTTTCTTTCAGTCGGGGAAACAAAGAATACACTATTTCCATGGATTCGTCTTTATGTTCGAGAGCTTTTTTCACGTATGCGCCCATGGCAAGATTTTCGTACACGTTCATGTTAGGAAACAGGTGCTTTCCTTCAGGCACTAATGCCACGCCCATTTCCACCTTTTTATGAGTGGGTAAATTGGTGACATCTTCTCCTACATAATGAATCGTACCACCCCAGGGCTCGACAGAGCCAAAAACAGTAGAGAGAAACGTGCTCTTGCCGACTCCATTGGGGCCGAGAAGTGCAGTTATTGTCCCTTTTTTGACTTGAAGGCTCGGCTTCCACAAAACCTGCATGGGGCCATAACCTGATTCGAGCTCTTTTACGGTTAACATCTTTATTCCTCCGGTGGATGACCTAAGTAAACCTCCACAACCTTCGGATCTTCCAGGGCTTCTTTTGTGGGGGCATCAACTATCTTAGAACCTTGATGCAATACAATCACCTTTTCCGCCATTCCGACTACCGCCCGCATAATATGCTCAACCATGGAAACGATGGCTATTTTCTCTTCAACTGCTATCTGCTTAATAAATGCAACCATTTGATCGATATCATTCGGATGCATTCCGGCCATAGCTTCATCCATAAGGAGGAGCTTGGGCTTCATTGCAAGGGCACGGGCAATCTCCATCAGCTTTTTTTCTACAGGTGTCAGTGCCCCTGCTGGTTTATCCTTGTGTTCTTGAAGGCGAACGCGTTCAATCGTCTTATCTGCTATTTCCAGGGATTCATCCACGCTTACTTTGCCGCTGAGGGTACCGAACATTGCCCCAACGGCTACGTTCTCTCTCACGGTGGCTGAGGCAAACGGCCTGGGAATTTGAAATGTTCGTCCAATTCCCAACGGTGCCCTTTTATATGGCTGGAGAGTTGTGATATCCTGTCCGTCGAAAATAACACGCCCTTCTTCTGGAAAATAAACCCCGCTGATAACATTGAAGAGAGTGGTTTTTCCGCTACCGTTTGGGCCTACTATCCCGACAAATTCGCCCTTGCTAATTTCCAAACTCACTTTATTCACCGCTATCAAACCACCAAAGCGCTTTGTTATGTTTTCAAGCTTTAATAAAGACATATCCTCACCTAAATTATAAACCGTGCCAGAACTGAACCCTTGGTCCTGCTCTTTAACATCCCGACAACCCCCTCCGGGAACAAAACGATAATGATAATTATAAT
The DNA here is from genome assembly GCA_019308785.1 of Deltaproteobacteria bacterium. Taxonomy (GTDB): domain Bacteria; phylum Desulfobacterota; class DSM-4660; order Desulfatiglandales; family Desulfatiglandaceae; genus JAFDHL01. Next base: position 8,934 of record JAFDHL010000003.1, read on the forward strand.
TGGCGCAAAAATCAGCAGCTGAAATCCCGGCATGAATATAGAGAGATAATATTTTGAGATGCCATAGATGAGCCCTCCGACTACAGGGCCCAGAAGAGTGCCTGCTCCCCCAAGGAGAACAATAATAATGGCTTCTATGGTATAATGAATCTCGAAAACCTCGGGCGGGAAGACATAAGGGGTTTTTAATGCCCATGAGGTAGCTCCAACCAGACCCGCAAAACAGGCGCTTGTGATGAAAGCTGTGATCTTGTATTTGGTAACATTTATGCCCATCACCTTGGCGGCGTCTTCATCTTCCCTCAATGCGGTTAGCGCATAACCGATCTTGCTTCTCATGTAAAAAAGGGTTACAAATGCAGCCAATGCCGCAATGAAAAGAACCATGATGTCAGCCCAATAGGTCATTAGACTGCTGGCAGCTTCTCTTCCAAGGATCTGGTTGAGTTGGGCAGTAAATATTAGACCTTCAGAACCATTCCATATTCTTGCCCCTTCAATAAGAAACCGGAACCCCTCATTTACTCCTATTGTGGCAATGGCAAAGTAAGCCCCTCTGAGTCTCAGCGCTACCGCCCCCACAGCCATAGACAACAGAGTGGACATCAATAATGCCAGGATAAAACCGATTATGATAATTCCTATTCCGAGTCCTTCAATATGGGCAAGGTTCGTAATTGCCAGCGCCATCCCATAAGTGCCAACACCCATAAAAGCAACATAACCAAAATCCACGTATCCGGTCATGCCGAGAAAGATATTAAATGCCTGTCCCATGGCACAGTAGAAAAGGAGCATGGCTACTAATTGCCACATCCCCGAAATGTTTTTACCGACCAAAAAAAGGAAAAGGTATGCAGTAAATACGGGTATTAAAGGATAGTACTTTGTGATTTCTTTTTTCATTTTGTACTCAGAAGTCCAGTCGGTTTAATTAGAAGTATGGCCAATAACATCACAAAAGACAAAAACCGGGTCAGTGCAAACGGTTCCACACCGGGAATTAAGGCAAATAGCGTATAGGACCCATTCTCAATTAACCCAAAGGCCAATCCGCCGAAAAAAGCCCCATAGGGGGATGAAAGACCGCCCAGGACGGCAATAACAAATGCCTTCAGGGTATATCCTCCTCCCATATAGGGATTGATGCCAACCGGGATAAACATGGTGAGAAGAACGCCACTTGCCACGGTCAGGCCAATTCCCAATGCAAAGCTCAGGGCATAGGCCCCACCAACATTTACACCGCAAACCCTGGCGCCTTCGCTGTCCTCAACAACACTCCTTACGGCTGACCCTGCCCGGGTCTTATTAAACCACAAGTAGAGAAGAAGGGCGATAATCACACTTCCAATGCAGGCATATAGTTTTGACATGGGCAAAACCGTTACACCAATGTCTATTTTGCCTACAACCCAATTATAGCCGCGAAACTCTGATCCGAAGGTGAGTTTTACAAGCTCCTCAAGTAAGATCCCAATGGAAAAAGTCGCCAACAGAGTGGCAAGTTCCGGGGCCTTGATCAACCTCTGCATGGTTGTATAGTAAAAAATAAACCCCAGGCCCATGCCTACAGCAAAAGCAACAGGGACAGCAAGTATTGGGTTTATTCCAAGGGCATTGAACAACCAGAGGGTGACAAATGCCCCCACCATGATAAAGGCCCCATGCCCAACATTTACCACCTTCAGAACACCAAAGATAAGGCTAAGGCCCATAGTGGCCATACCATAAACTGCACCCAGGACAATGCCCTGGATAAGATTGCCGGTAAGTTGTTCTAAAAACATTCTATCATTTCCTCACAACTATCGTTTTTTAAGAATTACATTTTTTGTTATGGAACCGCTATCTTCCCCTTTGCTTTTTCTGCGAAGGTGGGCATGGGGTAGCAAGGTTTACCGGTCTGGGCTTCTTCAGGCCATACAATAACCCTCTTGCCGCCCTGCCACTGAACATCCACCATGGAATGGCCGACCTGAAGTCCTGTATCGTCTACATCCCAGCCACCATAAAAAGACATAAACTCCAAATCGCCAAGGGCCGCTCTTACTTTATCCGAATCAAGGGAATTCGCTTTCTCCACGGCTAATACATAGGCTAACACCTGAGCACCGGCCTCTGCAGCGTGATAATCCGGGATAATATTTTTGCCCAAGGCCTTTTTAAAAAGAGCTACAAATTCATCCTGGTTTGGCCCGATCCAATTCAGTCCCACCTTCTTGGCCTCGCCAGCCGAGTATTTTACTCCATATTCCCAGTGTGATGGGCCCATAACGCCTTCTGCCATACTTGTTAATGCCTTGTAAAAGGCTGGCAGTGTTGCGGCAGCTATCAGGGATAGGGCTTTGGTATCTATGTCCAGATCAGCCAGCTGCCTGTTAAAAAGTTGGCCGTCCTCAAAGTGCCCGCCACCGAGGATAAAATCAGGTTTGCTCGCTTTCAAAGCTGAAAGCAAGGGGGTAAGATCGGTGACGCCTTTTGGATATGTACGCTCAAAGACAACATTAAACCCAAGCTTTTTGGCATATTTTTCTGCTCCGTGCATCACCATTTTTGCGAACTCGGAATCCTCATAGGCCAGTGCAACTTTCTTGGCCTTGGGGTCAATTTTGTGAATCATATTGAGCGTTCCCTGGTGATAGCTGGTGGCAGGCCCTATGGTTTGGACAATGTATCTAAAACCCTGCCTGAATATCTTGTTGTTCGCACCCCCATGATCCATGTAGAGCATCTGATGACTCTCGGTCACAGGGGCGCCTCGAAGCGTAAGGCCTGAGCTGTACGCGGAGAAAACAACGTTCACTTTGTCAACCGTAACCAGCCGTCCGATGAGGCTTGTTACAGCCTCTTTCTTGGACTCACAATCGTAGTATTTGTACTTGAGAGGGATTTTCTTCCCAGCTACCTTAATCCCTCCATATACATTATTTACCCAATCGATACATGCCTTTATTCCCCCGATAGCCTGTTCACCTGCCTTTGCGTACTTTCCCGAAAGGCAAGCTGGATGGCCGATAACGATTTTACCTGCCGATTTTGCCTCGGCCAGGGAAAAACCCGCCACAAAGAAACAAAAAAGAGCAGAAAATACTACCAGAGTTCTAATAGCTGATTGTTTCATGGTATACCTCCTTATATTACAGGATTTTTTGTTGCTTATTTTCCTCACCACAATTTTATTGTCCGTTTTTAACATGTCAGCCGTAATACAAAACCACAACGGCTGTCAATAAGTTTGGATGCCTGAGCAAAAAAATCGATTACCGTTCCAGGAAGCTCAGAGGTGAGAAAGGATCATGGATGTGGAAAAGCGAAACTTTCACTTAGGCACAGGATAAACATATCTTGCCGTGGCAACTTTCTTAGGCCAAACCGTCTCAAGCCTGCCATTTATCCACTGGACCAGTAGGGTTGGGAGCCTATTCTGTCGCGACTTCTTGCCATAGGATGCAAACTTCACTGGGCCGAACACAGTCATCATGTCGGTATCGACGAGCGCATCCCGGACGTCTTTTGGCGTCAGGGATTTGGCCCTTTTTAGGGCATCTGCAATTACATACATGGCTGCATAGGCCTGTGCTCCGTGGTAGTCAGTGGGCGAGTTATACATTGCCATAAAATTGTTATAGTATCTTTTTGCACCTGGGTATGGAACTGATGGGGCCCAGAGCGTAGGTGAGTAGACATAGTTTGAAGCATCCCCGGCTATCTCCTGGAATTCCGTCGAAGCAAATCCAGTAGAACACCCTACAAGAAGCCTGGGAATCAGATTCATCTCTTTGGCCTGTCGCACGAATAAGGCTGAATCCATAACATAGGAAATCATGTAGACAAAACCCGGGTTTTTTGTCCTGATCTTGGCCAGCAACGGTCTAAAATCGAGAACTGCTGGCTCGTAGCCTTCTTTCATAACTAAGTTCAGATTCAATTTCTTGCGGAGTTGCATAAACTTTTTTACGCCGAACAGGCCAAAAGGGGTATTTTCGTAAAGAACTGCAGCGGTTTTGACACGGGCTATTTTTTTCAGGAAGGAAGCGAGTGTCTTTTGATATTCGCTAACGGGCGGGTTGAGTCTGAAGATATACTCCCAGCCCTGCTCTGTGATTTTGTCGGCAGATGCAGTATTTACCAGGAAGGGTATTTTATGCTCCTGAGCCGAGGCTGCGGTTGCCCAGGTTACTGAACTGGAAAAGCCGCCACAAACCACGATAACCTTATCTTGTGATATCAGTTTATGGATAGCTGAGCGGCCTACATCAGGCTTACCAGCGGTATCTTCAATCAAAAGCTCTATCTCTTTACCATTAATACCACCTGCTGAGTTGATCTCATGTACGGCCAGGAGATATGATTTATTTTCAATCTCACCAAACATGGCAAGTTTTCCGGTTAAGGGCAGAATCACGCCCACCTTGGCGCCTTTAGCCAGGACAAGACCTGCCGTTGTTGTTGCCAGGAACATCAAGGAAAAAAAGATGCACAGTAATCTTGTTACTCTTTTCATAAAATACCTCAATTTCCAATAATTAGGCCCAGCTATATGCACAACCCATTTCATTTGATCCTTTTCCTGTTCCCCGCTGTGCGGCATAAAATGAGGGATGCACGGAGTAATCTTTAGGGAAAAGAGCAATAATAATACTCGTTATTCCGAGCGAACGCAAATTCATTCTCAGTGAGTTTAGAACACATCACTCAAAACAGATTTTTTGTCGAGGAACCTCATAAATATGTCATTTACAGGTGTCTCTTGTAAGTGTTATTTAATACTAAGTTAACAACCTCGTAAAAAGTCGGTTTGCGCCTTTTTACTCGGCGGGGAAGGGCTTCCCCTCCCCCGCCATTTGAAGTAAATTCAATCCCGCGTACCGCGGGACCACCCTCGCCCCAGGCCGGGGCTTACTCGCCCTCGGCCTGTTGACGGACTTTTTACGAGTCCGTCAAAGTTATACCCAGTTAAAATAAGATTGAAGGCCAAGGGCAGATCAATGCCTAATGAAGGGCCATCACTTTTTAGGAGATATCATGTCCATTCAAGAAAACATAATGATTCCTACTCAGTTAGTAGATGTCAAGAACATCGACGATTCTTCAGGTCCGTATTGCATGAGTTTTGGATTTGATCTTAGACCATTAATCCGGTCCATTGATAGTATCGGCCTGCTTAATAGTCCTTTGTTGATGAAAACGGTACAGGAGAGATTAAACATCATTACCGGATACCGGAGGATTAAGGCTATCAAGACATTGAAATGGGATAAGATACCCTGCAGGATTCTATCTGAATCCAAACTGCCCCCCCTGGAATGTCTTTTGTTAAATTTCCATGACAATCTTTCTACAAGGGAACTTAATTGTGTGGAAAAGGGTATGGCCTTAAGCCGTTTAACCGCGTATCTTCCCGATTCTGAAATCATCGAACATTACATGCCGTTGTTGGATCTTCCCTCACATGAAGATACCCTTCACCTTTATATTAAGATTGAAAAAGAACTGGAAATAGAGATCAAAAAAAACCTGGCGCAGGGCCGGCTATCGCTGCACGCTGCTAAAATGCTTTTGGAGGTCGATCCTGATTCCAGGTCCTCCATTTGCCGACTCATATCATATTTAAAGTTTAATATTAACCAACAGAAACAATTTATTGATTATATTGTTGATATTTCACATATATCTGGCAAACCAGTTTCTGATCTCTTAGGGGAGGAGCCCGTTAAGGGGGTTTGCTCAGATGAACACCTGAATATCCCTCAAAAGGGCAGGGCAGTGCTGCGGTTTTTTAGAGGCAGGCGTTTTCCGTCTTTGACAATTGCTGAATCGACCTTCAAAAAGATGGTCGCTAAATTAGATCTTCCTGATGGTGTGAAAATTGAATTCCCGCGGTTCTTTGAAGCACAACATTTTCGCCTTGAAGTATGTTTTAAAGAGGGAAGGGAGTTGAAAGAGAAGATAGAGAGTCTGACCCGGAAAGAAGGGTTGGGGAACTTAGGCAATCCCTGGGGAGAGGGTGTCTAATGTCGAATTTCACCATCAAAGAAGTGTTAGTGGAAGATGGGGCTTTAAGGCATTCGCTCACCAATCAAATATTGCAAAGATTACCCGGTATTCCTGTTCAAGCGACAAAAGGCGTCCGATCAAAGGCGAGCAGCAATGAAATGGATATGGGGAAGGATACGCTTCATCTGGTTTTTTATAAAGGTGAATTTTTTAAGCCGTGCCCAGGAACCAGGGAATATATGTGCTGCGGATATCAGATCCTCAATGTGGCAACAAATTGTCCCCTCAACTGCAGCTACTGCATCTTGCAGTCCTATTTCAATCAGCCCAATTTGAGAGTTTTTGTCAATCTGGAAGAGGAACTTAAGCGGGTTTTGCATGTCATTGATTCTGAACCTGACCGGATCTTCCGTGTGGGAACAGGGGAGTTCACTGACAGTCTTGCTGTTGATCCTATTACCTGCTGGAGTGATCTCCTTCTTCCCGCGTTCTCAAAAAGAAAAAATGTGGTTCTGGAACTTAAGACTAAAACAACAAATATCGAGAGGGTTCTCGATTCCAAATACAGGGATCGAATCATCGTCTCCTGGTCCTTGAATAGCCCCTACATTGCTGCACGGGAGGAACACGGGGCAGCGAGCTTGAAAAACAGGCTTAAGGCGGCCAGACAGTGTCAATCCGAGGGATTTGTTTTAGGTTTTCACTTTGATCCGCTTATCCCGCATCCCCAATGGAAACAGGAATATCTGAAGAGCCTTGAACTGATGGACAAATATATTGATCCCAAGAGAATTATTTGGATAAGCATGGGTTCTTTCAGGTATATGCCTGGACTTAAACAGATCATTAGGAGACGGCACCCAAAAACATGTGTGCTTGATGGGGAATTTATCACTGGATTAGATGGAAAAATGCGTTATTTCAAACCGATACGTACGGATCTATACGGGTTTATGCGTGAAAATATGGAGAAGTGGCACCGCGATTTGGGCCTTTACCTTTGTATGGAATCGGATGATGTCTGGCAGATGAGTATGGGGTGGTCTCCTGGGAGCTCTGCAGGGCTCCGTGGTTACTTAGACAGACGCGTTGTTGAATTTTTTGGGTAGCATTCCATAACGATATGTGTTAATCAATACGACTTTATTGAAATCGCAGAAAGTCATTTTAACGCCTGGATACCCGCCAATCCCTTCGCTGGGGCAAGCTCTTAGCGGGAGTGACGGCTATCATATCTGGTTGATATTAAATGCTTTATTGTCATTCCCGCCCCGCATCAAGTGCGGGATAAACTACAGCGGGAATCCAGATAGATAGGAAACCTCGACTTTTTACGAGGTTATCAATAGTTGAATTACAGAAAACCAACAACTGTTAACTGACAACATAAGATAGGAGGTAATAATGACATTAAGAGAAGAGGTTGAGAGTGCCCTGGAAAAAGTAAGACCCTCACTCCAGGCAGACGGAGGGGATGTCAAGTTAGTGGATGTGGATGACAATGGAGTGGTTAAGGTGATGCTACAGGGAGCTTGCGCAGGATGTCCCATGTCCCAGATGACCCTTAAAATGGGAATTGAAAAGATCTTGAAGCAGAATATTCCTGAAGTAACAAGTGTGGAATCGGTATAGTGCGAATAAATATCCCAAATTAACTCTGGAGGGTTTTGGCTGAAGGCCAAGAACAGGATAAAGGAGACGTATTATGGAGATAAAAAAAATAGGCGTTGTAGGTGCAGGGGCAATGGGAAATGGCATTGCTCAAGTTGCAGCACAGATAGGCTGTGAGGTCGTTATGAGAGATATTAAGGACGAATTTGTTGAGCACGGCATGAATAATATTGACAGATTCCTGTCCAAGAGCGTGGAAAAAGGGAAGCTCGATGCCAAGGAAAAGGATACCATACTTGGAAGGATCAAGGGCACAACCGATATGTCTCAAATCAAAGACATGGATTTTGTGATTGAAGTTGTTATCGAGGATCTGGAGCTGAAAAAAAGTGTTTTCAAAGAACTTGATGACTTGTGCCGCCCTGAAGTTATTCTTGCGTCCAACACATCCTCCATGTCAATAACTGAAATAGCCGCGGCAACAAAACGGCCTGACAGGGTATGTGGAATGCATTTTTTCAATCCGGTGCCACTCATGAGATTAGTGGAAGTCATCCGCGGGTATTCTACCAGCGATGAGACGATTAAAATTACCACCGATCTTGCAAAGAAAATGGGTAAGACGACCGTTGAGATCAAAAAAGATTCTCCGGGCTTTATTGTTAATAGAATTATGATTCCCCATATATTAGAAGCAATAAAAATTGTGGAAGAGGGCATTGCCAGTATAGAAGATGTTGATATTGCCGTTAAAAACGGTCTCAATTATCCAATGGGGCCATTTGAGCTAATGGACCTTACCGGAATTGATATTGCATATTTCGTGGCGGAGTATTTTTACGAGGAATTAAACAAGGAGTCCAAGTGGGTTTCCCCGAATCTGCTTAAGACAATGATCCGCGCGGGTAAATTTGGAAGAAAGACCGGTGCCGGATGGTATGATTACAGCAAATAAAACAATTAGACTATTAAACCTCAGACCTAGTTAAGTGGTTGAATAGTTGAGTAGTTAAATGGTTAAATTCACGGGCGTATTTGTTTTTAGTCCCGCTGTGGCGGGAGACATTTAACATTTTGATATTTGCAACTTGCTGAGATTATAACAATAATTTTCCAACTCAACCACTTAACCACTCAACTATTTGACTATATCTGAACCTTCAATAACAAAAAAGGCAGTTCATATTGAACTGCCTTTTTTGGATGATACGGTTATTTATTTTTATGACGCATCTTTTTCTTGAGCTTTCTGTATTTGTGTTTTCTGATCTTTTTCCGTCGTTTCTTGACAACATTGCCCATTAAAAGGCTCCTTTGTGAAAATGATAGAGGCGTTTTACAATTTTGTTGGGCAGGATGTCAACAGGTATTTTTATAAGATTAAGAGGGGTGGGGACGTGATCAGTCAAGATATAAAGGAAAAACGATAAAGTTTACATAATATATATTATCTGACCTTTTATAAGGAATTTTCTATCTGGTTCTTTCTCTTTCCTTTGAACTTATAAAGGTGTTGGTCTGCCTTTGTAACAAATTCCTCGGGCGTCATTCCCTCTGAAAAGTCTGCATGGCCTGTACTTGCTGTTAATTTGCATTCTTTTTGAATGCCCTCTTCAATACGTTTTGCTATACTCTGGGCAATGTCCACACTCGCATCAATTAAGATGGCTGCAAATTCATCCCCACCATACCTATAGCCGGAATCAACGCCTTGCCTGATATTATCACTGATGATGGCTCCTACCTTTTTGAGAACCCCATCACCTGCCACATGCCCGTTTTTGTCATTATACTCCTTGAAATCGTCTAAATCGAGCAGGATCATTGAAAGCTGATTCTTTTGTCTCCGGGCCCTCACGATCTCTTCTTTCAACCTGGCATAAAATTGCCTCTGGTTGTAGAGGCCTGTTAAAGAATCGGTAATGGACAATCTGTTGAGTTCTTGTTTTATGTTGCGCTCAACTATGGCCCTTTTGATCTTGGCCTCAAGCTCTTCAATGACAAAAGGTTTGTTGATAAAATCCGAGGCCCCTGCATTTACCACATCCATATATTGGTAGTCCTTGGAATACCCTGTCATGGCGATGACGCAAACATTGGGGTGATCATTTTTTACACGGCCGATCAATTCCAAACCATCCATTTTAGGCATCTTGATGTCTGTCACCAAAAAGGCATAGGATTTCTTTTTCAGTTTTCGGAGGGCTTCCTCTCCGCTATCCGAAGAATCAGCCGGAAACCCAAGATACATTAGCATTTCCACAACAGGCCCTCTGATAGACTCTTCGTCATCAACGACAAGTATCAATTCATCGCTGTATTTAATATGTTCTATATCCACCAAAAAAATCCGTAAGCCTTATATTGTTTTCTCTATCTCGCCCTGGAGGGAATTCTGCAACCCATGTTTAATCGATAATTTAACTAAACAGCCTATATATCTGCTATCACAGTCAAAATTCACAACCTTATTTGTTCCCGTACGGCCCGTTAACTGCCTTCCTTTTTTGCTTTGGCCTTCAACCAGCACTTCCATCTGCTTGCCCTCAAGAGCCCTGTTCTTTTCCAAGGTGATTTGTCTTTGAAGGTTTTGAAGGACACTTAAACGTGATGCTTTTTCAGTTTCATCGACCTTTTCATTCAATTTGTATGCAAATGTACCTTTTCTGTCGGAATATTTAAAGGAAAAAATTGCATCAAATCGGACCTGCCCAATAAGATCGAGGGTCTCCGAAAATTCATTCTCTGATTCTCCGGGAAAACCTACCATGATATCACTTGTTATGGCAATATCAGGGTTTGTGGATCTCAGTTTCGCTATGAGGTCTATATAGTGCTCCCGCGTATATCCCCTTTTCATCCGCTTGAGAACTGAATTTGAGCCCGCCTGTAAAGGCAGGTGCAGGTGGGGACAAAGGTTATTGAGATATACAAAGCATTGAATCAGCTCATCAGAGAGATCCTTTGGATGTGATGTTGTAAAACGCAGTCTCAGCAAACCATTAAGCCCACTAACTTCCCTGAGCAGGGAAACGAAGTCCCACCGCTTCTCCCCTTCCCATCTGTATGAATTCACATTCTGTCCAAGTAGGGTAATCTCTTTAACCCCCTCTGTGATCAGATTCCTTGCCTCAGCGATTATGTCGTCAGGGGAACGGGAAATTTCTCTACCCCTGACGTAAGGAACAATACAGTAAGTGCAGAAATTATTACACCCTTGCATGATGGATATATAACCGGTGACTCTTCCCTCGAAGTAGCCCCGGAACGGAATCTGCGAAGGCGGAGCAGGATTCAGATCTGTTGCCACGACTCTTTGTCGATCCGAACCAATACGATTCAAGACTTCCTGTATTCTGCCCAGCTCCCTGGGTCCCATTACGAAATCAATCTGTGGAAACCTTTTTATCAACTCGGTGCCTTGCTGTTGGGCCATGCATCCCACAACACCAAGAATTATTTCCGGTTTCCTGCGCTTAATGACGGACATGCGGCCAAGATGGCTGAATGCCTTTTGTTCTGCTTTTGCCCTGACAGTGCAGGTATTTATCAGTATAAGATAAGCATCGTTCGGATCGTCTACAGGAGATAAGCCTAAATGTCCGAGGGATTGAGCCAGATAGTCCGAATCGCAATCATTCATCTGGCAACCCATGGTTGTAATAAAGAACGTACGTGACGCATCTTTTTCCACAAGGTCAATCCCTTCTCCTTTTTTTAAATAATCCAGCAACTCAGAAACCAGCTCCTCACACCCAGGGGAAATCTGGATTTCAATAAATGCAACAAGGGGATCGAGTGTCCTGACCACAGCCGTCCCATCGTAAGATTCAATGGTTGATCTTAGGTAGTTGATATCCTTCCGATCCACACGGAAGATACGTTTAATGGTCTGCATGTTTATTGAAAGTCGCCCCGCCCCACATCAATTTGGTTCTCAGGATCTTAAAATGACTGTGATCAGGAGGTTTGAGAAGCTTGATCTTTTCTTCTGACTTGCAGATGACAACCCTATCCCCGAAATAAAGATCAAATCCCACCTGCCCGTCAAATGTCAAGACAACCGTTTCTTCACTCTCCTTCCCCATCTGGATGTCAACTACGCTTGTATCGGGAATAATAATGGGTCGATTCGTAAGGGTGAAAGGACAAATAGGCGTTAAGATAAGTGTTTCCATGGTCGGATAGAGTATGGGTCCACCTGCGGACAAATTATAGGCCGTGGAGCCCGTGGGTGTAGATATGATAAGGCCATCGGCCCTGAACGTTGTCAGGAATTCATTATTGAGTGTCACTTCAAGGTCTATGATTCTCGCCAATGTCCTCTTGTTTATCACCACATCGTTCAAGACTCGAAAGCGGCAGACCTCGTTGTCGTTTCGAAAGACCTTGGTTTCAAGCATGACCCTGCTTTCCACTTCAAGACGTCCATCGATCATCATCTCAATCACAGGATAGAGACGATCAATCGGAATCCCCGTGAGAAACCCCAGCCCTCCGAGATTTACCCCCAAAAGGGGAGCCCCGTACCGGCCAACCCTGCGAGCAGCGCCCAAAAGGGTCCCATCGCCACCAAGGACTACAACCCAATCCACGGTCTTAGGGATAGCCGAGGCCTCTTCCTGGCACTCGTACAAGGGTTCTTTGGCATCCATCTCTTCTAAGAAGACATTGATGCCCTTCTCTCTGAACCAGCCTTCAAGTTTTATGGCCTCTGATCTTGCCGGTTTATGGCGGTGCTTGTATATGATCCCAACTGTTAGGGCAGACATAGAAAAGTCCTCCAAATAATAAAATCGTTTCACGATTTTATATAGCGCGGCTTCGCCGCTTAATAATAGAGCGAGAAATCTTATCGTACTGAAAACACAGAGGTTGAAGATTTATCCCTGCGGTCAAAATAACAAAAAGAAGGATTTTAGTTCAACCGCTTTCTCAAGCCACTGTAAACAGGGGCACAATTTCAAAACGATTTACGTCCACCAGTCCCATGTCGGTCAGCTTCAGTTCAGGAATAACAGGAAGGGCGAGAAATGAGAGTGCCATAAAGGGTTCTTCAAGAGCGCATCCCAGCGCAGAGGCAGCATTCTTTATTGCCTGTAACTGTTTTACAACGGTATCCAGGGGTTGCCTTGACATCAGGCCGGCTATTTCGAGGGGTATTTTAGCGAGAACCGTTCTGTTATCCCGGACAGCGGCAAGGCCACCGCCCATATCCCGGACAATTTCAACCGCCTTGAAAATTGCCTCATCACTGACGCCAACGACAATTACGTTATGTGAATCATGGGCCACCGATGACGCTATTGCGCCGTGCTTGAGTCCGAAACCCTTGACCAACCCCAGGCCAACATGGCCGCTGGCCTTGTGTCTTTCCACAACACAGAGTTTCAGGATATCCGACTTGATATCCGCCACGACCCATCCGCCCTCTGATTTTGTCTTTTCATAAAGCATACGCGTTGTGATCTGACCTGGAATGAGTTCAATCACTCTGGCCTTGCCGCCGACATGAGGAATACGGAAACTATCTGGCGTCAGCAGAGCGATATTCAGGGGTTTAGGTTGATCAAGGGGCATCTCAATTTCGTTAAATGGAAAACCGATCAACTCCCCCTTGTTGATAACCATACGGCCATCTTTATACACTGAGGAAACTTCAAAGTCATCCGGATCCTCCAACACCGTAATGTCGGCACGGTAGCCCGGAGCGATGGCGCCCCTGTCTTGCAGGCCGAAGTATTCGGCCGGATTCAGTGTAACCAGCTGGATCGCAGTGACGGGATCAAGACCCAGATCAACTGCCTTTTTGAGCATGAAGTTCAAATGGCCTCTATGCTGTATGTCTTCTGCGTGCAGGTCATCGGAAACAAAACAGAAACGACGGGAATTATCGCTATTGACCAGTGGAAGCAATTCCTCAAGATTTTTTGCCGATGTCCCTTCACGGATCATAAGCATCATACCGCTTTTCACCTTTTCAAGACCTTCCGACCTAACAGTTGTTTCGTGGTCCGAACGGATCCCAGAAGACAGATAGGCCTGGAGATCGTAACCTGAAAGCGAAGGACAGTGCCCATCCAACACTTTGTCCCTGAAAAAAGCTATTTTTTCAAGTACTTGCTCATCACCCATAAGGACACCCGGAAAGTTCATCATTTCTGCCAAGCCCAAAATACGCGGCTCATCCTTCAGTTCCGTAAGATCCGTGGCATTCAGGGTTGCCCCTGCAGTTTCCAGGTTGGTCGCCGGCACACATGAGGGAGCCATGAAAAATATGTCAAATGGGATAGAACGACTCTCTTCTAACATAAAACGGATCCCCTCGAGGCCCATTACATTTGCGATTTCATGAGGGTCTGAGACAATGGCCGTTGTTCCGTGAACCAGTAAGGCTGCAGCAAGTCTGGATGGGACCAGCATGCTGCTTTCTATGTGAATATGCCCGTCAATCAGGCCGGGAACCATCCATTTGCCCGCTATATCTACTTCTTCTTTTCCGTGATAATCAAGGCCCACGCCCGCAATAACACCCTCTGATATTGCTATGTCATTCTCCTGGATATTCCCTGTAAAGACATTAACCACCATTGCCCCTTTTAGGACAAGATCGGCCGGAATTCCCCTTTTTGCTACGGAAATCCTTTTTTTAAGTGCTTTGACTGTTGTGTTCATGTTATATGAATATTGGAAACTGAAGGTTTACGATGGCTCTTTGAATATTCAATCGTCAATCGAAAATCGTCAATTTTTGGATGGCTGTCTGTCATATTGGGTAACGCTCTTCACCGCGATTGCGAAATTCCTAACGGGTAACCTTGCTGACCACATACCACTCCTCTGTCAGGTCAGACGTGGTGTCAACTAACAGATGAATGATGTTCAGATCTGGATATAGTTTCTTCAAGTCCTCCAGTTCCACCGCTTCAAACTTCTTTACATTATTTGTATATGCCTGTTCTGTAAGTGCGTTGGACTCGTAATTCTCTTTTGTCCGCTTAGCAATCCGCGCCAAAGAAATTTCCTTTGGGCATTGGGTTTGCTGGATGACCAGCGTCATTCCGTATCTGGCTGCCACATCGGCTGCGCGTCTCCTCAGGGCCTGTGTTACAAAGGTGGCATCCAGGATAATCCCCTGCCCTTTTCCTGCCAGCTCGTCGGCCATTCTGAACATCTCATCATAGACGAGCGTCCTTTTATTCATGTTTGAGGCCACCTTTTCATCAAAAATGTCCTCATTCTTGAGCACTTCAAGCCGGATCATGTCAGACCTCAAGATCTTGTATCCCTTAAGTTCAGCAATGACCTCAGTGGTTTCAGTCTTATAAGAAGCAGGAAGCCCGCATGCTATCAGAACCGTTTTTGGGTCTAACTGCTTTTTCATAAAATCGACAAAGGGTTTTTTCATGAAAACGCTCCTTCAGTATTCATATTGTTCAATTAGTCAGCTACTATTATATATACTATTATGCAGCGGGTGGTTGAGCCGGTTTGCCTGTTGACCGGTTCGCCGGTTCTGTGAACATGGTAAACCGCACCTTGCCCAAGTACGTGGTAAATGCCCTAATTCTTTTTCAAGTATTTAATTAGGCCATCAATCATTTTTCGAACTTTTTCGCAATGTTTATAGGTATTTTGAAAATCTTCTTCTGTAATATACTCTTCATCAACTGCAATATATAAACAATTCTGAACCTCGGAACAGGATCTTCTTGAATAGGTTAGAAACCTAATAAACTCATTATTCGATCTTGAATCAAAACCTTCACAGATATTATTCATAATAGAGATGGATGCTCCTGTTGTTTGTCCTGACAATCTAAAATCTTTTGCAAAATGAGGACTCTTTACGTAAGTGTAAATAGTCTGGGTTAAAACTCTTGCTTCCTGCCAGCACTCTAAGTCTTCAAACCTCTTGATTTTCATATTGTGCCTATCCTTTTTTTTCAACCAGGCTCAACCGGCCCAACCGGCTAACCGGCTAACTAAAGCAAATATACCACTTTTTAAAGTTGTTTTGCTCGCATTCATGAACCAATACAAGTAGGCTATAAGATATACGAATAGGCAAGCTGGAAATACTTCGTGGCCCTCTGTGCCGCTTCATCCTTCTTGTTCGCACTTATATTATCATCATCTTCCTGGAAACTATCCACTTTTCCTCGAACAAAAGCCCTGTAGACCTTGTAGAAAGTAAGCAGGGAATCCACGTCCTTCTCACCTGCGAGTTCTTTATAGAGGTTCCACAAGATCGCAGCATCATCTTTTCCCCCATGGTATTCCAGGTCCATAAGGAGGAATGCGATATCTGCGACTGTATCACTGTAACGAAACCGGTCGTTGAATTCAATACAATCAATGATGGAAAGGGGTTCAGTAAAACAGATGTGCTCCATGTGAAGATCGCCGTGGCAATCCCTGATCCGCCCCTGCCCTATCCTTTTAAAAAACAGATCCCCGTTTGCCCTGTAGAAATCATCCGTCCATCTCTTTAGGGCCTTGAATTCCTTTTCCTGAATAGTCGCCCCGATATATTTTTCAACCTGCTCGAAATTTTCGTCTGTGTTGATCCTAAAGGCTTCCGGTTGACCGTATTGATCGATTTCAGAGGTCTGGAGCGCGTCCATATGAAAACTGGCAAGGACCTGTGCAATCATATTCAAATGATCCCTTGTAAGCTCACCACTATCAAAAACCGATTTCATCAATTTTTTATCCGGGATCCGTCTCATCTTTATCGCGTATTCCACGACTTCACCTAAAGTGCCTCCCAGAATATGTCTCTCTCCGTCAAACCTGACAGGCAAAACATCTAAATAAATGTCTCTTGACAGCCTTCTGTTCAGCCTGACCTCCTGGTTGCAGTAATATTTTCTTTTTTCAAGGGTAGTGAAGTCCAGGAATCCGAAATTGACCGGTTTTTTTACCTTGTAGACAAACTCATCCGCCACAAAAACAATGGAAATATGCGTTTGAACAACAGAAACCTTTTCTGTTTTATCAGGGAGTAAGGCAGGATTTTGAAGATCATCAATAATGGAGGGCATAATCAAAATTCCCGTAATCACAACAAAACATTTTTCCCCATTCTTTCTACAAAATTTCTATCCCGTCAATAATTAATTCTTGCTTTATGCACCTTTAATGTGTATTGTTTTAGATATACATGCATAAAGGAGGGTTTTAATGAGAACAAATATTATTATTGATGATTTCCTGATGGCCGAAGCAATGCGACTCAGCCAATTGAAGACAAAAAAAGCAACGGTTGAGAAAGGACTGCATTTATTAATTCAAATCAAAAAACAGGAACAAATCCGCAATTTATGTGGTAAACTGAAGTGGGATGCAAATCTGGAACAGATGAGGCTTGACTAATGATTTTGGTCGACTCATCGGTTTGGATTAACTATTTTAGCGGGATAGAGACCTGGCAAACAAAATTGCTTGATGGGCTGCTCTCTAACGTACCCATTCTCATGGGTGATTTGATTTTGGCTGAGGTGTTACAGGGCTTCCGTTCCGATAAAGATTTTGAAGAAGCCAGAGCCAACCTGAGCACCCTTCCATTTCAGACAATAGGTGGTTATAAAGTCGCTTTAAAAAGCGCATTGAACTATCGACTGTTGCGAAAAAAAGGAGTAACAGTCAGAAAGACAATTGACATTATTATTGGTACATTTTGTATTGTTAAAAACATCCCTCTGCTACACGATGACCGGGACTTTGAACCAATGGTAACCCACCTCTCCCTTAAAGCGTTATCTCAGGACTATATATTCAATTTGAGTAATCCTTTCTGAAATTCAACTTCAGCCTGTTGAATCACCTTATCATCCCTGAATCAAGACCATCATACGTTGGCCAACTCCTGGGCCATCTTTTTCTTCTCTTCCAAATTCGTTATCCTGTAAAGAACCATCATCTGGTTCTGACTTGGACCGGAGCCCTGATAGGTACCAACACCATGAAGTCCGGCAACCCAGTTTTGCAGGAATTTCATGATTCTCATTCTCTTATCTGCAGGGGCCGCAGACTTGAGGTATTTGGCTACATATTCCTTTATTTCAGGGTTTTCCAGTTCTCTTTCACTAGGCAATGTAACGGCAACACCTCCTGCAATATCACCGGCCAGGGCAAGAACTTCCCAAAACCCATCATTAGTATTCAGCTTGGCTATATTGCTCATTGCCTCATCCGGCATGAAGACACCGGAACCCTCTGGCTCCTCATTGCCCAGATGGGCGGCAGCAATAGCACATGCAAGTGATGTCTCGTTTAATTGAATCATTCGCGTAATTTTTTGGGCAATGTGGGACACTTTCTGTAGCCCATTGTATTCTGCGATAAGCTGGGTTGCACCAATAATCAAATCCATAAAGCCTACTTTGCATGCTCCACCGCAGTTCATGCGGTGTGTCTTGGCAAATCTGGTAATAAATCTCTGGGTGTACTCAACCTCCCCGCACATGAATACCCTTTCCCAGGGAATAAACACGTGATCAAAAATCACAAGACAGGTTTCTCGCTGGCCATATATGGGGTTGCCGATATGCCGTATGTCCTCTGCGCACTCCCGTTCCACGCTGAAAGGATTATACTGGGCTACATAGATCATCCCCTCCGTGCCGTTGGGAACAACAAATGCAATGGCATAGTCTTCCTCCCCTTTCCGGCAAGAGATTCCTGGCAAAACAAGGGTCTCGTCCGCTGCATAGGCCCCGGTTGCATGCTGTTTGGCGCCATTTACCACGATCCCGTCAGCCCTTTTTTCAACAACATGGACATAGGAATCGGGATCCTGTTCAAGTGGTCTTTTGCTGCGATCGCCCTTTGTATCAGTAACAGATCCGCTCACCACCAAATCGTTCTCCTGGGCATACTTGAGGTATTCATTAAATCTCTGATGGTATTCCGTCCCTTTATCCTGATCTATCTCCCAGGTAGTAGCTGCAAGGGATGGAAGCATTTCGTTCCCGGGACACCGATAGTTGCAGGTTCCCAGTTTTTGACTGCTCAAACGGGCCATGTCCAGTCGTTTCTGAAGATCCTGATTGCTTTGATGAATGTGTAAGGCACGGCTGATCATCTCACCTGTCAAATGAGATTTGGCGGTCATGATATCGAAATATTGAGGGTCCGTTGTCAGCTCGTAAACACGGGCTGTTGCCTCGATGACCCCTTTGGTTACAGGATGGTCTGTCAATATTTCCACCTTCTTGCCGCCTATAAAGAGTTTTGGTCTGAGTTTTGCGACTCGTTCGCGATATTCATTTGCTGTCTTAATGGCCATTTTGTCCTCCGTTCATGTTATTATGGGTTCTCTTTCATGTTGGCGCAGTGTATGATACTGATTCTTCCTGGTCAATGCAAGAGACCCTGCAGGGCCTTTAACAGCCCATCACACTGCTGACAATGAGATATTTTTATGCAAATAGAGATCCTTGGAGCTGAATCCTTAGGCGTAAGAGGGCTTTGTTGTTTTGTAAAAACAAAACACAGGAATATACTCATAGATCCTGGTATAGCTTTGGGCTATATGAGAGAAAAATTACTGCCTCATCCTGTGCAGATAGCAGTGGACGAAAAAATACAGGAAAATATCATAAGCACATGGAGAAATGCTACAGATATCGTGATTAGTCATTTCCACGGAGATCATGTTCCTTTGGCAAATGCCAATCCCTATCAACTGGATATAAAAAGATTAATAGGATTGAATCAAGATGTTAGAATATGGACCAAGAACCCATCTCATTTTTCTCCTACTGAAAAAGAGCGGGCAGAATATCTTTCTTCAATCCTGCAAGCTGATCTGATTCCAGCCGAAGGTAAAAATGAAGGACCCATGGCATTTTCCGGGCCGGTGCCGCATGGAAAGGCAAATGACAATTTGGAAACAGTCATGATGACAAGGATTGAAGAAGACAAGGTTTTCGTTCATGCATCGGATATTCAGCTTCTCGATGATGAGAAGGTTTCTTATGTTTTGGCCTGGAAACCGGACATCTTACTGGTAGGAGGGCCTGCAATCTATTTATCCAGGTTATTTGATGATCTGATTAAAAGGGCCTGGAACAACGCCGTAAGGCTTTCTCAGGCCATTGATATGCTGATTCTCGATCACCATCTTATGAGAAGTCATGAAGGGCTTGACTGGCTAACACGACTAACATCTCTGACTGGAAAATCTGTTATGTGTGCGGCAGATTTTATGCACACACCCAGAATGTTACTTGAGGCCGATCGTAGAGATCTATATGAAAAACTGCCCGTTCCTGCGGGATGGCACGAAGATTATGCAGAGGGTAAAGTTACCACTGACTATTTTGTAAGGACGGTTTAGTTCTCTTTTATTTCGCTGTTGAAAACAATTCTCAATCAGGATAACGATAAACATTCAACCCTATCCTCTCATCCCTTTCCGGGACGGGCACATTTCCCTCCGTGGAAGCTATTATGATGGTCTTACCTGACTTAGACGGACCGAAGTCCTTGGACAAATCTACTTTAATGATAAGGGCCTCCCCTTCAACGGTCATTTCTACATTCTTCATTAAAAACCTCCTTTAAGATTGATTTGTCTCTAAATTACATACACCAACCAAAACATCAAGGTTTTTCCCTGCGGCTCTATTAGCCTATCTATACAAATCATCGGCTGACCGGAACCCTTTATTGCATTTACAAGTCCCTCCCGTAAAACTTCAAGATGGATATCTCATCTACTTTTTTTTGCCAAGCCAATCTATAAAATCTTTTCTGCTCACATCGACGTCGTGAAGAATTTTATTAGTTATTCCCCTTCCTAAGTTTTCGCCCTTATGGTCTGGAACAGTTGCGGTTCTTCCATCATAATGCCTGAAGAAGATATGGCTGCCATGCTGTCTACTTTTCTCAAAACCCAGATATTTTAGAAAAGCAATCATTGTTCGGGAAGCTACAGTCGGCAATCGAGTCATAAAGCGACCTCAATCTGCTGCACTCCCTCAAAAACCATAGGCGTTGGCGCCTCTTCTTGAAGACAAAGCTCAATAACCTCCCTAATTCGAGGCGTCAATTCTTCCATAGTTTTTGCTTGTGTATAGCAGCTCTTTAGGGATGGGACGGTTGCTACCAAGTAACCATCTTCATCTCGTTCTATTAAAACACTAAATCTATATTTTTTCATTTTGCCTCCTAAAAATAGGTTTTGGTCTTTTCATGTATAAGTCTCCAAAGGAAATGTTTCTATCCGTTCATGACCGACCATTCTTCGCGCATAGATCAGGCATGCTTGGATATCTTCCTGTTCTAACCAGGGATAACCCTCAAGAATGGTTTCAACCGTATCTCCAGCAGCAAGCATTCCGAGGATATGTTCAACCGCAACACGCCGCCCCCTGATGATCGGCTTCCCGCCGAAGATTTTAGGGTTTACAGTGATCCTCTCCAAAATTTTTTTCTCATCCATAACTATTACCTCTCGTTTCTCGCTATTACTTTTTGTTTTTGATTTTAGCCTGGAAGGATACAATATTTCAATCGCAAATCTAAAATCCCAACCCTTTTTTCCTTGCCAGAACTCCGTCCACCCATCGTTTTTCATCAGTTCCCGAGGGATAGAGAGCGGAAAGGGCTTGAGCTAATCGCCAGTAAAGTGGGTTCATACCGATACCGTCATCAACAAGGAATCTTTTCAATGCCTCTCCGCGACCTGCTCCGAAAAGTATCATGCTCTGGTGAAGCTGATCAAGAACGGTTGAACCGGCCCTTCCTGATAAATCGCCAGCCCAGTTAAATTGACTTTGTTTTTATTTAACCGGGGTCAACTACGTCCCCGACTGCTTACGGGTTTTCTTCCAGCCACTTTCTACCTTTGCTGGTAAGTATATATTTTTGCAAGCGGCTTTTAGGTTTATCAGGAATTGTCATCTCAATCCAGCCACCTTTAATGGCCGGCAAAATATAAGCTTTTCTGAAATGATCTGCATTGCGCAATCCAAGTTTTTCCTGCAATATTTGTCTGTTAACCGGTTGCAAACAGAATGGAATAAGCCTTGCGACTTCCATGGCGACTTCCATGGTGACTTCCATGGTGACTTGGTCGGTGACTTCTTTTTGTATGGTTTCCGGCCTTGTTAAAGTTGCAATAAAAAAGTCCTCTGTATCGAACGTAATTTCAATACCTCTTTCAGCCATAGCTTCGCGCAGAACTTCCCTGGGATTTCTTTTCGAGGCCAGCCATAAGGCAAAAAAATGGTGGGCCTATTGATTTAAAAATGCTTTTCCGTTCTGTGTTATTATATACCGTTGTGAGGGGCTCTTCGGCTTGTCCGGTATGGTCATGGCGATACAATTTGCCTCCAGGAGCGGACGTAAATAATTGTTCATAAAGGTCTCACGGTGCTTCAGTTTCATAAAACTCATCATTTCCTTTAGTAGCCTGGCTTCACGGCAATATTTGAGGAGTTTTACCTTGTCCGCATCTTGCATAATACTTGTCCGGTACTTGTCCGGTACTTGTCCGGTACTTGTCCGGTCCACCATCCTTTTCCTGAACTGAACCTGAAAAGCATACCCAACTTCCTGGAGGATTAGGTCAACCTCAGGGTATTTTTCAAGCGCCTTTCGCATTCTCTGAAATCCTGTACCCCACGCTTCGATCAAATTAAGATTCTTGAAGATAGGCGCCAGGACGCGGTTTCTGATTTCTGACCTTCCCGTTCCGAGCTTTTCTATGGAAAGGGTCTCCGGCAACTGTCCGGGACTTGTAATTTCGAGCATGTCATCAAAGATCGCTACCTTTATATCGTTTCCAAGTACCGAATAGTCACGGTGAATGACGGCGTTTGTAATCGCTTCCCGAACAGCTTCAAGAGGATATTCCCATCGATCTTCCCTATACACCTCACCGATCCTCGCCGATAGCGCTATGTTCTTTTTGATAAAGGAAAGACAGGGTTCTACAGTCACATGGATCGGACCATTTATTGTCATTTGATCCAGAAACACGCCTTTGTCTGTGCCTTTGAAGCGCGCGCACTCTATTTTTGCATAAGGGAAATACCGTTTTCGAATGGGCGATTCCGACAAGAGAACAGCCCCATGTGTCGGAAGAATATGGCCTCGCTCATCATGCAATAATCCCATATTTGTCAGACGTTCAACATTGAGAGTTCGGCTGGTCGTTTTTTTATAATCTGCTTTAAATGTATCGAGAGATACTTCTGCGATGGAGGCATCATATACTGGAAGAGCGTCAAAGGAAATATTTCGCCTGCGAAGTTCCAGTGTTTGAATCATTTCCTGCGAGGCCTGTCTGGTCGTAGAACCTACACGAATGCAAACGCCGTTATCTTTACCCTGGGATTTAATGTAGTATGGCTTATTTGGTCCTGAAAAGATCTCAACAACAAGAAGGGTTTTGCCTCCCACTGCCTGAATATAAATCTCGGGAACAATGGTCGGTTCGCAGTTGTCTAAAATGTGGTTTGCAATGCGCTCCTCGAGCTTGAAGAGTTTATCATTAACAATACCGATAATTTCGCGAGGATCGTTCCTTACTCCAAATACGATTTTTCCTCCGGCACCGTTGGAAAAGGCAACAGAAGTTTTTGCTAACTGTTTCCCACCGGGGAATTGTTCCTTGAATTCAAGGCGTCGCGATTCCGGTTGAGTCCAGAATTCTTCAATATGGTTTTGCTTCTCTCTCATCTCTGATGAAACCTCTTTTTTTGGGAAAAGTTGCCTTGTTCAATAAGTTCTTTTAATTCCCTTTTTTTCATTACAGTTCCTTCAATATTTGCAGATATTCACGACTATATCCAAAAGGAATATCCACATTAACTATCTTGACCAACGTCTGCAACGGTGATGCCCATATGCTGCTTGATAAATATGTCAGCATGGGATTTCTTCCTAATTTGTGACTACTCACGTAGTCTGCCTAAATAACCTGAGTAGTTAATCTAATTTTTCCCTTTTGTTGTAAAAAGTGCAGACCTTTACGTCCTTTATCCTTACAATTATTCAACATAGCCTGCCCAGTTAAATTGACTTTGTTTTTATTTAACCGGGGTCAACTACGTTCCTGAGTTTCCTGTATATCCTATCTGAAAAATGGAATTTCCTATATAATCGAGTTAGTACATCGAACTACATCAATGGATTATTTCAAAACTGTAAAACTAAAGAGCGTCCCCCTACCAAATTAGTTATCCTT
>JAFDHL010000391.1 GCA_019308785.1 Deltaproteobacteria bacterium
TTATGTGCCCTATAAAATGATAGCAACATTTTAAATCCAGGTAATCTGAATGCTGAAATCGTATCTGAAAAAGATATTTAAAATTGCAAATCAGGGTGATGCCAGAGAAGAAAGTTATTATTCGACCCTTGAGGTATTGTTGAAAGAAGTGGCCCAATCCTTCGGCAAACGAAAAATCCACATTACAACACTCCCCAAAACCACCGAGGCGGGTAATCCTGATTTCCGGGTCTGGGACGGCAAGCAGCATATAGTTGGATATATAGAAGCCAAAGCGCCAACCGTCGATAATTTGGACCCGATTGAACATTCTGAACAGTTGAAGCGGTACATACACACTTTCCCCAACCTGATATTAACCAATTTTTTTGAGTTCAGGCTTTACCGCAACGGCCTTCCGGTCAACAAGACATTAATCGCCAGGCCTTTTATCGTGCATAAGCTCAAAACGGTTCCGCCTGTTGAAAAAGAACCGGATTTTTTTAGTCTCCTTGAATCGTTTTATTCATTTTCTCTCCCTAAAGTCTACAGTGCAAAAAATCTGGCAATAGAGTTGGCCAAGCGCACGAGTTTCTTAAAGGACGAGATAATCGCCGAGGAGCTGGCCGAGGAAGAAAAAACCGGCAAAGGCTTTATCATCGGGTTTTATGAAGCGTTCAGGCAATTTTTAATCAGCGGTCTTTCAAAAGAGGAATTTGCCGATCTCTATTCCCAGACAATCACTTACGGCCTGTTTGCAGCCCGCATGCGGGCAAAGAACGGTTTCAATAGAAAGCTGGCCTACGACAACATTCCCCGCACCATCGGAATACTAAGAGATGTTTTCCGGTTTGTTTCCCTTGAAGATGCTCCTGCCCAAATGGAATGGATCATTGACGACATAGCTGAAGTGTTGTCCGTGGCCGATGTAAACAAACTGCTTCAGGAATATTTTAGGGAAGGCAAAGGCAAAGACCCGGTTGTTCATTTCTATGAAACTTTCCTTGCCGAATATGATCCAAAAACCCGTGAAAGACGCGGCGTATATTATACCCCTGAACCGGTTGTCTCCTATATTGTGCATTCGCTTCACCATATTCTAAAGGACAGGTTCAGCAGGCCCGACGGTTTGGCAAGCAATTCAGTGACGGTTCTGGACCCGGCCTCCGGCACCCTTACCTTTTTGGCTGAAGCCGCCAAACTGGCGGTCAAGGAATTTGTTTCCAAATACGGCGAGGGGGATAAAGAGGGTTTTATAAAGGAGCACATCCTTAAAAATTTCTATGCCTTTGAACTGATGATGGCGACTTATGCCGTGGGTCATTTGAAAATGTCTTTTCTTCTGGAAGAACTCGGCTACAGACTCAAGAAGGATGACAGGTTCAAGCTTTATCTGACAAGCACACTTGAGATGGAGGAACTTGAGCAGACCAGCCTCCCCGGCATGGCCTCTCTATCTGAAGAATCCCGTTTGGCCGGAAAAGTCAAAAAAGAGCAGCCGATTCTGGTGATATTGGGAAATCCGCCTTATTCCGGTCATTCGGCAAACAAAGGGGAATGGATAGGAAGGTTGACACATAAAAACGGCATAAAAGATAACGGATATTACCGGGTAAACGGGAAACCGCTTGGAGAAAAAAATCCGAAATGGCTTCAGGACGATTATGTCAAATTTATCCGTTTCGGCCAGTGGAAGATAGATCAGGCAGGCGAAGGAGTCCTGGGATTTATCACAAATCACAGCTATCTGGACAATCCCACTTTCAGGGGGATGCGCCGGTCGCTGATGAACAGCTTTGATGAAATCTATCTGCTTAACCTGCACGGCAACAGTTTGAAAAAGGAAAAATGCCCCGACGGTTCAAAGGATGAAAATGTGTTCGATATCCGTCAGGGAACTGCCATTGTGTTATTCTTAAAGACAAAAAACAGGAATAGTAAAAACAGCAAGAAGGTTTTTCATTCCGAACTGTGGGGTATGAGAAAGGAAAAATACGACTGGCTTATCAACAATGATATTACAACAACAAAATGGCAAGAAATAGCTCCCAAATCAGAGTTTTATTTTTTTGTACCCAGAGATGAAATACTATTGAATTCCTACCAAGACTTCCCTCAAGTCACATGGATTTTCCCCTTACACAGTCTGGGGTTCCAAACACATCGGGATGCTTTCGTTATTGACTTAAACCGTGAATCACTAAAACGTCGCATCCGGATGTTCCGAGATCCCAAACTGCCTGATGAGATTATCAGAGAAGCCTTTAAACTTAAAGAAACCCGCGCCTGGAAATTGGAGCAAAGCCGTAAGCGAATTAAGAGGGATGACAATTGGGAAGAGAAGATCTTGCGTTGCTTGTATCGTCCGTTTGATGTGCGATGGATTTTCTATCACAGAGACGCAGTAGACCGCGGGCGCAAGGAGGTAATGAGGCACATATTGATTGGGGAAAACCTTTGCTTGCTAGTTCCGCGTCAGATTGGAACGCTCGGGTGGTCGCATTGCCTCGCCACAACAGAAATAGCTGAGAGCTGTGTAGTATCAAACAAAACAAGGGAGCAGAACTATAACTTTCCATTATACCTCTACCCCGATCCCGACAAAAAAGACCTTTTCAGCCATCTGGAAGAGTCAAAAGAAAGAAAACCGAATATCAACGAAAAAATATTTACTGCTTTATCTGAATCCTACAAAACAAAGCCGAAACCTGAAGATATATTCTACTACATATACGCTGTCTTCTACTCTAATACTTACCGCACAAAATACGCTGAATTACTTAAAACGGACTTTCCGAGAGTCCCATTTACAAAAGATAAACGGCTTTTTCGAAAATTGGGCGATTACGGAAAGCTTCTTGCAGACTTGCACCTTATGCAATCACTCGAGCTTGATTCTCCGGTCGCAAAGTTTCAGGGCGCAGGCGACAAAAGAGTAGAAAAGATAAAATATGACAAAAAGCAATCGCGTGTTTACATCAATCAACACCAGTATTTTGAAGGGATATTGGAAAACATCTGGCAATACTGCATCGGCGGCTATCAGGTTTTAAGCAAATGGCTGAAAGACAGAAAAGGAAATGTGTTATCTTTTGATGATGTTAAACACTAT
>JAFDHL010000130.1 GCA_019308785.1 Deltaproteobacteria bacterium
CAGCCCGCCGCCCGCCTTGGTTTGCAGGATTGCCAAGTCCAGCGCTCTGGCCGAGTCGATTCTGAAAAAAGAGCCCCATACCCTTCGCTTTGACAAGATCGGTCCGGATTTTTAGGCACCAGAATTAAGGATCCATACACGGGAATCGGATGAATTCATATCCCATGCGAACAGTTTTGAACATTACCAATTAATTAGGTCTTTGAAAAAAATCCTGAATTCCGGCTCCTGGCTCCTAAGTACTGATCATCTAATAATGCTGTATCGCGGATGACTGTTTAGAGCTTAAAAGGGCCGTGGGGAAAGTCCACTGCACCGTTGAATTATCATGAAGATGAGCAACCATGTCAATTAGATAATCCGTTTTCCCTTATGTCAATACTGACCTAACCAGTTGAATCTTCAATAAATTTTACTTGATTTCCGCCCTTTATTATAACATATTAAAAAAAATCTATTTAACACTTTACATATTCACGTTCAAGAAAGGAGGGTGCTATGTTTAAAATCTTGAGAGTCAACATGTCCGACCTTTCGGTCAAAAGTGAAGAAATCCCTGAGGCTTATGAAGGTCTCGGTGGAAGGGGCTTCCTGTTCAGCTATCGGTCCGAACAACAAACTGGTCTTTGCCCCCGGCCTGTTGGGAGGGACCAACTGCGCCAATTCCGGCCGTATCTCTGTGGGAGCCAAGAGCCCGCTGACCGGGACCATCAAAGAAGCCAATTCAGGGGGACAGGCCGGTCAGTATTTGGCCAAACTGGGAATTGCGGCCATTGTAATAGAGGGCCTGCCCCAGGACGGGAAATTGTATAAACTAGTTGTAGGTAAAGACAAATGCGAGCTGAACCCTGCCGATGATCTCAAGGGTCTTGGTAACTATGCCACCGTGGATAAGCTGAAGGCCGAATTTGGCGAAAAAGTGGGATTTGCAAGCATCGGCCCGGCCGGCGAATGGAAACTGGCGGCCGCCAGTGTTGCTTTTACAGACATGGAATTGAGGCCCACCCGTCACGCGGGTCGCGGAGGTCTGGGCGCAGTTATGGGATCAAAAGGCCTTAAGGCAATTATAATTGATCCCTCTGAAGGGGAAATGGCGCCTTTAGCTGATAAGGACGCATTTAAAGAAGCTGCCAAGCGCTTTGCCAAGGCATTAAGTGAGCATGCTGTGACAGGTCAGGGCCTTCCAACATACGGGACAGATGTGCTGATTAACATTATTAATGAGGCCGGTGGCCTGCCCACCCGGAATTTCCGTTCCGGGCGCTTTGAAAACGCCGATAAAGTTGGTGGGGAATCCCTCAACAAGATTACTGTCGAGCGAAAGGGGGAACCAACCCACGGATGTATGACTGGCTGTATTATTCGCTGTTCAGGCATCTACCTGGATGAAAAAGGTGAATATGTATCCAAGTGGCCTGAGTATGAGACAGTCTGGGCCTGGGGTCCCAATTGCGAGATCGATGATCTGGACGCCATAGCACGAATAGACCGCGCATGCGATGACATCGGTGTTGATACCATCGATCTGGACGCCATAGCACGAATAGACCGCGCATGCGATGACATCGGTGTTGATACCATCGAGCTCGGTAATTCAGTGGCCGTGGCAATGGATGGCGGGGTCAAGGAGTTCGGAGATGCAGCAGGCGCAGAAGAACTCATAGCAGAGGTGGGTAAAGGCACACCTCTGGGTCGAATTTTAGGTTCAGGCGCAGCAGTGGTTGGTAAGGCATTCGGTGTAAGGCGGGTCCCAGTGGTTAAAAACCAGGCCCTGCCGGCCTATGACCCGCGTGCTGTCAAGGGTGTCGGTGTAACCTATGCCACCTCGACAATGGGCGCCGACCATACGGCCGGGTATGCCGTGGCAACGAACATAATGAAGGTAGGGGGCGATGTTGATCCCCTGAAAGCAGAGGGCCAAGTCAAGTTATCCAGTGACCTCCAGGTTGCGACAGCAGCCATCGACACATGCGGTCTTAATGCCATTGTGGATATGGTTAATGCCAAATACGGCCTGTCCTTGACCGGTGACGATGTAGGTGCCCTCGGCCAGCGGGTATTGACAATGGAAAGGGATTTTAATACGAGAGCGGGCTTCACTCCGGCAGATGACCGTCTGCCCGAGTTTTTTAAGCTTGAAAAACTCCCGCCACACAATGAAGTTTTTGATGTGCCTGACGAGGAACTGGATACTGTCTTTAATTT
The DNA here is from genome assembly GCA_019308785.1 of Deltaproteobacteria bacterium. Lineage (GTDB taxonomy): Bacteria > Desulfobacterota > DSM-4660 > Desulfatiglandales > Desulfatiglandaceae > JAFDHL01. The sequence continues at coordinate 2,206 of JAFDHL010000130.1, forward strand.
TTAAAGACTATAATAACTTATCCTCTGGATAGGCTCTTTTAAGCGGGGATTTAATATCAAAGGCCTCCAAGGGAAACCAGAAAGGAATCCCTTGTGAGGCCTTTTTGTGATAGAAAAGGGGAGGGCAGAATGAATATCTACATAGGTAATTTGTCGTACGAAGTCACAGAAAAGGACCTACAAGAGGCTTTTGAAGCCTTCGGGCAGGTAGAATCCGTCAATATAGTAAAGGACAAATATAGTGGTAGATCAAGAGGATTTGGTTTTGTGGAAATGTCTGAAGATACTGAAGCCCAATCGGCGATAGACGGTTTAAACAGCAAGGAGTTAAAGGGTCGAACAATTAAGGTCAATAAAGCTCGCCCTCGCTCCGAAGGCCGCCGGGGAAGAGGAAAAAATAGTAAGCCCAAATATTGAAGCTCCCAACATATGTTAAACTTTGCGCAATCTGGTCAAATATTTCCACAAACTCAGCAGCCCCATTTACAAAACAACTTTTTATCAATTAAATTTTTAATGACTTGATTTTAGTTGAAAACTGGTTATCATAGAGATAATCAATAAAGGCCCGTCTTTATTGGCGGGCCGGTTTCGTTCTAAAGGAAAGATCCATTTGTCAAAAGTGGCAACCTGAAGTTTGGAACCATGAGAAATTATTTGAAAGGAGGTTGTCATTATGTCTGATGGAATCGTGAAGTGGTTTAACGATCGCAAAGGTTTTGGCTTCATTGAGCAAGAAGATGGTCCGGATGTATTTGTTCATCATTCAGGAATCAATTCTATGGGTTTCAAGTCTCTGTCACTACAGTTTAGCTAATTACTGCAAGCAACAAAAAGGGTGTTCCACCGATTTTATGATGGAATGCCCTTTTTTTTGATCTAAAGGGAAAACTGAAGGTTAGCGCATGAAATCATTTCGTATTGTGGCCGGTGCTTACTCCCGCCTTGCGGGACCTGTTGACGGACTTTTTACGAGTCCGTCAAAATTTGTCATAATGCGCAAATTCGCTGATCTCCCGGCGTTTGGGCGCTTCTGGTTCCTTTGCAGGATAGCCCAGGGGTATCATCGTTACAACTTCGTAATCATCAGGCACGCCTAAGATCTCTTTAGCCTTGTTGTGATCAAGGAGTCCCACAATCACTGTCCCCAATCCCAGAGCAGATGCGGTTAAGCAAATGTTCTGGGTCGCTATTCCTAAATCGAACATAAACCAATCCCCGAACTTTGTTGTAACTTGCTCTTTATAATATCCCGAACTCCCCAGTTTTCCACAGATTACAAGGACAACAGGGGCCTGGACCATTGCTTTCGATGACGGGTTCTTAATCAGGGTTCCCTGGAGCTGTTCTTTGATACCAGGATCTTTAACTATAATCACCTCCCAGCACTGTGAGTTGGTCCATGAAGGGGCCCAGCGCACAGACTCAAGAATCTGGTTAAGTGATTCTTCCGGGATCTCTTTGTCCTGGTACTTACGGATACTGCGCCTTCCCTTGATAATGTCCATCAGATCAGCCATATAATTTCCTCCTTCAATAATAAAATTGGCTTGTTTGTAAAGACTAATTTACTGCAATTGGTGATCCAAAGAAAAATAATTGACAGGATAAAAGAATTATCCAGTTAATCCTTGCCTGCCCGCCTGGAGGGTTGATCCTGTCAAAAATATCTTTACCATATTCATTACTTAAACCGCAACCATCCCTGCCAGCGTGGAAGCCAGCTTTTCAATATAGGTGCTGTTCTCAAGTTTCTTCCCCCAGGACAGAGGTATCGCTTCAATGCCCAGATAGGCCCCGGAGATGGCTCCGGCCATGGCACCTAAGGTGTCACGATCACCGCCATGTAAAATGGCGCAAGAGATACATTCCTCGAATGACAGCACGTGGCGCAAAAACGAATAGACAGCAAAAGGCATGGATTCATGCACTGCTACTGTACGGCCTATGCCGCTCGCCGCAGTATCAGGTGGCACATCTTCGGCCAGCAATTGTCGAACGAGTTCCATCTTTCCGCGGACTTCAGGGGTTTTGGCTGTTCCGATCAATGCCTCTATGAAGTGCTCCAATGGAAACTCCTGCTGCGGATCAAGTTTTACTGCCTGGCTTACGGCAAATGCCTGCACTGCAGCACCGTCCATTCCTACCGGGTGAGAGTGAGTCACACAGGCGGAGGCACAGGCCTGGTCGTAGATATCAGGAGATTCATAAAAAAGCAGACCCACTGGTACGATTCTCATGGCTGCGCCATTTCCCAGAGAGCCTTGCCCCCCGAACAGGGCTTTTGCCGCGTCCCCATAGGTGATCCCGCTTTTTTCCACCATAGAAAATATTGTTGGCGGACCGGATGCATAGCCCCGCCACGGCTCACGCGCAAAGTTGTCTGCAAAGGTGTTGCCAAGGTGTTGCTGATCGATTCCTCCTGCTTTAATAATGGATTCAGCCAGCCCGATGGCCATAGCCGTATCATCCGTATAACGAACTTCGGAAACCTGGCCCAGCTCAGAGCGCAGAAGCTCCTCTTGCGGGAACATAAAAGCCAGTTCTCCGATGGCATCACCCAAGGCATGCCGCCTACAAACTTTGACTGAAGATCTGCTTTCTTCAAGCCACTACCTCGATCCGAAACTCGCACGGTTTCTTTACCCGTTTCTACAGATCATGATCTTTGATCTTCCGGTGGGAGTTGAGATTTTATCCACGTATTTAAAATATCGAGCCAAAAGCTCTTTTTCATGTTTCAAAATGTCAAAGGCCCTTGACGTTCCCATTGACAGGAGTCGCAGGTAGAAAAGCATCCTGATAAAAAAATGTTTGGGTACATCATGTTCCAACATCAGGAAGGGATGGCCCGGCTTGAGCACCCTGCCGATCTCATTTAAACATTGATCCTGGGTATTTCCCCGTAACTCATAAAAAGCGTGGGCACATGTCACCGCGTCAAACATTTGTCCCTTAAATGGCAGATGGCTCACGTCCGCCCGGACCAGAAACGCTTGGTCCGTGTTTACCGTTTTCTCTTTTGCGACCGCAAGCATCCCTTTCGAAAAATCCGCACCCACCACCATGCCGTCCTTGCCGGTCATTTTTTTAAGGTGTTGAAGGAGTGAGGCAGTCCCTGTGCAAATGTCAAGGACCTTGTCTCCTTTCTCCGCCCCGGTTTTTTCTGATAGGCATTGCCTCAAGTTGCCCTGCCTATCAGAGGAGTGGAGGGCCACAAATCTGTCATAGACTCTTGAAAAATAATCATAGTATTTTTGTCGAAATTTTCCCACGATATTGAAGGGCACGCCTTTAAAGTATTTACTCGCTATTCTGTGGATAAAACCCTTACGCCCCGACTTGGTTCGTCATGCCCGGAGAATGCCCATGTTCCGGTTGCCGCCAGTGCCTGTGCGTATCCGCATTCAGACAGGCGTTTCTACCCTCTTATTGCTTGATCCGGGCATAACAGGTCCGGGCCGGTTGTAACCTCCCGGTTGGGAACTTAGGCGCCTGCCCCGGTATATTGAACAGCTACCCTTTACTATTACGATTCATTTGCCTTCCCAGCGTCTGAATAGATCGTGCTCTATGCCAAGGTAATCAAATATCTTTCCAATGGTTTGATTGATGATATCATCAATTGTCTTTGGTTGGTGATAAAAAGAGGGGACTGGTGGCAAAATATGGGCACCCATATCGGCTGCCATGGTCATAAGCCTGAGATGTCCTTTATGAAGTGGCGTTTCTCTTACAACAAGAACCAGTTTTCGCTTTTCTTTCAACGTCACGTCGGCCGCCCTTACAAGAAGATTGTCAGTATATGAATTGGCGATTCCGGATAATGTCTTTATGGTGCAGGGCACAACCACCATACCCCAGGTTAAAAACGAGCCGCTTGCCAGGGGCGCTCCCACATCCCTGTTGTCATAAGCATATGTGGCCATGGCCGCAACTTCACTGGCCTCATAACTTGTCTCAATCTCGATGTTCTTTTTTCCTGCTTCGGATATTATGAGATGGGTCTCAAAATCCTTTTCCTTAAGCAGGCTGAGCATTCTCACGCCGTAGATCACGCCGCTTGCACCTGCAATTCCGATTACAATTCGTTTTGACATAGGCTTCCTTTATTGGGACGTAGACCCGCCTGCCGGACGGCGGGCAGGTTCACGCAGATACGAACAGGTCTGAAAAAAAGTGTAAATCTGCGTTCATCTGTGTCCAAAAAGTTTTTAAAGCTTACGGATACAAAGATGCAATTCTCTCCAGAATCAGATCCACAAGAACTTCACTGTTCCGGATTACCTGTCGAACTCCTTTTTCATCAATGTTATCCCAGTGTATGCCTGCCGTGACAACTACCTGTGTATTCAAAGCCGCAGCAAGAATTTCTGAGGCTGCCTTGGCCAGTTCATTTTCCTTATGTCCTATAAAACAGAATACGGACGACGCTGTGGCGCTCGTAATATTCGGGTCTTTAAGGCTCGGTCGTGGCTGTGCCACGGATACAGCCCCAATGTGTGGCTTTTCTCCACCCCAGATGGCCACTAACAGGTCCTGCCCGATTAATTTGATAGATGCCTCAAGATCGTATGCACCCTGATTGGTCTTGACTTTGAACTCCGTAATCGTCATTTCTTCTCCACTGTTATTTATGATGGTCTCGGAAAAAGTCGTATTCAGTGCGCGTGTCATTTCGATTCCGCCAAAGGTCTACTCAGGTTATTTAGGCTGAAGGCTGAAGACTGTTAGTAAAGGCTATGAACATCAAACGTCCAACGTCGAATTTTAAATAAGGTATTCTGCCAATTTATAAACTGGCGGAGCAAAGCGATTTCATCATTCGATGTTCAACGTTCGATGTTCGATGTTCAAAAAACAGTTCTCTTTCCCCTTCAGTCTTCAGTCTAAACACCTTCAGCCTGACTACGTGAGTATTCACAGAAAATATTCAATTGTATAGCCCTGTATCCCGGGCCAGTTTTTCGGCTAATGCCTTTCCCGTCTTGGTCCTGAACCAGAGATCAAGCCCTTCGCGCAGATATGTCACTGCCTGTTTCCACTGATCCCCCTTAAGATAGTTCTCCCCGAACATTGATTCAAACCGATTAATACTCTCCGGTCCGTACCGGTCCATGCGGTCTGCCTCTACTATCAGGGTTGCCGAGGAATTTTCCATGGCAAAGACTATATCCCGCAATATCTCCCCTGCAAGCACGGCACCGTATTTCATATGCAGAGAAAGGCTGTGGGTCTCTCTTTTACTGTCAGGAGAAGCTTCCTTGAAATCATCAAAGTTGACCCTGCTCCATCCGATGTCATGAAGATACAGGGTCGGGATAACAATTTCTTCATCCCCCTCTTCATGCTGTAACAGATACCTTGCATATTCAATGGCTCGCAGGGTATGTTCCCAGTCGCCCTCCCTGCCTTTTTCGAGCAAAGGTTTTGCGATATTCTCAATACGCTCCTCAAGTTCTTTATCCATTAAAGAATTTCCATTAAAGCGTCGACAACTGCACCGGCAAATCCGGGTGTCTCTAAGTCGGCGTCTACTTCTTTAACCTCAATATCCTGCCTCAAATGCTTTTTAAGTTGAGTGACGAATACCCTATCTGCTTCCCCATCGTAGAAGTAGGTTCCTCTCTTATCAACCGACGACCACCCACCAAGAGGGATAAGAACCTTAACCGGACCGTGAGCCCTGTTCAGTTTCTCTGCCATGGTATCTGCCACCATTATCAGCTCTTCGTGAGACAATCTCAAAAAGGTCCGGGCCGCGTCATAATCGTACTTCTTCCGCGAATCATACTCCGGCTTATACTTGCGCTTGAGAGGAGATCCGAAATTTACTCCGCACGGTGCAATAACCTGCGGTATCCCTTTCTTGCCGGCCGCTTCGAGCCGGGTAGGACCTGCTGCCCTTGCAAATCCAAGCAACTCCTCACCGACCCCACCAGGAGAAAGGTCAATAACAGCAGAAAAAATATTCTGTGTTTTTATTATTTCTTCCATGGCCCTGTCACCAATACCGGCTGCAGAGAAACCGATGACCTGGTAGCCCTTTTGTTCAAGCTGCTTTCTAACATTTACTGCACACTCCTCACAGGGCCCAAAATGTGTCATTGCAATCAAAGATTTTTCACCCTCACCGGCGAAAGTGATGGGAACATCCATTGAACCTTCCACCATTCCACAAATGGCCCCGGCAGCTCTGGCTAAAACATTCTTCATCATGTTATTAAGCCCGGCGATTTCCACCACAGAGTGCATCAGTGTAATATCTGCCGTGCCAATATATCTTGAAGCAAGCCCGGGAAGCGCCGCTGTGCTGGAGACAGCAAACTTGGGTATTCCAAAGGGGAGTGACTTCATAATACTTGTTGCCATCCGAGTGCCTGTAGTACCGCCTACACTTATTACCCCGCACAATTCGCCATTAGAAAACAGTTCCCGGACTTTATGCCTGGCCCCATCCACCATGACCGGCATTCGCTTCCCTCTATCAGATATGAGCGCTACTTCCTCAAGACTTCGCCCGCTGGCCAGGATAACCTCTTCACGTGCAATATCACAGGCCCCCCGGGCTTTTTCCAGCAAGCCCATATCCAGAATTCTTGCTATATGACCGCGTGATTCTATCTGACTGCGCATGAAATCAGCCTCTTCCCACTTTTCCTCGGCCATTACCAGTATTATTATCGATTCTGTCATTTTTACTATCACGATTGTAACTGCTCAAGTTCAACGTTCAGAGGTTCTCCCGCACTATGTGCGGGGATCTTCGACAGGGTTCAAGCCCGCCCAGGTGCGACGTAACGTGTGCTTCAAAAAAGTTCTTCTGAACGCTATGTCCAGGGATTCTATGAAAAGTAATCCTAAACCAGGTCTGGGCCAGGGGTTAGATTCATGAAAGACAGGTTCGATTCTAAACTAAATGCATAGTTCATATAGTTCTTGCAGAACACCAGGTGCTATTGCACACAAATCCGCAGCGAATTCTTTGTTGCAGAGGAGATATGAATGCCAAATCCGATACAGATTCACTTTAATAGAGTGTCTTTACCCTACTTTCCTGCTCCGACTTTCTCCGCAATATCCTTCTTCAATGTCTCTTTGTTCACCTTTCCGGAATCCCCGACCGCAGGAAACTCACTCACGATTTCCAGTCGCTCCGGGAGCTTGAACATGGCCAACTGCTTTCCCTTCAGAAACTCCACCATCTCCTCAAAGGTAAATTCCTGTCCCTGCTTTGGAATCACATAGGCGCAGCACCTCTCCCCCATCGCCCTGTCCGGGTAACCCACGATGGCAACGGAAGCCACCTTGGGGTGATCGTTTAAAAGACCCTCAACTTCCGCAGGATAAATATTCTGGCCGCCACGTATGATCATGTCCTTGGAGCGTCCCAGGATCCAGAGACATTCCTGATCAAACTTGACAATATCCCCGGTAGAGGTCCATCCACCCGGGTCGAAGACGGTCGCGGTGAGTTCCTCGTCTCTGTAATAACCGGCAGGGGCGTGGGGCCCTCTGAAATAAAGAATGCCGGGTTCACCATCCGGGACCTCATTTTTTCCCTCTTCATCCATGAGCCGCACCTTGTTTCCAGGCAGCATCCTGCCAACAGTCCTCCGGCGCAGGTCCTTGGAATCGTCAACCCGGCATCCCGAGACAGAACCCATGTCCTGGGTGCCAAGGTCGCTTGTGATGGAGGCCCCGAATGCCTCTTCCGCCTCCTCTGCAACCTGGGGAGAGAGATACCCCCCGGCTGAACGGATAAAACGGAGAGAACTCAAATCATATTTAGAAGTATCCACTTCTAACATTCTTACTAAATGGGTGGGCACCACGCCAATGGCCGTGGCCTTTTCTTTTTCAATTAATGCCAAAGCGCCCTCGGGAGTAAACTCCTCTAACATGACCGTTTTGGCGCCCGCTATGGGAGCGGCAAAATAGGTGAGTGTCCCGGCGGCCCCCCCTGCATGCGGGGCGATGGCCATGGTAATGTCGTCCTTGTTAAGGCCCCAGATATCGACCCTTCCCTTGGATGTGCAAACCCTTGAGGCCGTGGGCCATTCCACCAGTTTAGGTATTCCGGTGGTTCCGCTCGTCGTGGTCAGGAGCGCCACGTTGCCTATGGGATCCAGTCTTCTTTCTGCAAGCACGGATTCATCAACGGGCTTCTCTGCACGTTCCCGGACCATTTTTGTGAGGGAATACGTCCCCTCGGGGGCTGAATCGGGCACCACATCATCAAAGAGGAAAATATATTTCAAGTGGGGGAACTGTCCCTGGAGGCCCTTATACATTTCCATGTAGTCGAATTTCCGATATATATGAGGAATGACCACTGCTGTTGCTTCAGTCCGTTCTACCATGTATTCCAGTTCCCTTTGTCTGAGATATGGATACACGGTCAGGCTGATGATCCCGGCCCTCTCACTGGCAATTCTTGCCAGGAAGCCATATACACTGTTCGGAGACTGAATAATAATACGGGAATGCTTGGGGATGCCAAATTCCACCCAGGAAATAGCCATGGCATCCACAAGCTGCTTGGCCTCTGCCCAGGTAACCCTGTATTTCGAGTCTACCAGGGCCTCTCTGTCTCCGTATTCACGGGCATTCCTCTCATAAAAGTCATAAAACAGTTCATTGGTCCAGTAACCATCTTTCACGAATTCATCAACCATCTCTTTTGTGTAACGAATCGGTTTCACTTTATGCCTCCTTGCTGGATATAATGCACTTACGAATCGGCTTTCTTTGATTGAGCTATCCTGTCTTTAATGCCGGCCCTGAATTTCTCCCAGAATTCCTTGTCGCTATCCTGCCACGCAGCGCCCCATCTTTTTTCAAAATATGATGTGGGCAACCTCTCCTGCCAGGGACCCCATGTGTCTTTTCCCTTTTCTTTGGCTTCTAATACGTCATTTAAAAAAGTTGTAATGTTCGCCATTTCTTCTTTTGGGAGATAAGAGGCGGCCCCTTCTTTGATAGATTTTACAAGGTTGTCAGGAGTAAATGCATGGGCAGTCAACATGACCGCGGTTATGTTTTTCTTGTTGGCAATTTCTAACAGGCCATAGCCGTTGACGCCCATAATATCCAAAACTGCTATGTCAAAATTCCGGGATTCCAGCAGCTCTTTGGCTTCCTCAAATGTTGAAGCCTTTGCAATATCACACATTGACAGCATCTCTTCGAGTGCTTCTAACACATCATGTTCATCATCAACTATCAGGACCTTCTTACCGTCTAATAAAGTACTCTTCGGCATGACAATGACTCCTCATAATAAAATCGCTTTTGCGTACGCGGGACGCCCCTACAAAAACAGTTTCTTAAACTGTATATTATGGACCAAGGTCCTGCCTATGGCGGGATTGCCGGATATCCCTACCGACACGGTCGGCTCGCTCCACATACCTTAAAAACCCAGTTCCGACCACCTGGCTTCGACTTTCTTGACCACTTCCGGATCCAGCTCAATGGGTACGGGCTTTTCCTTCCAATCATAGGGAATGGTAGCATCCAGCAGGAGCCTGCCGGTGATTTCTCTGGCTTCGATTGGCAGCGAGGGATCCAACGGTGTGGACCGGCCACGTTTGATCACCTGGCTCCGGTTGGGCTGGAACCTGAAACTAAGCGCGTACAACACCCTGGGGATATCCCACGGATCAATGTCTTCATCAACCACAATGACCGTTTTAAGACCGTAGGCGCCCATTTCCGTTGAAATGGCCGCTGTCAGCACCTGGTCGGCATGACCCGGGTACATCTGCTTCATGGAGATGATGGCAAGGAATCTGCCGGAACCTTCGGGCGGGCAGTAAACCGCCTTCAATCCGGGTATCTTCATGGCAAGAAGCTGCTGCCACAGGGTGGCGCCGTATGAGAGGGCCATGGTCATGTGTGTGTCCGTAACGGCTCTTCCCACTGTGGTTCCCCACATAATCGGGTTGTTCCTGTGGGTGACGCATTTGACGTCGATAAAATTGCGCGGGTCCGTGCCCACCCCTGAATAATAGCCGGTGTATTCGCCGAACGGTCCTTCTTCCATAAATTTTTCGGCATCCACCTCGCCTTCGATCACAATCTCCGCATGGGCCGGTATGGGAAGATCCACGGTTTCTCCCTTGACCACTTCCACGGCCTCGCCCCTAAGTGCGCCGGCTACATCATATTCCGATGTAAAGGCTGAAACTCGGGCCGCCCCTAAGATAAAAAGCAGGGGGTCGCATCCGATAACTGAAGCTACCGGCATGGGTTTACCCATTGCCTGGTATTTCTTGAGCATGATGTCGGCGTGTTTTCCCTTGATAAACTGGGTACCCATCTTGTCTTTCCCAAGAAGCTGGCTCCGGTAAGTTCCCAGGTTGACCCAGCCGGTATCAGGGTCTTTGCTGATGATGAAATGGGCGGTGCCGATATAACGTCCGCCGTCCAAGGGATACCACTGGGGCACGGGAAACTTGTAAAGATCGATATCGTCACCCGTCATGATGTTTTCCTTACAGGGAGCATCGGCCGCATCCACCCACTTGGGCGGTGTCAGGTTTTCACCTAATTTGGCCCATGATTCGTAGAGATCCACAATCTTGGATTCCAGGGGCAGACCCATGATCAAGGCCAGCCTTTGCGTTGTCGTGCACACGCTGGTAATGACCGGTGTATCATAATCCTTTACATTCTCAAAAAGGAGGGCCGGGCCCTGCTTTTCCTCGTTGAGTTTGGCGATATGAGACAATTCCAGATTCCAGTCAACCTCCGCCGTGATCCTTTTACAAAGACCTTTCGCCTCACCTTCGGTAATAAAATCTCTCATGCTTTTCATCTTAATGTATTACCTCCATATGTTTAAATTTTACTATGAGGCTGTCGGAAAACCCGCATCTGCGGCGTTGCGCTCATCCTTCGTCACTGCGACGTACGTTCATGTACGCCTCATTCCTCAGGATTTCGCGCGCCTTGCATCTGCACATTTTCCAACAGCCTCTAAAGTTCCAGTACTCCGACAGCCTCCTAATAGCGTCATAAATAATTAGGCCAGAATAACCCGATCCTACAATCCTCTTAAAAAGCAAGTAGGGCGGGCCACCGTGCCCGCCTTTTCGGTCTTTTTGGGGAGCGGCGAAGCCGCATTTTATAAAATCGCGAAGCGATTTTATCCAGGTATCTTTATACGTTTCATGGCCTGTTCCATCAACAACTGGTAACCGGTCTTCTTTCCGATAACAGATCCTTTCTTGCGCTGGCTCCACACGGTCTCCGGGCGGGCCTGAACAATGAATACACTTTCCGGAAAAGAAAAGTCCTTATCAATGGCCCACTCTATGTCCATGGCACGGCCATAGTGTTTTTCGATTTCCTTGGCTATCTTTACTAACTCTTTTATCTCCTGGTCCTCCATGCAGCATTCGGACTGCATATCCTCATCCACATCGGCATTTACTACTTCCCCCTTATCAGGGTCATAGACACATTTTATGTGCTTGGCGGATATGGTCTTTTCGCTGGTCTCCATCACCACCTTATCCACGACAAACTTGTCAGGGTTTACAGAACCGGAGACTACCGTCTCTCCCAGTCCCCAGCTCCCTTCAATGACCACCTTGGACGGATCTCCATCAGTCGGATTAATTGTAAACATAACGCCCGCTGTACTTGAATTGACCATTTTCTGCACACCGACGCTTATAAGTACCTTTTCGTGGGGGAAGTCATTTTTGTTTCTGTAATCTATAGCGCGCGGCGTGAATAGGCTTGCCCAGCACTTCTGGACGCTATCAATGATCTTCTCTTCTCCCTTGATCCAGAGGTATGTGTCCTGCTGCCCTGCGAAGCTTGCCGTTGGCAGGTCCTCAGCCGTTGCGCTCGACCGGACCGCTGCGGGCACATTTTCAACAGAGCATTTCTCGCAAAGCAGGGAATACCCATCCCCTATTGCCTTCTGAACTTCAACTGGCATTGAGGCATTGTTGATTAACTCCTGGATCTCAGCGCTGGCCTTATTTAAGTCCTCCACATCATCCGGGGCCAGATTCGAAAGGATTTTAAAAATAGTATCCTTTATTCCCGTCCCGGTTATGAAGCCAAGGTAACTGTCAGTAGTCACGGCAAATCCGGGCGGGACATGGATGCCTGCCTTTATCATTTCTCCTAAGCTGGCATTTTTACCCCCTACTAATGGGATTGAACTCTTGTCCAGGAGTTCAAAATTCAGGATGTAGTCCATCCATTCCTCCATCAACCATTGTCCCCCTATCCTGGCGCTGAGCTTTACCCACGTCTCCCCTCCCCTGGTGGGAGGGGAGGGGGAGGGGATAAAAGTCTTTCCCTGATAACTTCCAGGACACCTTCTAAATTCTCAAATACTTCATTGTTCCAATATCTGAGCACTTCAAAACCTTGCGCCTGAAACCAGCGATCCCTTTCACGGTCCTTATCTTTTTCTATAGCATGTTGACCACCATCAAGTTCGATAACGAATTTTCTTTCAAAGTTTATGAAATCTACTATATATCGACCTACAGCTTGTTGGCGACGGAACTTGAAACCTTCCAATTGCCTGTTTCTTAGCCTTTGCCAGAGGATCTTTTCAGCTTCAGTAGAGTTCTTTCGGAGATTCCTGGCAATTACTTTAAAGCTTTTACCGGTTACCTTGCTCACGTTTCACCCCCACCTACCCTCCCCCATTAAGGGGGAGGAACTTATGGGTAAGGATTATAGCCTTGCGGCAGGGGATTTAGGTTAACCCGCTCTTTTAACAATAGTAACCACACCCGTTTCGCCGTCAACCTTGATAGTATCACCGGTCTTGATAACTGACGTGGCAATACCTGTTCCGGTAACTGCGGGGACACCATATTCCCTGCACACAATGGCCGCATGGCTGGTGAGTCCACCGATATCAGTGACCGCGGCCTTGATCTTGGTAAATACGGGCGCCCAGGAGGGGTTAGTGGCGGGACAAACCATGATCTCTCCCTCTTTAAGATCCACGACCTCCTTGAGGAGCTTGAGTACCCGGGCCGGACCTTCAACAACTCCTGCCGAAGAAGCAAAGCCCTTGAGCTCGGATACATCCTCAGTACTGACCTCCCCCATGCCTTTTAGCCATTCCTTGACTTTGTCTGTGGTAACACCCCATAGCATGATGGTGAAAGGCTCCGCCACTTCTTCGGGAGGAACGCCAAGGGCCGGGACCGGGTTCCATTCACCTGCCGCCTTGAGGATCTTCCTTCGCTTGTCAACCTTGGCCTTGTAATAATCGCCCCTTACGGGGATATCCACCCCTAAGGCCCAACTGGTGGCCACCTCGGTGAGAAGTTCGGGTATCTCGTAGCGGTTGAACATATATATATCATCCACTTCATTTATCATGCCGTTATCTACCAGTAGACTACCGAACTCCCTTATCTTGGAAAACCATATGGTATGGAACCAGTGCTCCACCCAGAAGAGATGGTCCTCGGCATACTTGTAAATAGTCCTGACCGTATTGTAGGCGCCATCAAAG
>JAFDHL010000131.1 GCA_019308785.1 Deltaproteobacteria bacterium
AAGCATTTTGCCCATATTTTGCTCGAAGAAGTAGGAGAGGAGAAAATAAAGGAGCATCTTGTAAGAGACTTAAGTGACTTGAGAATAGCTGCTCATTATGGGTGCCATTATCTGAAGCCTTCTGAAATATATGACGGTTTTGATCATGTTGAGGATCCGAAATCAATCGAGACTCTAACGGCATTTACCGGCGCAAAAATTGTTGATTATCATGGAAAAAGGCGCTGCTGTGGAGGGCCCGTGCTCCCGGTAGTGGAAGATGTGGCATTATCCGTGGCAAAAGAGAAGCTTGATGATATTTCCAAGACCGATGCGAATGCAATGTGCCTTGTGTGTCCGTTTTGTTCGTCGGTAATGTTTGACGACAATCAGAAAGGTATCGAATCGGAATATGATACGACCTATAACCTTCCGGTGTTGTACTTAACGCAGGTCCTGGGTTTGGCCATGGGATTTGAGAGGAAAGAGTTGGGCCTGAATATGAATGTGGTGAAGACCAAGGATTTGTTGTCACAATATTTCCAGAAAGAGTAATTCCCTTCAGGGTGGAGCGGAAGATCAATCAGGGATAAAATGTGAATCAATGGCATTTAAATGACTGAAGATACCCTTTATTGGTTGTTCAGCACGATAGCTCAAACATATGGTGCGATTGCTGGCATCATTGGGATGCTTACTGTATATAAACTGCAACAACTATCCAATGCAAAGAAGGATGCATTTAAGGAAGTTGGTGAACCATTACTCGATTTGCTTGCTGGGCCTGAGCTTAACCTTATAACACCTGAAAACACGGTTAAATGGTGGAAAGATAACCCTGATAAACACGCTCATTTTTTTGGTGGTTCTGATCATCCTCGCAAAAGAATTTTATCTGCTGCCGTTAGTAAGATAAATGAAATCATTGCAGCAAAGGAAAATATAAAGCGCAGTTTTAAAGTGTTTCTATTTGCCCACATGGGCATTATTAGCGGTTCAATTATTTGTTTGTTCTTTACGGAAAGCTTAGTATTTCATAAAATTTCGATCATCTCAGCTATAGTTTTAGTCGTTTTTATTTCATTTCTTTCGACGACAGTTCTTTGTGTTTCGCTGTTGAATGAATAATTTCTCCCCTCCTCACCTCACATCCATTCAAAATTCTGTTTAATTTGCCAGAATTTGTTATTAGAAGCTTGCCTTTGGCATAATAAGGGCAATTGATAAAATATTTATATAATTGCATTCATTAACATTATTATGTATTTAATATAGTATAGTGAAATGAAATATGAATTTTATTGCTTGACATCGTATGATTTTTATATTATATTCATACTCACAATTTGAGTAATGGTACTCACGGACGGACAAGCATTAATATTAATAGGAATGCTTGGATCGTGGTGGGGCAGGAGCTAACCAAGCCCTGGTATGATGCAACAGATATGTCTGCGCAATCATTGTCAGGGTTTTCTTTTTTTCAAAGGAATAGGGTTTATTCCTGTGGAAAAATTGTCAAAAGGACTTATCTTAATATCAATAATGACCATATTCATGCTGGAAAAAGAAAGAGGCCAACATGACTGAAAATAAGATCATAACCGTTCCGAAAACAATGTCTCTGATAGAGAGAATTTCAGGGGTGAGTGAAGAGATTTCAAAATGGATTGAGTCCCTTGAGGAGCCGTTCAATGTTAATACGGATGTGATGCACCTGGCGAAATATGAACGGAACGACAAGTATAGGTATCATTATACTCTGGATCGTGCTGTAAAAGGCCCGGATAAGAAA
The DNA here is from genome assembly GCA_019308785.1 of Deltaproteobacteria bacterium. GTDB lineage: Bacteria > Desulfobacterota > DSM-4660 > Desulfatiglandales > Desulfatiglandaceae > JAFDHL01. Next base: position 1,775 of record JAFDHL010000131.1, read on the forward strand.
ACCGCTTCACGGAAATCCGTGGGGATCATATAGAAGGCAAAGAGTGAATGATAGCAAGGGGGCATTGTCGCATTTGATCAGTTGTGTCAAGTGTGACTGCTATTTGTTCTGCTTCTCACCGCATCAAACTTTTTGGAAATAAGGCTTTCAAATTCTTTACCAAAGAATTGGCGATTGCTCTGTAAATACCATTTAATACTCTCCCAGTAGTCTTTCAATTCATCAATATCATGAATAGTTTCGAGAATGCTGTCAATTTCAGAGAGTTTTTCCCTCTTTAAGCCATCCTTTCTCAACTCGTAGAGATCATTCAGCCGGTGCTTTTGATCATCAGATAGGCCTATATCCAGGGACTGGTCAAGGAGATCATCCACCAGATTATGAAGTTCCTTGAAGTCCTTAATGAGATCCATCTGTTTTTTTGTTTGATTCAATAACTTATCAGTAATTTCAGTAAGCCTTTTTTCGTACATACTTTCAAGTTGCAGGCCATAATCCTCAGTATAGAAGGGATGTTTTCGTAAGGATTGCAGGCTATGGTGGAAATAGTTTTTAAGCTGGTCAATGTTGTTAATAGTGTCCATATGAGATATTTTTTGGGAGATGTTTATACGATCCCGGAAATCAAAGGAAAGGACATTCGGGAATTCTTCCTTCTTGAGGAGGAGACCGGTTTTGGCCTTGAATAGCTGGTTCAAATGGTTTTTATTTGACCAGATTTTTTTTATGGAGAGCGAATTCAGATAATCGTTGAGTGCTTCATATCGCTTGTCAACTTCTTCACACATGCCTAAAAAATTCAGGCAAACCGGTTTGGTGTTTGGCTTGAATTTGTTAGCCCCCCGCAACCCTATTAAAAGGAGTTTGATTTGGTTCTTGTAACTTAGATAGCCACTTACTTTCTCATATCCGTAAATTCTTATCCTGTCACCAACAAGCTGGTTCAGGATAAAGTGTCTTGTTTCTTCCGCCAGATTCTGAAGGGTATTATAAACACGAAAGGCCTCATAGACTTCCTTTTCAAAAGTGGAATATCCAGTGCTTGAAAACTTTCGCTCTTTATAAATGAACTTAAGTGGGACCTTAAGCATAAGGTTTACAAGCTCGAGAAATCCAACATACTTAATACCCCGCAATCTGAAAAGACGTTCCAGTGCAAAGATCATTTTGCCGGAACGGATGCATTTTAACTTTTCCGGCTTTGCCCATTCGTTGGATTCCAGGTAACGAGCCGAGGGAATACCATCAGGGAGCCCGTTTTTTTGAAAGGCTTCGAGTGCGTAGAAAAGGTTTCCTCTCCGGGCATAAACTTCATCCAGCTGATTTTCAAAGGTGGTTTCGCGGTCAATGATTCCGTGACCCATGGCCCTTATCTGAAATAGTTGCCCGGCCAGGTCTTCCAGGATCAGGTCTTCCCTAATGGAGGACAGCATAACAAATGAAAGCAAAAAGAAGGCGTCGAAAAGATCTTTGTCCCTGGTATCGAGGACCTCTTGTAACGCAGAAAAGGATAGTTCACCCCGGACAATATGGTGCATTAGACTGTGATATTTAACTAAGAAAATCAGATAATCCTTTCCCTTTTTATCAAGATTATATCTTTCGCTAATTTTTTCTTTTTCCAGGAATAGTGCTCCCGAATAGGCAAGGTCTGCCGGGTTGATAACGCTCTTATATTTCTCTCGCAGTGCGGGTATTCTGCCGATATCCTGGAATATGAAAGATCTGATCAAAGCATCAAACAAGGGGCGATTGTGGCTCAGATGTTCTGTAATTTTCTCCAGGTCTTCTATCTGCGATTCACTCACACCCACTATGCCTGTGGCCAATGGGCCGAATTCTCTTTGGGCCAACCTGTATAGGAATTGGATATCCTGAAAGCTCTCTCTGTCATGTCTGACCAGGGCCTGAAGCTTCTTTGTGGCTGTGATAATATAGTGACTGACGGGAGACGTCAGATACAGATGCCAGGACAGGTCAAGGTCCTGAAGGGCTCCAAATTCGGGAAGGATAAAATTCAAAAGGGATGGTGAATGGCGATAAAGCAGGTCAAGATCAGTATATACGTCTTCAGGACGAAAAATGACATCCATGAAGTTGGATCTTAAATACTCCCGCTGGTCTTGAACACCCTTAAACCACCGTTTTTGTCTCTCAGGCAGTTTCAATGTTGAATCTGCCTGTTTAAGGAATCTTAAATGGCTCTGGTAGAAGATTTCCTGATTGGAAAAAAGGACCTCCAATCTTTTAAGGTCTTCAACAGGGATTTTTGATACCGGGCAATTAGCGAACTGTTTTGTTAATGCCTCGAGGTCTTCAATATTCTTATCCATATCCAAATAGGTTATTTCAAGAGACTGAGTGTCCTGATCCACTTTGAGTTGAAAGCCTGTACCCATAATAAGGGAGGTCCTATTCAGGTAAAGCTGTTCGCTGAATTGTCTCAGGACCGCGTGGTCCAGGTAATGAATATTAATGGCGCCGGCTTCTTTTTCTACCTTTCTAACCCGATCTTCTATTTCAGAGGTTTCTAAATCAGCCAGAATGGGGTTAAAATTGATTACCTCACCACGAGCTAAGCTAACCGTGATCCAGAGGAGTGTAAATACATGCTGACTGTCCATTCTTTCAAAAAGATGGCCCGTACCGTGGAACTCAATGGCAAGAAATTTTCTGTAAAACACAGGTAACTGTAAAGGATCGAATTTCAGGTACATCTCTTCAAACTGTTCGATTGTACTCACAAGTTCTATTACATTTTCTATTCTCGACAGCTTTTGATCATTATAGTCAGCCAGGGCTTCTTTCTCCATCTGGCCCTTGTGCTTCAGCTCAGACCAGTTATCGAGGAATTCAAAGTGATTCATCATTTTGAGAAGCTTTCGGACGATCCTATTGTGTATACCCCCCATGGATGTTATTTTTTCGTCAAGAAGCCTGTCCCAGTCCAGCTCTCGATTAGTGACAATCCTGACGGTGGACTCGTAGAGATCGAAAAGCTCGGCAAGCTCTTCCTGGCTCAATTCGGATCTTCTGGTCGCCTGTGTTTCGGCCATTGTCATTAACAGGCAGTAACGGAGCAGATTAAGGGCCTGTTGTGGGTCATAGGTCCGGGCCAGATCTGAAACAGGTTTTAATGACTTTTCATTCACTTTCCCGGATATTATTCGTCCCATAGGTGTGTGGCCCAGGACGATATAGAGAATCTCCTTCAGATCATCATGGCTAAACCCGAAGAAAGTCAGGGCTTCCAGGTTCTCAATAACCCGTGTTCTTAATCCCTCAATCTTGTCCGGATTGATTTTTTCCAGTTTTTTGATCTTGGTTATTAGCTTGATGACATTGTTAAGGGAACTGAATCTTTGACTTTTGTTATCCAGGGGTTGCTTCAGGCGGTCTACGAAGTTTTGCGGCAAGCCTTCATAGCCCCCCTTTTTCAGTTTTTGTAGAACACTAAGGGTTTTAATCACATATTCAAACGAATCTCTATAATCGGCTAAGAGTTCTGTGGGGCAGCCGGTCAATCTTGATTCCATCACATCCCGCTTCACATGTGCAATTGTTGTTTTCAAGGCCTTCTTTTGCCCGAGGTAGATCATCATGTAATCTGGTGTAAAGTCGGTGAAAGAGAACCTTTTTTCCCAGTCTTTTTTTACCGGTTGAGGAACCAAAGCTTTTAAGAATATCTTATCAAAATAAATTGGGAGGAGTCTGGACCAGATTCTTTCCTGGTCACTCAAGAAGGGCCAATCGGTAAGTTGATAGTTGATATAGGGGAGGTTGTTTATCTGTCTGAGGGTCATGTCTTCCAAACGCTTTCCGCCGAGGAGCTTGTTTATGACTTCCTCTTCCACATAAAAATCGCTAATATACTTCCGAAAATCGAAAATGTTAACCTGTAATGCATGGTTTTTTATATTGTATTTTTTCTTTGTTTTGAAAATATGGGTAAATAGAGCAAAATTATTTTCTTCTTGCTCTGTTTTGAATGTGATCCTTGTTACCCGATTGGTCTTAGGGGCATGGTGGCTGGCAATAATAAAGACTTCGCCATCCGGCTTTAGCAAATTGTATAGCTTCCACAGGATATAGACTACATATTGATCCAGGCGTTTCTTAGTAAGTATCTCACGTGAAAGTGGGCTGAATCTTTCATCCAATACTATTTCGAATAGATCCCACGTAAAGATGACCATGTCCATGGTTTTATTTATATTTCGCAGCTTTTCAAGGGAGTCTATGATTGCAAAACGGTGTTCCTTAAAGCGAAAGGTCAGTTCATGGGCAATCAGGTCATCCTGGTAGGTTATCAAGCCGATATCATGATGCTCCTTAAAATATTTTTTTCGGTGAAACCCAACTATTTTTGTAATCTCGTCAACCTTGGACTTGATGTGGCTTTGTGTATTGGATACAAGGTGAACCGGGATCAGATAATAGGGCTTACCGAGGCTTGAAAATCTAACTAATAAGCCGATCTTCTTGTAAATGTCGTTGAGTTCCTTATGGTGTTGCCTGACGCTTTCAGGATCATCAAGGGCAGTGGATTGGATCAGTTTGATATCCTCCGGCTTTGCCCGGTCGTAGAGTTCGAAAAAACCGAACCCATAGGCATTCCCACCAAATCTGCTCTGTAGTTGAGAAGGGTGTTTCAGGGCGGCAAAGGTTCCTAATGGGATATCCGAAGGATCAATTCCAAAGGCCTTAAACTCATCAGGCTTTACAAATCGAAATGAATCTTCCTGCCATGAAATTTCTGTACGAAATGATTCGGTGGGATCCATCTAAATACCAGGCCAAAAAAGCCTTTTTGAGGGCAATGGATTTGTCGGGGACTTAGAGCCAGCGTTTGCGGCGTTTGTAGGATTTCACATCCTTATAGGACTTGAGTGTCCCGGTGGCGGCCGTGCCTAAGTAAAATTCCTTTACATCCGGATTTTCACGGAGAGCTTCTGCATCGCTCTCCATAACAATTTTACCATTCTCCATTACATAACCATAATGGGCGATCTGAAGAGCCATATTGGCATTCTGTTCAACGAGCATGAGGGTAGTCCCAAGGTCCTGGTTTACTCGTCTGATGATTTGAAATATTTCTTTGACCAGGAGCGGCGCGAGGCCCAATGAAGGCTCGTCCAAAAGTAAAAGACTGGGTTGGGCCATCAGTCCTCTGCCCATCACAAGCATCTGGAGTTCACCGCCACTGCAATATCCTGCCAGGTTCTTTTTCCGCGCAAGCAGTGCGGGAAAATAGTGGTAAACCATTTCCAGGTCTTTTTTAAAAGGTTTGCCCCATCGGGTGGCGGTCCCGACCCTGAGGTTTTCTTCAACAGTCAGGTACTTGAATTCCTGCCTTCCCTCCAGGACCTGAATAATCCCTTTGCGGGTAATTTCTTCCGGAGAAGAATTCTGAACAGGCTTACCATCATATTCGATAGAGCCTTCAGTGACCTTCCCATTCTCTGGTTTGAGCAGGCCGGAGATTGCTTTCAATGTCGTGGTCTTTCCGGCGCCGTTGCTGCCCAAAAGAGAAACTATCTGTCCTTTCTTAACGGTGAGTGATACGCCCTTTAAGACCTGTATAACATCAGAGTAGACCACGCTGATGTTGTTTAAAAGTAACCTGATGTTATTTTCCATGATAACGAACCTTATTCCTTTGGAAAATGGAGTAATGGAGTAATGGAGTAACTATTTGCTCCTATATATCGCATTGCTTTCCTTGATCATCAGATGATCAGTCCATTCCCCGCGTTCTCTTTTTTGTTCTAAGCTTTCGACCAGTTTTAGCAATCCGTTTTCCAGTTTGTATGCCAATCCATCCAACTTTTCGAATTCCTCTTCTTTTATCTGTTTCGATTTCCTATAGGCACTGAGACCTGAAACTGATTCACCAAGTGAACCAAGAGCAAAATTAAGAAAATTCAGGTACTCGTGTATCGAGCGCCTACAATAGCCTTCGGCAATGTTTCGATGTACAGAATCACTTGAAGCTATAGCCTGAGAAGCAATTCGTTTTAATTCGTAAGGAAAATTCCGAAAAGTATTCCAAGTCAGCACGTAATAATCAATCGCATCATTCCAAACTCTTAGCTTTTGGTATCCCCGGTTCTTATTTTTGCGCATATGCCATTACTCCTGCATATGCTAATACGAAAAAGGCCACAACCTGAAATTGGATCGAACAATACGCCAGACTTCTGCAAGACCCTTTGGTTCAAATATGATAAACAGGACGATAGCCAGGCCGAAGACGAACTCACGGAGCGGGGCAATAGTAATGGCAGCACCGGCGGAAGGGCCAACGTTCATGAGATACTCTGTGCCATGGCTCAATACTTCCTCCAATGCGACTATGAAGATCGCACCAAAGACAGAGCCGGGGATGCTTCCCAGACCCCCGATAATGATCATGGCAATAAATACAATGGATAGCCACAGATTAAAGGGTTCAGGAGTGATACTCATCATGAAATAGGCATAGAGTGCGCCGGCAACCCCAGCGTAAAAGGAGCTTATGGCAAATGAGAGTAGCTTGTATGGGAAGATGGGAATTCCCATTCCCTCAGCGGCCCGGTCATTATCGCGAATGGCGATGAAGGCGCGGCCATACCGCGTTCTGATCAGGTTGACCGCTATCCATGTCATTACCACAAGGCAAACAAATATTACGTAATAAAAAGTTCGATCATTACCTAAATCGAGTCCGAACAGGGTGGCACCAACAACACTGATTCCTTCTGCACCACCCGTAAGGCTTTCCCATTGTACAAATACGTATTCAAGGATGAACTGTCCTGCCAGGGTGGCAATGCAGAGGTAAAGGTGCTTGAGACGAGCCGAAGGGAGGCCGAAGACCATGCCAACAGCGGCAGTAATAAGACCTGCAGCAGGTACGACGAGAATAAAAGGGAAATTCGCCTTGGTGGCTAAAATGGCTCCGGCGTAAGCTCCCACGCCGAAAAAGGCACCATGACCGAGTGAAATCTGGCCTGTATATCCGATAAGCAGATTAAGCCCTATTGCTGCAATGGCATAGATCCCGACGGTATTCAACACGTATAGCATGAAGGGACTGCTGATAAATGGAATAACACCGAAAAGAAGCACAAGGCCGATCAACAACCAAAGCCTGCCGAAGTCTGTTTCAAAGATTTTGATCTCTTCGTTGTATGATTCTTTGAAATTACCGCAGGGGTGAAATTGAAATTTGCGCATGTCCGTTGCAGCCTTTCTTGAATAATACTTTTTTTTGGAAAAGTATTCTCATCAGGTCGCCGCAGTGGCCGACCCTACGCAGTGTAGATTTTCGTTTTTATAAAGCGGCGAAGCCGCGCTTCATAAGATCGCAAAGCGATCTTATACCCGCTCTATTTCTACCAGTCCGAAAAGACCGTAAGGCCTTACCATCAGGATAAGGACCAGCACAATATAGGGGATAACTTCCCGCAGAGAAGTGGAAATATACCCGCCCGTAAAGGTCTCGAGCAGACCGATAATGACACCGCCGATAATCGCCCCCCCAATACTGTCAAGTCCACCTAAAATGACTACAGGAAATACTTTAAGCCCTACAGAACTTATTTGATGGACGTTGATTCCGTTGATGATGCCCAGTACAACGCCGCTCATGGCACAGACCAAAGCTGCAATGGCCCATGACATGGCAAATACCCTTTTTACGTGGACGCCCAAGGAAAGGGCGGCAGGCTGGTTATCAGCCACAGACCTCATATAAATACCCTGGGAAGAATATTTAAAGAAAAGGCCGAAAATGATAAGAAAAAGGATTCCGATAATAAAGGTAGCCACGTAGACAGAGGGGATTTGAATGGTTCCCCATTCCATTGAAAGGCCTTCTGGGAGGAATTTGGGATAATCATGAATGTCACCGCCGAAGATAAACAGCATTAGTCCCTTGAACATGGCAGCCAAACCCACGGTCAGCATGATCACCTCGATCAGCGCTTCCCCGATCAGCGGGCGCAGGAAAAGGCGTTCGATGACAAAACCGAGGGCAAAACTCCCTATGAGTGTTAAGGCGAATGCAAGAATAATAGGCAACTTGGCCCAGGCTGACAGGACAAGAAACATAAAAGCACCAATAGCCAGGAGTTCCCCGTGGGCGAAGTTGAGGACGCTGCTCGACTTAAAGATCATGACAAAGCCCAGTGCGGAAAGCGCATAAAGAAATCCTAATGATATTCCGTTTACCAGAAGTTGAAGAAAGAATTCCATGGCTGGCTAAGCCTCCTTAGTTTATGAACTACATTCGAAGACGACCTGCATGCGTACGGTTGTAAGTAGACAGGCGAACCTTTTGGCATCCTGATACTGGATGCCGGATTCTGGATACTGGATGAAAAATTAAAGCACCCCTCAAGGATTTGTTGCCGCAATATCAAGTATCCAGTATCTAGTATCAAGTATCAAGCTCATATATTGTAAAACCTTGACTGCAATTTTAAGATATCAATTTACAAAGACTATTTTACATCCAGTATTCTAACTGTTGTTTCAATTGTCCCCACGTGTCCATCTCTGTATCGCACCTGACCTGTTACGGGAAGTTCAGTCTTATCAGAATACATGGCATCAATGAGGTCTTTATACTGGTCAAAGACAAACATACGCCTTACCTTGCCAGTTCTCGTCAGTTCTTCGTCATCTGCATCCAGTAATTTGTAAAGCAGAATGATTTTTACGAGCTGCATGGGTTTCGGTAACTGTTTGTTTACTTCCTGGACTTCCCCTCGAATCATTTCCTCAACAGCCGGCTGCTGGGAAAGGTCAGTATAAGTGGTGTAGGGAATCTTCCGGTCTTCGGCCCAGTTGCCCACGTTTCCGAAGTCTATATTAACGAAGGCGGTGAGGTATTCATGTCCCTCTCCCCAGATCACGGATTCCTTTATATAAGGGCTGAATTTAAGCCTTGTCTCGATAAAATCCGGAGAAAATGCCTCGCCCTCTTTTGTACGCATTATGTCCTGTTTTCGACCTATAATAACGAGATGCCCGTCATCGTTAAAATAGCCTGCATCCCCGGTATAAAACCAGCCGTCTTTCAACGCCTCGGCCGTTGCCTCCGGGTTCTCATAATAGCCCACAAAGTTTGACTTGCTGGAGACCAGAACTTCCTGGTCTTCCGTGATTTTGACTTCTGTACGAGGAAGGGCTGTACCCACTGTTTCGGGTTTGACCTCATCATCAGGCTGTACCTGAAAGATGCCACCGGCTTCTGTGAGCCCATAGCACTGTTTCAGATTAAGGCCATTTGCTCTGAAAAACCGGATAACATCCGGGCTGATGGGGTGGCCGCCTGTATAAGCGCCACGAAATCCGAGACACCCGACCCGGTCCATGAGGGGCTGTGATACGATCCGGTTGGTCAGCCACCTAAAAAATCTTAGTTTAGCGGGAATCGGCTTTTTTTCTGATTCCAGATCTACGACATGTAAGCCTATTTTTTGAGACAAGTCATAAAGGGCACGCTTGATAAACCCGGCATCGGCAATCTTGACCCTGATCTTGGAAGCGAGATCTTCCCAGAACCTGGAAGAGGTGACAATGACTGTGGGGCCTATTTCCCTGAAATCCTCAACAGCGGTTTCAAAGGTTTCGGGAAAGTTCATGGCCATACCGCCACAAATTGTAAGCCCCATTCCCCACATCTGGTCAACGATCCAGGCGGTAGGTGTAATGGAGATCCAGTTATCCCCGATGCCGATGGGGGCTGTTTCCAGCCATTTGCGGGCCATTTCAATAAAGTTCTCAAAGCTCAGCATGACCAGTTTGGGCTCTCCGGTAGTGCCTGATGTCATTATCATAAGGGCAACATCATTAGCTTTCCCTTCCCAGAGTTCCTTGACAAAAAGGTCAGGCTGCTCTTTGTCCAGTTCTTCTCCTAATTCGAGGAGTTGAGCAAAGCTGATCAGCCAGGGGTCGTCCCTGTAGGTTCTCATGCCGGTGGGGTCGATATAAATAAGTCGCCTAACATGGGAGAGTTCATCCCGGCATGAGAGAACTTTGTCAACCTGTTCCTGATCCTGGGCAAAGATGTATGCTGCCTTGACACGGTTGAGCCCGAAAAGCTGCTCTTTGGCCACTGCCGAAGTAAAAAACGGGATCGTTACCGCACCGAGTGACTGCGCACCCAGTTCAGCGAAAAGCCATTCCGGGTGATTGTCGAGAATGAGCCCGACATTTTCACCCCTCTTTAGACCCAGAGAGATCAAGCCTAAGGCAACAAGCTTTGTATAACGAAGATACTCCCGCCAATCAAACGTCTGCCACATGCCATATGCCTTTTCCCGGATAGCAATCCTGTCTGATCCCAATTGCTCAGCCTGTCTTGATAGGATCTGTGGGAAGGTATACTGGATCTGGGACTCAAGGGTCTCCTCGTCGATACGATCTATTTTGAGATTTGTAAATTTCATTTTTTTAGTATGGGGTCAGGCCTTGACACCTAAATTATATTAATCAATTTTTGAGGTATCTCCGAGATAGGCTTTGATTACCTGGGGATGGCTTTGAACAAAATCAGGAGTTCCTTCCGCTAACTTGACTCCGAAATCAAGTACCGCAATTCGTTCAGAGATACTCATCACAACGGACATGTCATGTTCCACAAGAATCATGGTCTGATCCCATGACTCATTAAGCTCCATCAGAAACCGGACCATATCCTCTTTTTCTTCAAGTGTCATCCCTGCAAAGGGTTCATCAAGTACCAGGAGTTTTGGTTCTAACGCCAGGGCACGGCCCAGTTCGACGCGCTTTCTCATCCCGTAAGGAAGCGCACCCACAAGCTGTTTTCGGAGCGATTGCATTTCAAGAAAGTCGATTAACTCTTCCAGGATTTCTCGATGATAGACCTCTTCGTTCCGCACAGACTTTGAGAAAAGGGATGCTTTTCCGACATTGTAATGGCAATGAACATGACGGGCCAATAACATATTGGACAAAACGGTCATGCCGGGGAAAAGTTCTATGTTTTGATAGGTCCTGCCGATCCCGAGCTCGGTGAGGGTATGTGTGTGAAGGTTGGTAATATCTTCCCCGTTAAAAAAGATCCGGCCCTCCTGGGGTTTGTAGTAACCGGTGATACAGTTCAACAGGCTGGTTTTTCCGGCTCCATTTGGACCGATAATGGCTACCAGCTCGCCCGTGTGCACCGCAAGGTCAATCTTGTTGAGGGCAGTAATTCCACCGAATCGTAATGTGAGATTCTTCACCTCCAGCTCCGCCCGCTTATCCTCGGGGCGGGCGGAGGCGAAGATACTCGGTTCACCGCGAAAGGCTTTCATTTTATGATTCTAACCTTTTCTTTTCCTGGTCCCCAGAAGCTGGTGAGAGGCGTGTAAGTGCCGTTCTCATTGATTTTCACGATCCTTGCCTTCCAGGAGGCACTATGATCTGTCTTGGTATAAGTTACATTGGGGAACAAACCGCCGAAATCTTCATTGCGGAAGGTTTCAAGGCCTTGATTGATGGTCTCGCTGTTTATTTTCCCAAATTTTTCGTATGCTCTCTCAAAGGCCCTTTCCATAAGCGAAGCGATGACCACCCCTTCCCAGTAAGAGGCATCAAAACTTGTCACGGTTTTATATCTCTTCCATAGATATTCCATTGTCTTCATGCCGGGTGTCTTGTCAACCGGGAGGCCTCCGGGAAATTGCATATGCATTCGATTGCGAATCAGGCCTTTTCCGCGTTTAAAGAAATCGGGATCAGTAGAAGTCCAGGTTCCGAAGAAGGGGACGTCGTATTTAACCCGATCAGCAGACTTAAGGGCCATGAGAATAGCAGATGGAAGACACTGCATGAAGATATACTCTGCTCCTTTGGACTTCAGCCTGAGAAGCTCTGTATTGAGATCAAGGGTCTTGGGTGGAAATTGTTCAATAGATACAATATTTACGTTGTTTTTAGCAGCGTATTCCTTGCTGGCCGCGTGGATGGATTTTCCGTAGGCATTGTTGTAAGTAAGGAGCCCGACTTTAGGGGGTGCGCTACCTTTGTGGATGTTCTTGATATATTCCAGGACCGCGTAGGAGTCCATGTTATAGCCGCCATAAGGGAGATAGGCATAGTCTACTGGTGGCTTGAGGATCCCCTGGTAGGTGGAATAATTGATGTTGGGTGTCTTGTATTTCTGGATAATGGGTTTTGCCATGATGCCTGAGCCGGCATCCCAGGTGGCGAGTATGTCCATTTTGTCCGAGGTACAGAACTTTTTGACGTATTTGACAGCCTCGGGGACTTTATAGGCATGATCGACCACGGTCAACTTAATCTTGTTTCCGGCAATTCCGCCCTTAACATCGTTGACATAGCGGAAGTAGTCTTTATGCCCCTTGGCATGGAATTGCCCCCACGTGGAGGCTGGTCCTGTTAAGTTGATAATAGCTCCTACTTTAATATCTTTGGCAATGGCTCCTGTTGGAAGCCCTAAGGTTATCATGCCGGCTACAATTAACGAGACAGTTGCTAAAAAGAATAACTTACGCATGGTCTTTCCTCCTTATGATAGAGATTTAATTATGACCGTCAAAACTAAAACCTGCCTTAAATGTATCACCAACCTTTCTGTTCTGGACTGACAATTGAATTTAATTTATTTCATTATTTTTTGTCAAGAAGTATTAAGTAACAATAAATTGCTTTTTTTCAGACCGCAAGCAAAAAATCTTGACACTGCCTGGTCGCGATGGTATCAATCGTTATGAATGAATAATCATTCATTTAGGTGTTATAAAGATGAGTAAGAGAAAAAATAACGATAAATATTTCAGTATCATACGGGCAGCCACCAAGATATTTGCCAAAAAGGGCTTCTACCAGGCCAAAATATCTGAAATTGCCAGAGAGGCCGGCGTCGCTGACGGTACCATTTACATCTACTTTCAAAACAAGGACGATATCCTGATTTGTCTTTTTGAGGAACAGATGAAGGACGTACTGGACAATATGGTGGACCAGATCTCACGGTTAGAAGACCCTGCCAAAAAACTCGAAAGATTTGCGTTGGCCCATTTAAAATTGATTGAACAGTATAAGGACATGGCAGAGATTATTCAGGTTGAAGTGCGGCAAAGCAGTAAATTCATGAAGGAATACAAAAACGAGAAATTTATCCAATATCTGGATTTAATTGCGGATATTATCAGGCAGGGCCAGGAAACGGGCGTTTTCAGGAAAGATGTGATTCCGGGCGTGGCCAAGAGGGCGTTTTTTGGGGCTTTGGATGAAATGTCCAGGTTCTGGGTATTGTCAAACCGCAAGCAGTATGATATTAACACTGCTGCCAAGCAAATCAGTCAGTATTTTCTGAGAGGGATAGAGAGCTGACCTAAATTTAATAACTGATCTGGTGGCAAGATCATGAATCGTTACCCTAAATTGGTTAATGAAAGGAGGAGAAAGTGAATATTATTTGTTGCTTAAAACAGGTTCCAGATACGGAGGCCCAGATAAAGATAGCATCCGACGGAAAGTCAATAGTAACTGATGATATCAAATGGGTCATGAATCCTTATGATGAGTATGGCGTGGAAGAGGCACTTAGTCTAAAAGAAAAATTTGGGGGCGAGGTCACAGTTGTGGGCCTGGGTCCTAAAAGGGTTACGGAATCCATTCGTACTGCCCTTGCCATGGGGGCTGATAAAGGGGTCCTTATCAGTGACGATGCTTTAGAGGGAAGCGATTCCCTTGCTACTGCGAAGGCCCTGGCCGCAGTAATAAAAGATTTAGAATATGACATAATCTTTACTGGCCAGCGAGGCGTGGATGATGACATGGGTGTTGTCGGTGCTGCTCTTGCCGAGTTCCTAAATATTCCGCATTTTTCTGTGATTGATAAGGTGGAGGTAGCTGAGGATGGGAAGTCCGTCAAGGTCAACAGGCCAGTTGAGGGGCAAACACTCGTTATTGAGTCGAACCTCCCGGCCCTTATTACCGCTCAAAAGGGTTTGAATGAACCGAGATATGCATCGCTTCCAGGTATCATGAAGGCCAAAAAGAAGCCTCTTGATGAGAAGACGCTGTCAGACCTGGGATTGGATGCAGCTGAATTTGGAGAGAGTGCAAGGAAAGTAAAGATCCTGGAAATGACACCACCTCCTGCGAGAGAGGCCGGAAAGATTGTTGAAGGTGAAACA
>JAFDHL010000132.1 GCA_019308785.1 Deltaproteobacteria bacterium
AGAACATGCAGCGCTCATTTTTGATCTTAATAGTCTTTTTGCCATCTTCGGTCTTGGCCGGGGAAATTGCGCCGGTCGGACAGGCGGCAATAACCAGCGGGATCTCGCACAGGGCATCCATGACCTCATGGTCGATGACCGGTGGTTTCCTGTGATAACCCAAAAGGGCAATGTCCGAGCAGTGCACAGCCCCGCACATATTCAGGCAGCAGGCCATTGAGACCCTGACCTGGGCAGGTAGTGTCATGCCCTGAAAATGATCAAATAAGTCGTCCATAACCGCCTTGACCATGGACGAGGCATCAGTGGCTGGTGTATGACAATGAAGAAATCCCTGGGTATGGACAATGTTTGTAACCCCGGCACCGGTACCTCCGATAGGAAACTTATAACTTCCGGAGACATGTTTCCTGCTTATCAGGTCCTTTTTAAGGGCCTCCATCTTATCCTGGCTGTCTGTCATAAATTCAATATTGTTTCGCGTTGTGAATCGCACATAACCATCACAGTGCTTATCTGCAATATCACAGATTTCCCGGACATTCTCAACCGTCATGAAGCGGCAGCCACCGCATCGAACAGTAAACACCTTGTCTCCGGTCTCCGATACATGAACCAGAATGCCTGGCTCCAGGATTTCATGATATTTCCACTTCCCGTAATTTTTCTGGATAATCGGAGGAAAAAATGCCCAGAAATGCCTGGGACCAAGGTCGGTAAGCCTGTTTTCCATAGGTTTGTCCGGGTTATATCCACCAAATCGTTCTAAAGATAATGCCATAATATTTACCTCCTCTGCTGTACCTATCGCATATGTTTGGCTCGGTAGTCTTTAATATTTCTCTCAAATCCGCCTGGCACTTCTTCCTCTTTCCAGAAGATGTATGGATTGCTCCTCGGTTCTGTCACCATCTGTGGCATAGGCGGCAGGTCTACCACCTCCAGGAATTTTGGCAGTCCCCAGCGCTGGATCAGCTCGCCCAATCTCTCGCGGTTCTTGCCCTCTTCCATCCACCAATCCCAGACCTTTTCTATAAGATCTTTGATGTTTTCATAAGGGGGCTCGCACTTCATAAAAGGAACGGTCAGAACGGCCATTTGAGCGCCTTCAAGGATTGGGGCCTTTGCACCAAAAAGAATGCTGACCCCTGTATCAGTACCTGGTCTTAGTGCCTGGGGCATGACGTTAATGCAGTGCATGCATCGGGTACATTCCTTATTGTCAATCACAAGCTTACCATCCTCCATCTGCATACACCCAGTCGGACAGAGATTAATGACCTCCTTCTGGATGTCGAACTTGCCCCAGTCTCTTCCTTTATGGGCACCGGCATTGGGCTCAATCTCGCCCCCGATATAGGCCTTCACCGCGTCCTGATCGATCTGGATATCGTCCTTCCAGGTCCCGATAAAGGACATATCTGATCGGGCAATTGAGGCCACACAGCCGTTCGGGCAACCATCAAACTTAAATTTGAATTTGTATGGAAATGCCGGACGGTGCAATTCATCCTGGTAAAAATGTGTCAGCTCATAGCACATGTCCTGCGTATCAATGCATGACCACTCACAGCGAGCCTTGCCCAGACAGCAGGAGGGAGAACGCAGATTGGAACCGGAACCGCCCAGATCCTGTTGCATTTCATGTGTCATCTGATAAAAGACAGGTTCCAGTTGTTCGGTAGATGTCCCCAGGAATATGATGTCACCGGTAGATCCGTGCATATTCATCATACCGCTGCCCCGATATTCCCAAAGATCACAAATAGTCCTCAAATAATTTGTGGTATAAAATTTACTCATTGGCTGGTTAACACGCATGGTGTGAAAATGGGCAACAGCAGGAAATTTTTCCTGTAGGTCGGAATACCGCCCTATAACACCTCCACCATATCCGAATACGCCGACAATGCCCCCGTGTTTCCAGTGGGTTTCACCGTCATCAAATGAAACCTGAAGCTGTCCCAGGGTATCTTCGACCGTTTCAGCCGAAAGTAATATCCTGTCTTTGGCGAGTTTTTTTCTATGAACGGCTTCCCGTTTGGCATCGGCCACAAAGCTCGGCCATGGACCCTTTTCCAGTTCATCCAGATCGGGAATATCATGTTTACACTTAAAGTTTTTTAGGTCTTCTTCCGTGTAGTTATTCAATTCTTCGTCGGAATAGATCCGCATCTCTTCGTATTTTATTTCTTCTTGTGGTTCATTTGGTTCAAAAGCCATTATCAATGCCTCCTTTTGCTGACTATATTTGTGATGTTAAGGAGTAAATCCAAAAAAATAATGCCGTTACATTCACCTCCTCCCTCAAAAGATCGTCAATCTATATTCTATTTTCCATTAACCCGAGGTTCAGGGTAAATCATTTTGGGTAACTATTTGTGAATATTTGAATTAGTTTTCTTTTCAAATAGTTAAGATTTGGTTTATAATCAAAACCGTTGAGGACTGTCAATGAAAAAAAAGCAAAAAACTGGTCAGCTTTTTTTATTGACAATCTTTTCAGGCCATGTGCCTAATCGTCAAAATTTTTACCTAAACAAGACTGGCTGACACGCCGTTGGCTCATCCAATAAAATGACCTTTTTTCGACGCCGCATCATAATTACTGCATTAAGGGGAGGGTCTGGCAAGACCATCCTTTCGCTTGGCCTTGCTGCCGCATGGCGGGATAAGGGCTACCGAATCGCACCCTTTAAGAAAGGCCCTGATTTTATTGACGCCGGGTGGTTGGCTTTTGCCGCGGACAGGTCATGTCATAACCTGGATCCTTTTCTTATGACCGAGGAACAGATCATTGAATCCTTTTTCTTCAACTCAGACCAGGCCGATCTTTCCATTATCGAAGGAAATCGTGGCCTTTATGATGGTTTTGACTTAGATGGTCGGTCCAGCACGGCGGAATTGGCCAAGCTTCTTAAAACGCCGGTAATTATTATTGCTGATGTGACTATGGCCACACGTACGATCGCAGCGGTAGTAAAGGGATGCCAGGTATTTGACCCGGATCTGAATATTGCCGGGGTTATCCTGAACAGAGTGGCCAGTTCGAGGCAGGAGACTCTGATAAGAGACGCTATTGAAAAATATTGCGGAACGCCCGTGGTTGGATCTGTTCCAAAGCTTGAAGAAGGCATTTTTCCTGAAAGACACATGGGCCTTGTTCCGCATCAGGAAAGGGAGCATGCTGAAAAGGCGATTTCATGGACCAAGAAAACGGTCAAGGAAAACCTTCAACTGGATGCGATCTGGAGAATCGCCGGCGAGGTAGAAGGCATCGAGAAGACACCTCAAAAGCAGGACCAGAGATCAACAGTTGTTATTGGTAATGAGTCTCCCCGGATAGGTTTCATCAGAGACAGGGCATTTTGGTTTTACTATCCTGAAAATTTGAGACATTTGGAACGTCTGGGTGCTGTTATGGTTGAAATCAATGCTATTTCAAGCAATGAATTGCCCATATTGGATGCACTTTACATTGGAGGCGGTTTTCCAGAGACCCAGGCCCAGGCCCTGGCGGATAACCGGGCTTTCCGGAATGCTTTAAAAGAGGAAATTGAACGGGGCCTGCCCGTGTATGCAGAGTGTGGCGGGTTCATGTATCTTGGAGAAAGCCTTGTTGTAGATGGGAAAACGTATCCTATGGTGGGCGCACTTCCAGTAAAATTCATCCTTCAGAAAAGACCGCAGGGCCATGGGTATACCATTCTGGAAGTGGACCGATCCAATCCCTATTATTCACAGGGCGAGATTTTGAGAGGCCATGAATTTCATTATTCAAAGGCTGTGCTGACCGGTGAGGAAGACGTGAATTTTGCGTTCAAGGTAAACCGTGGCTGTGGTGTGGATGGAGTGAGGGATGGGATTTGCAAAAAGAACCTTCTGGCTACGTACACGCACGTGCATGCAGCGGGAAATCCTCTATGGGCCGAGGGCATTATCAGGGCAGCACTTGATTATAGGAAAAAAGACAGAATTTTTCAGGAAGTTTGAAAAGAACAATTGACAATACAAAAAAACTGAATTAAATTTACGAATTCGATTTACTGGCTGAAATAAAACAAATCCCGAATGGGATAAGATATTTAAAAAAAAGGAGGTTTTGAATTATGCCAACAGTAGAGTTCGAGGGGCACACCTTCAATATCGATGAAGACGGTTTCATTGACGATTTCAACAACTGGAGTGAAGCGTGGGTCAGACATGTAAAGACAGTTGAAAACTGACCGATGAGCACTGGCAGGTCATCAAGGTGCTCCAGGATTATTACAAAAAGAACGGTATTGCCCCGATGGTCCGGATTCTCTCTAAAGTTACCGGTTTTAAACTAAAATATATCTATGAATTGTTTCCATCTGGACCGGGTAAAGGCGCCTGTAAAATGGCAGGACTGCCAAAACCAACAGGCTGCGTCTAATTCCGTATGTAGAACCGCAGTCCATTTACAGGAGATATCAAGGGCGCAAGAGGTTTTAAAAAAGCCCCTTTGCGCCTTTTCTTTACTTAAGCAGCCTATTTAAGCTGGTTCAGCTTATAGGGCCCAGACACCAGAAGGTTATTCGCCTGAGTTAGCTATCCGCGATCTTCCTGTACAGGTCGGGCCTTCTCTGTGGAAGGAAGTATTTCATCCTGTGTTGTCTGATGTCTTGAAGCACAGCAGCTTCGAGTTCTGCAAAAAGGATGTTTTCCCTCTTCCCCGCATACCTGGCTAAGATTTGACCGTCCGGCCTTAAGGCAAGGGCAACTCCCGGAAATGAAAAGCCCTCGCTGGTTTTTCCCGCCTGGTTGCATGCCACCAAGAAAACACCGTTATCAAAGGCCCTGGCCGTAAGATGCCTCAACCAGCTTTTCAGTTTTTCCATGGGGTTTCCCCTTGGAGAAGCGTGGGGTATAAACAGGACATCGGCGCCCATTAGGGCTGTAAGTGTGCTGATCTCTGGGAAATGGGCCTCGTAGCAGAGCTGTACCCCAAAGGTAGTGTTTCCGTGTATAAAGGTCATGATCTGTTGACCGGCCTGGTAAACATTTTCATAAGGTTTTCTCCCTTCAGAGATCTCTATCAGACCCACAATTAGGACTACTCCCGATTCCCGGGCCATATGGATCAATTGATCAAGGACCTTGCCCGGATCCATGGCCTTGTAGACATCGGAGGGACGATTCAGGACATAACCGGTTACGGAGAGTTCAGGAAAACAGACCATGTCAGCCCCGTTTGCAGCGGCCTTCAAGACAAATGATTGAATCCGCATAAGATTCTTTTCTATCTCGCCCGGCGCAGCATTCATACAAACAGCGGCCACTTTAATGTTTTCCATGGGTTCCCTCAAGCTCAAGTGATTCAAATATGATTATGAATATAGCTGACAACAAGGTCCCCCACCTCGCTTGTGCCATAGCCCATTTTTCCAGCCTCCATGTTTTTAAGGTCGTTTCTTAACACATTTTTTATTGCTACAAGGAGGATTTTTGCAGCGTCGTTTTCTCCCAGATATTCCATCATCATCTGGACCGCTGAAATGGCAGCCAATGGATTAATCTTGTTCATCCCTGTATATTTAGGGGCCGAGCCTCCGATGGGTTCGAACATGGCTGTTCCTTCGGGATTGATGTTGCCACCCGCTGCAATCCCCAAGCCCCCCTGAATAATAGCCCCGATGTCGGTAATGATATCCCCAAACATATTGTTTGTGACAATAACATCAAATTGTTCCGGGTTTTTGATTATCCACATACAAAGGGCATCCACATGCTGATATTCAGTTTGGACATCCGGATAATCCTTTTGAACTTCGTTAAAAACTCGATACCAAAGGTCAGATTCATATAGCAGGACATTACGTTTGCCGCACAGGGTCAGGTGCTTATCCTTATTCCTGTTTACGCAATATTCAAAGGCATAGCGGATACAGCGCTCTACCCCTTTTCTGGTGTTAATGGATTCCTGTACAGCCACTTCATCGGGCGTCTTTTTCCTAAAGAAACCGCCACTCCCAGCGTACATTCCTTCGGTATTTTCTCTTATAACCACAAAATCAATATCCTCCGGGCCTTTGTTTTTGAGCGGGGTATCCACACCGGGAAACAGGACTACAGGCCTCAGGTTGATATAGAGATCAAGTTCAAAACGTAGCTTCAACAAAATCTCTATTTCCAAAATACCCGGCTTTACATCCGGATGGCCGATAGCCCCCAAAAAAATGGCATCCATTTCACTCAACTCTTGAAGAATGTCCTCTGGCAGCAGGGTCCCGTTTTCGATATATTGGGCCCCGCCCAGGCTGAATTCGTTCAGTTTGAACCCCACCCCGCATTTCAGGGAGACAGCTTCCAGTGCTTTAATGCCTTCGTCCACCACCTCCGGTCCAGTACAATCTCCGGGTATCACAGCAATGTTGTATTCTTTTGACATCATGAGCCTTTCATAACCTGCCTTCCTAAGGCAGGTCAGAATTAAACAAGCCCTTTGGCCTTTATGTGTTTCACCAGACCGCCTGCCTTAACAATTTCCATCATGAAATCAGGGATTGACTTAGCCGTATAACGGTTTCTACTGGATAGATCCCTGATCTCGCCCGACGCTAAATCTACGGATACCCGAGCACCTTCCGAGAATGCATCGGTGGCTTCTTGGGATTCGAGGATTGGCATGCCGATGTTAAAGGCATTTCTGTAAAATATTCTGGCGAAACTCCCTGCAATGATCATACTGATCCCGGAAGCCTTAATAGCCCTGGCAGCGTGTTCCCGGGACGAACCGCATCCAAAATTGGACCCAGCAACAATTATATCACCAGGTATAACATTCTTCACAAAATCAGGCCTTGAGTCTGCGAAACAGTTTTGGGCCAGAATCCGGTCTTCCGATATGTTGAGGAACCTCCCAGGGATAATGATATCAGTATCCACATTGTCTCCGAATTTCCATACCCTGCCTTCGAATTTCATAACTTCAGATATCCTCCAAAATCCAATATCTCTCCCAAGTCTGCATTCCAAAGATGATTTTTTTAAAGATCCTCCGGAGAACCGATCCTTCCCAGGATGGCCGATGCAGCGGCAACAGCCGGGCTTGCAAGGAAAACCGCACTCTTTGGGTGGCCCATTCGGCCAATAAAATTCCTGTTCGTCGTGGAAAGGGCCTTTTCACCATGTGCAAGGATTCCCATATGCCCACCCGGGCAGGGGCCACAACAGGGCGGTCCGATCACGGCTCCGGCATCCAATAGGGTCATCGCAATTCCTTCCAGAATGGCCTCCTTATAAACGAGGGGTGATCCGGGGATCACGATAAGCCTGGTGCCGTGAGCCACGGATCGTCCTTTTAGTATTTCTGACGCTACACGCAAATCCTCAATCCGGCCATTAGTGCATGAGCCAATGAAGACCTGATCAAGAGCAATCGGATCAACCTGTGATATGGAATGTACATTATCCGGGGAATAGGGAAGCGCCACTTGAGGTTCCACCTCACTTGTATCTATGTTGATAACCCTTTCAAAGGATGCATCCGGATCGCTTGAAAGATAAGAGCCTTTACGGCTGGATCGTTCCTCAACATAGGTGCGAGTTGTGTCATCCGCATCAAAAATTCCATTTTTTGCGCCTGCTTCTACGGCCATATTGGCCATGGTTAAGCGCTGCTCCATGGAAAGCTCTGTGATAACTTCCCCTGAAAATTCCAGGGTCTTATAGACGGCTCCTTCAACGCCCAGTTGGCCCAGCGTAAAGAGAATAAGGTCCTTGCCCCCAACCCAAGGGCGCAACTGACCTTGGTAAATCAGTTTTATGGTAGCCGGAACTCTGAGCCAAATCCGACCGGTTGCCATGATAACCCCCAGATCCGTGCTCCCCACACCTGCTGAGAAGGCCCCTAAAGCGCCGTATGTGCAGGTGTGGCTGTCAGCCCCGATGACCAGATCGCCGGATAAAACCAGACCCTTTTCAGGAAGGATAACATGTTCGATGCCGGATTCTCCCAGCTCAAAATAGTGCTTGATGTTTTGACGGTGGGCGAATTCCATCATGATCCTGGCCTGCTCGGCTGATGGGATATCTTTGTTCGGCACAAAATGATCGGGCACCAGGGCAATCTTTTCAGGATCAAAAACCCGTTTTACGCCTAACTCCTCGAAGACACGAATGGCCATTGGAGCGGTGATATCGTTGGCCAGAGCAAGGTCCACGCTGACCTCGATTAATTCACCGGGACTCACCTGCTCCTTGGCAGCATGTGAAGCCAGGATTTTTTCAGTAATCGTCATGGCAGTCGCCATTAGTTATCCATCCTTGTTTGATTGACGAACCAAAAAGTCGTTTTTTAAATTTTTAATATTATCAGAGCGTCCTTTCTTCAGGGGATAAAGAAGGATTCTTCTTTAAATATTCAAGACGGTTCAAACCATTTATATAGGCCTTGGCACTGGCCGTGATGATGTCCGGATCAGCACCCTTGCCAAGGGCAATTAGATCATTTTCCTGCAGGCGCACTGTCACTTCACCCTGCGCGTCCATACCCCCGGAAACGGAATTGACCGAGAACCGCAACAGCCTGGATCGGGTGCCGGTCATCTTGGCAATTGTATTGAAGGCTGCATCAACCGGACCAACGCCAAATCCAGCATTTTGGGCCTCTTTTCCGCGTATTTTCAATTTGACCGTGGCAGTAGGAACGGCGACAGTGCCACTTACTACATTCAGATAATCCAGCTCGTAGGTGTCTGGAACACGAAAAATTTCCTCCGCCACCAGGACCTCGATATCTTCGTCGACAATCTCCTTCCGTTTGTCAGCAAGTTCCTTGAATTTTTCGAACAGGCCATCTAATTCTTTTTTGGTCAGGTCATAGCCCAGTTCCCCGAGCTTCTGCCTAAAAGCATGTCTACCTGAGTGTTTACCAAGCACAAGACGACTTCTGGAAAGGCCTACCGTTTTCGGTTCCATGATCTCGTAAGTCATTCGGTTTTTCAGCACACCATCCTGATGGATGCCTGCCTCATGTGCAAAGGCATTGGCCCCCACGATGGCCTTATTGGGCTGCACTACAATACCTGTAACCATACTGACAAGCCGGCTGGCGGGATGAATTTCTTCGGTATTTACCCGGGTCGTGAGCCCCACATGCTCCCTGCGTGTGTAAAGGCCCATCACAAGTTCTTCGAGGGATGTGTTTCCGGCCCTTTCACCGATCCCATTGACGGTAACCTCTGCCTGCCGTGCCCCTGCTCTGAGTCCTGCAAGGGTGTTTGCCACGGCCAGGCCTAAATCATTATGACAGTGGACACTCAACACTGCGCGATGAATGTTGGGGGTGTGGTCCCGGACAAAAGAGATAAGCTCCGCGAATTCATCAGGCATTGCATAGCCCACAGTATCCGGCAGGTTTACTGTAGTGGCGCCCGCATCGATAGCTGCTTCAAACACCTGGCAGAGAAAATTCCTGTCACTCCGCGAGCCGTCTTCGGCTGAAAACTCCACATTGTCGGTAAATTTCCGGGCATACCGGACAGCATCAACTGCCGATTCAATCACCTGTTCACGTGTCATTTTCAACTTATGTTCAAGATGGATATCCGATGTGGCAATAAAAGTGTGGATTTTGGGATGAGCAGCCTTTTTGACGGCTTCCCAGGCACGATTAATATCTTCCTTAGAAGCCCTGGCCAAAGCTACTACTTCAGTATTCCGGATTTTTTCTGCAATGAGCCTTACAGCTTCAAAATCGCCCTTCGATGCGGCCGGAAAGCCGGCTTCAATGGCATCCACACCCAGTTTCTCCAACTGTATTGCCAATCTAAGTTTCTCGGCCTGGTTCATGCTGGCGCCAGGTGATTGTTCACCATCACGAAGCGTTGTATCAAAAATAATCACTCGTTCCATTATGGAGTAACCTCCTATACCATTCTTCGCCAAGCCATCTGAAATCTGCGGCGTGGTTTTCCGTTACAGGCTTCTGTCTTCTTTATTTTTCAATTTTGTTTTGTTCATTTCCTTTGAAAGCTTATACTGAACGCTGTCTACAAGCGCCTGCCAGCTGGCTTCGATAATGTTTTTTGACACACCGATTGTTGACCAGATCTCGCGAGGGTCCCGTGTCTCTATCTGGACCCTTACTTTGGCTGCGGTAGCCTCGCTGCCGTCAATGACGCGCACCTTAAAATCCACCAGCGCCATCTCCTGAATTTGCGGAAAGAATTTGGTCAGTGCCTTTCTCAGGGCATTGTCCAGGGCGTTAACAGGACCATCCCCCTCGGCAGCGGTGATTTCCTGATCATTTCCCACTGAGATTTTTATGGTGGCCTGAGAAGTGCTCGGACCCGAATGGTTCTTTTCGGTGGTCACCCGGAAGGACTCAAGATTAAAGGGTTCTTCAAATTGGCCGCTTGCTTTCTTAATCAAAAGCTCCAGGGACCCCTCGGCTGCATCAAATTGATACCCCTGGTCTTCCAATTTTTTGATCTCACCCACTATTTTTTGGCTATCATGTCCATTCTCTTCAAGCCTGATATCCATTTCACGCGCCTTGTATTCTATGTTGCTTTTACCGGAAAGATCTGAAACCAAGATTCTTCGCCGGTTTCCGACCTTTTTCGGGTCAATATGTTCGTAGGATATTGGGCTTTTCATGATGGCGCTTACATGGACCCCACCCTTGTGTGCAAAAGCACTTTTTCCGACGAAAGGCCGTTGATTCAGAGGCGGAACATTTGCTACTTCACTCACAAAACGGGAAAGTTCTGTCAATTGTTTCAGCTTTTCGGGCCCCACGCAGTCGTATCCCATTTTCATCTCGAGATTCCCAATGACTGCAATGAGATCCGCATTTCCGCACCGCTCACCATATCCGTTAATGGTCCCCTGGACCATTGTGGCCCCTAATTGAACTGCTACCAGGGAATTGGCCAGCGCCAGACCGCAATCATTGTGAGCATGAATTCCAACAGGAGCTTTTATTAGGGGCATCGTATCCAAAAGAATGGTCTGTAATTCAAGAGGCAGTGTGCCTCCGTTTGTGTCGCATAGCACGATAATGTCAGCGCCGCCGTTTATGGCTGCCTGTAGGGTTTTTAGTGCATAGTCAGGATTGTTTTTGTATCCTGAAAAAAAGTGTTCTGCGTCATAGATAACTTCTTTGTCCTGCCCTTTAAGGTAGGTTACGGTATCATTAATCATGGCCAGATTTTCATCCAATGTTACATCAAGTATCTTTCGAACGTGAAGGTCCCAGCTTTTGCCAAAAACGGTGACCGTTTCCGTCTCGGTATTTAAAAGTGCTCTTATGTTTTCGTCGTTTTCTGTTCGCGTTTGGCCATGCCGCGTACTGCCGAAGGACGTGAGTTTGGCCTTTTTTAATGAGATGTCTCTGGCCATCTCGAAAAAGCGGGCATCTTTAGGGTTGGAGCCGGGCCATCCTCCTTCAATGTACTGGATGCCGAATTCATCAAGTTTTTTAGCAATGCGAAGTTTGTCTTCGGCAGAAAGGTTGACCTGTTCCCCCTGGGTTCCGTCCCTCAGTGTGGTGTCATAAAGGGTGATTTGTTTAGACATGATGTTTCTCCGCTTTTGTTTAAATAAAAAATCCGTTATCAGGTGCCTGATAACGGATTTTATGTGATTTTATTTGGACTGTTATGTCATTATCAGGCACGGATGCTTGGGTTTTTCCAATAAAAGTGTAAGCAACAGGGATATACTTCTCCCTGTCGCGCTGATAATGCCTATAATGTTATTGTGATTCAGGGCCATTATGATTCCTCAGTCCTTCGATTCATAAGTTCGATTACGAACTAATGTTATAATGAATTGATCTTTAAAGATTTAATTCTAATAGCCCAAATTTTGTTTGTCAAGTAATCTTTAGCTGTTTTTAGCCAAACATCAAGCCGTCCTCAGGACCATGCCCATCAATTGCGCTCAGAGCACAATAATCATTACGGAAAACTTCAGGCCATATCACTATCAATTAATGGACTTTACTACGAAGGCTTTTGCCCGCCAGAGGGTTGTACAGTTTAGTAATTGCAAATTTCATTACATCGAGGCTCTTCATCTCAAGTATAATATTCAGTAAGGTATTTTGGGGTTCATCAGGGAGCACGCAGGCATTTGAAGAGTCAAATTCCAGACCAGAAAAGCCTTTTAGAAGCTTCTTCTGGTCCTTTTTGCTCATTTCAACCTGGACGGCCTTTTTACCCTCTATCTCCTGTATTTGGTCACCCAAACCTGCCTCTTCAATCTTTTTCTGCTGTTCTTCATCCAAGAAAATGTTGATTAAAAAGTCTGCCATTGAAATACCTCCTGTTGATTTAGATTAATCTGTTGCTGACACCTAATTTTTCACAATTTCGCGATACATTTATAGTATTTAGATTTTTTGATTGTCAACATATTTGTCCTGCCGGGTTTCAAATAATGTGAGGTTTTTGAGTCCCTAAAAAACCTTTATTCCTTCTATTGTGCCCCCTCCAAATTCTGCCATGGTATCGGCTGCAATCGCAAGGCCCTCTTTTAGATGCCTTTCCTTAATTCCAGGGACCGCATAGCTATAAAACAAAACGTTTTTTGTATTTTCCCTGACGCGCGTTTTTTCGTCCGCGCCCTGGCAGAGTACACAGACAATATCCTTTTCGTCCCTGAATACGATTTCCCCTTGTTTTGTTATTATGCGCCGCTGGCCCATGCCCTGACAGATTTCGGCATCCTCGGCCAGGTCCAGTGTTAATTCTCCTTCAAAATGGTCATAATCAGTAACGGCGACCAGTATGCCTGCGCACATCTCTGCCATAAAATGGGAATCCACCATAAGGTTGTATCTGGGGAATCCACTGTTGACAGTCCTTTTTAGATGTTTTGGAAGAGGGCATTCATGCCCAAAACTTTCAAAGAAGCGGTTGTATATTTCAATGCGTTCGGTAATCTGTGCCAGGGTTTCCCGCCTCCTCATTTTCCGAAGAAGTTTCCGCTTGTACTGGTCAAACCCCGGGGGATTAAAATAGTTCCTGCACCCTGAAATCAAAGTAAGGCCAAAGGCGACTTCAGGGTATCGAGCCTTGTATTTAGGTGATTTAGAAAAGTTTGGAAAGAGTGACATTTTTGATCCTTTCAGAAAATTACCATCACATATCACTATAAACAGGGGATATCCATAAATAAGCGAATAACATGACAAATTGTTTTTTTTGAGGATGTCCCGCTTTACATAGGTATTTGTACTGTGCACAAAAAATTGTGCATCATGCCCATTTATTTGTGCATATAATCCTCTTGCTACAGTCATGAGATATCTTGTTGAAAAGATTACTTAAATGATTTTTCAATAGTATTTTGGC
>JAFDHL010000133.1 GCA_019308785.1 Deltaproteobacteria bacterium
TTGGCTATCCTCGAAAAGTTGAAGCTCTAATCCAAGGCTCTGTAATTCTTTCATAAGTACTTTGAACGATTCGGGAAGTCCGGCCTCGAGAATATTATTACCCTTAACGATTCGTTCATACATCCGTGTTCTTCCGGCCACATCATCTGATTTAACGGTCAGAAATTCCTGAAGAGTATATGCCGCACCATAAGCCTCCATGGCCCAAACTTCCATCTCCCCTAATCTCTGACCACCGAATTGGGCCTTACCGCCCAAAGGCTGCTGGGTAACGAGCGAATATGGCCCGATTGAACGTGCATGCAATTTGTCATCAACCAGATGATGGAGTTTCATTACGTACATGATGCCTACTGTGATCTTCTGATCAAAAGGCTCGCCGGTCCTCCCATCATAGAGTGTCGTTTGACCGGTTATGGGTAATCCGGCCTCTTTAAGGTACTTCTCGATTTCATCTTCCTGTGCACCGTCAAATACCGGTGTAGCCATAGGTACCCCGTCCTTCAACAACTTGGCCCTGTTTATCAGTTCCTCATCAGATGATGTCTCAAAGAACTTGTACTCCTCCTGTTTGGGAAACAATTTTTTGAGTCTGCGCCTCAGTTCATCAGTATTTTTCATATTATCCAACATCTTCGCAATCTGTGTGCCCAACTCGCGAGATGCCCATCCTAAATGGGTTTCCAGGACCTGCCCCACATTCATTCTCGAAGGTACACCCAGGGGATTCAAAACCACATCCACCGGCGTCCCATCAGCAAAATAAGGCATGTCTTCAGCAGGCAGAACTATTGACAGGACACCCTTGTTCCCGTGGCGACCGGCCATTTTGTCGCCTACTGACAACACACGCTTTACCGCTACGTAGACCTTCACCATCTTAATGACACCGGGAGCCAATTCGTCACCTGCACTTAATCTCTCTATTTTGTCCTCAAATAGTTTAGTGATGCGAGCAACCTTAGTGGAATAACTCTCAATAATGGCTTCCAGTTTCTCAATGACATCCATAGTTGCCCTTAGATCCGAACCTGCCCATGCCTCAATCTCAATCCGGTTAATATCCTCTGCCTTTATTGCCTTATTTGCTCGCATTAGAACATCGCCAGACCCTTTATCATGTAATCCGGTTTTCAGCTTTTTCGCGATGAGGGGATCTTTCAACTTCTCCCTTGCACTTCTCCCAATGACATCCACCTCGTCATGGAGATCCTTTCTAAGCCGACGTATTTCTTCGGCTTCAATAGCGAGGCTTCTCTGATCCTTTTCAACACCTCTTCTGGAGAAAATCTTGGCATCAATCACTATCCCTTGCACGCCGGGTGGAACTTTCAAGGAACTGTCCTTAACGTCTCCGGCCTTATCTCCGAATATAGCCCGTAAGAGTTTTTCTTCGGGGGACAGCTGGGTCTCCCCTTTGGGTGTTATCTTTCCAACCAGGATATCGCCCGGCTTGACTTCCGCACCAATCATAATGATGCCACTTTCGTCCAGATACCTTAAGGCATCCTCCCCAACGTTTGGAATGTCCCTGGTGATCTCTTCCTTCCCCAGCTTTGTGTCCCGGGACATAACCTCGAATTCTTCAATATGGACGGATGTATAGACATCCTCCTTAACCACCCTTTCACTAACGAGAATGGAATCCTCAAAGTTGTATCCCCCCCAAGACATGAAAGCGACCATCACGTTCTGGCCCAAGGCAAGCTCCCCGAGTTCCGAGGCGGGGCCATCGGCAATGGTTTGCCCCTTCTTAACTAAGGCACCCTTCTCAACAATTGGTTTTTGGGTATAGCAGCTGTTCTGATTGGATTTCTTGAACTTGATGAGTTTATAGATCTCCACTTCGGGTTCATCATCTTCCGATTCACCTCTGGACCTGATAACAATTCGCGAGGCATCCACATCTTCTACCACCCCGTCCCTCCTTGCAATCACAGAGATACCAGAATCCCGAGCGACCACGCTTTCTATTCCCGTCCCTATCAACGGGGCCTTTGCCTTTAGGAGAGGAACAGCCTGACGCTGCATATTCGATCCCATCAAAGCCCTGTTTGCATCATCGTGCTCTAAAAATGGAATCAAAGACGCAGAAATGCTTACAAGTTGATCTGGAGACACATCCATATATTTAACATCACTGGCTAAAATATCTTGAGACTCTCCCTCTATCCGCACCGCAGCTCTCTTTCTTATGAACCGGCCCTTCTTATCCAGTGGGGCATTGGCCTGGGCAATGGGATAATCCCTTTCATCAAGCGCAGACAGGTATTTGATCTTGTTAGTAGCTCTTCCGTTTCCCACTTCTCTATAGGGTGTTTCAATAAAGCCAAATTCGTTCACCCTTGCATAGGTGCTCAAAGAGACGATCAAGCCGATATTTGGCCCTTCAGGAGTCTCAATGGGACAAATCCTGCCATAATGGGTCGGGTGAACGTCGCGGACCTCAAATCCTGCCCTTTCCCTCGTTAAGCCACCGGGACCCAAAGCGCTCAATCTCCGCTTATGTGTAACCTCTGACATTGGGTTGGTCTGGTCCATAAATTGGGAGAGCTGGCTTGTTCCGAAAAATTCCTTAACCACGGCAGAAACCGGTTTAGAGTTGATCAAATCATGGGGCATCAGCGTTTCTACTTCTTGAAGGCTCATTCTCTCTTTAATGGCTCTCTCCATTCTTACGAGTCCAATCCTATACTGATTCTCGAGAAGTTCACCGACTGCCCTTACCCTCCTGTTTCCAAGGTTATCAATATCATCCACAATAGCCTCGGCATTCTTCAGCCTGATCAGCTCTTCGACTGTAGACAAAATATCTTCTTTCCTAAGTGTCCTCTGCTCAAGTGGCACATCAAAACCAAGCCGGTAGTTTAACTTCAGCCGACCCACCTTTGAGAGATCATAGGTATTCAGGTTAAAGAAAAGATTGTTAAAAAAATTACTGGCAACTTCCTGGGTAGGAGGACTGCTGGGACGCATCTTTCGGTAGATATCCAAGATCCCTTCATCGGAAGTATCTATTTTATCCAAAAGCATGGTGTCTCTAATGGTAGCACTCACACCATGTGCATCCAGGACAAGACACTCTATCTCAGCAATCCCCTTCTCTTGGAGAATTTTCAGCACTTCACTGGTGAGAGGCTGATTTCCCTCTGCCAGGATTTCACCTGTTTTTGGGTCTACCGCATCATCTGCAATCACCCGACCCTCAACATCTTCAAGATCGATGGGTATACGAGTAATCCCGGCGGATTGAAGGACCTTATGCAGGCGTTTGGTGTATTTTTCGCCTTTCTTGGCTAAGACTTTTTTGTTATTGACATCAACAATGTCTTTGGAAATTTTCTTTTGATACAAACTTTCGATCTTGGCCTGTTGCCAGCATTCATTCTTTCTAATCCCAATGATTTCCGTCTCGTAGAAATGACGTAAGATTTCTTTTGTTGAGTATCCAAGAGCCTTTAAAAGTATTGTGGCTGGAAACTTCCGTCTCCTATCAATACGGACATACAAGAAATCCTTTGGGTCAAACTCAAAATCAAGCCAGGAACCTCTTAAGGGGATAATCCGAGCGGAATAAAGAAGCTTCCCACTTGAATGGGTCTTACCCTTGTCATGGTCAAAAAATACACCGGGGGAGCGATGTAGCTGGCTCACAACAACCCTTTCGGTTCCGTTAATAATAAAAGTCCCTCGATCAGTCATCATGGGGAGGGTTCCGAAATAGATTTCCTGCTCCTTGATGTCCCTGATACTCTTAGTGCCGTTGGCAGCATCAGTGTCAAACACAACCAATCGGACTGTGAGTTTGATGGGAGCTTCATAGGTCATTCCTTTGTTAAGACAATCTTCCTCGTCATATTTTAGACCTTGAAAGGAATATCTGACAAATTCTAAAGAAGACGTGCCGGCAAAATCATGGATAGGGAAAACACTCTTATATGCGCCCTGAAGTCCAACATCCTCACGTTCTTCAGCAGGGACATCTTTTTGCAAGAGCCGCTCATAAGACTTTCTTTGCATATCTATCAAACTCGGGATATTTACGATTTTCTCGATCTTCCCGAAATTTCTTCTTATACGCCTACTGACACCATCTTGTCTTGGCATGGTATCTCCTCGCTCAGTTAGCTGCTCATGGCTGATAGCTGTATGCTCACGGCCTGGATATATTCATCAAATCAGCCATGGGCTACAAGGTAAAAGCCGTAAGCAATGAACTATTTAATTTCTACGCTCGCCCCGGCTTCTTCAAGTTGTGCCTTAATGCTCTCAGCCTCTTCCTTTGGGACTCCTTCTTTAACGGGGCCGGGCACCCCATCCACTACAGCCTTAGCTTCCTTAAGTCCTAAACCGGTAATGGTCCGAACGACCTTAATTACCTGGATTTTCTTATCCCCAACAGCAGACACAATAACGTCAAACTCCGTCTTCTCTTCGGCCTCTTCCTGGACCTGTGCAGCTGGGGCTGCCCCTGCCAAAGCCGTTGGAGCTGCGGCACTCACACCAAATTTGTCCTCCAATTCCTTCACAAATTCTGATAATTCAAGAACAGTCATGTTCGAAATATATTCAATAACATCTTCCTTGCTGATTTTTGCTGCCATATCTATCTTTTAACCTCCTTAGTTTTCCATTAAGGAATTATGCTTCCTTTTGCTGTTCAATTGCTTTAATTACATTCATCAACTTTACAATTAGGCCATTTAGAACCCTGACAAAAGATGCTGGAACTGCCTCCATGGCAGATAAAACCTGCGCAAGGAGCACATCTTTTCCCGGCAATTCCGCCAATCGCTTAATAGCATCTGTATCCACTACCTTGCCGGATATCTGCCCGATCTTAATTATCAGGTGCTTAGAGTCTTTAGCAAAATCGACCAAAACCTTTGCGGGACCAACCACATCTTCATAAGTGACAGTTATGGCGGACGGACCCTGCATATGATCTCTAATCAACACAGTCTCTGTCTCTTCACTAGCCAGCTTCAGGAGCCTGTTTTTTACCACATGAAATTCACATTCAACTTTTTTGAGCTCTCTTCTCAGGCGATTTATAGCCTCTACATTAAGGCCCTGATAGTCCACCAGAAAGGTTCCCTTGGCCTTCTCAAGCCGGCTATGAAGACCGACCACAAATTTCTCCTTTTCTTGCTTATCCATTTTCACCTCCTCTCCGCTTGACAATAAAAATGCCAAAGGCAGAGGTGCGAAACACCAAATTTCGCAAAACCCAGTCTCGGCAGGCTTGCATTTTTAAGCCCATGACCACCATACGGGGGAACTCATTCCTTATGGTTGACAAGACACCTACTGTCTTTGACCAGAAAAATATCAATTTACTATAAAAGAAATGTCTCTCAATTATTTATTTCGTAATCCAGAATGCATATGCGGAGCTAAATTTCATAAAGAACTCCTTTACTGAATATGCCCAATGCTTACAGCTATAAATCCCCTTTCCTACTGGGAAAGGGGCTATTAAAAGTCCTCACCCTTTTTTCCAAGTCGGGTATTATTTTTTTTTAATTTCTGGCTGGACATTAATTGCGGCTTACGGGTTTAGAAAATCCTTAACATATACTGGGTCAACCTTAATTCCCGGGCCCATACTCGTGGAGACGCCTATGCTTCTTAGATAAGTCCCTTTGCTGGCAGGAGGTTTCAATCTCATAACAGTATCCATAAAAGCAGCAATATTTTCCAAAAGTTTTTCCCGGCCGAATGAAACTTTGCCCATTGGCGCATGGAGGACACCAGCTTTTTCGACCTTAAAATCTATCTTCCCGGCCTTAATCTCTTTCACGGCCTTGGCTATGTCAAAGGTAACCGTACCCAGCTTGGCATTCGGCATCATGCCTCTCGGACCCAAAATACGACCCAGTTTCCCCACAGAACTCATCATGTCCGGTGTAGCAATCGCCTTGTCGAACTCAAGCCATCCCTTTTGAATTTTCTCCAAAATCTCATCCGAACCCGCATAATCTGCACCCGCCTCAAGGGCTTCCTTCTCTTTTTCACCTTTAGCAAAAACAACCACACGGACATCTTTACCGACCCCGTTTGGCAAAACAACAGTACCTCTGACCATTTGGTCGGCATGTCTGGGATCTACTCCTAATCGAACAGCCAAATCCACAGTCTCATCAAACTTTCCATATGCACAATCAAGCGCTAATTTTACTGCCTCCCCAAAATCATATTTTTTCAATCTGTCAATTTTTTCTGAGTTGTCCCTATATTGTTTTCCTCTTCTTTTCATACCTATTCATCCCCTCAGATCAGGAACCATTTACAGCAATGCCCATACTCCTTGCCGTTCCCTCGATAATTTTGACCGCACCCGCTAAATCGTAGGCATTTAAATCCTCAAATTTGAGTTTTGCTATTTCCTCCACCTGCTTCCGGGTCACCTTTCCTACTTTTTCTCGGTTTGGTTCGCCTGAACCTTTGGCTATTTTAGCCGCCTGCTTCAGAAGCACCGCAGCAGGAGGTGTCTTGGTGATGAAAGTGAAAGACCTGTCAACGTAAATTGTGATAATAACAGGAATCACCGTGCCCGTTTGGTCCTGAGTTCTTGCATTGAATGCCTTGCAGAATTCCGCAATATTGACACCATGCTGCCCTAATGCTGGGCCAATGGGAGGAGATGGGTTTGCCTGCCCCCCTTTCACCTGAAGCTTTACGGATCCAATAACTTTCTTCGCCATGATAAACCTCTTTTGAATCTTGGTAATGTCCGTTGTCTGTAGTCGGTTGTCAGTTGCATCTTTTCCGAAAAGCTGTAGGTCTAACTTTTTTCCTTATTGAATAGGTTGACAGATTGTTCGGTTTTTACGACGGAACACGGACAACAAACAACTGACAGCACCTAAACCTTATTAACCTGTATAAAATCAAGTTCCACAGGCGTTGGACGCCCAAATATGGTTATGAGCACCCTCAATTTCTCTTTGTCCGGCTTCATTTCCTCCACAACTCCCTGGAAGTTACTGAAGGGACCATCAATTACCCTGACCTCATCTCCCTCTTCAAAACGATATTTGGGTTTAGGGTGACTTACCCCTTCTTCCATCTGATGGATAATTACCTCTGCCTCTTCATCGGAAATGGGAGCCGGTTTCACTTCTCCACCAACAAACCCAGTCACCTTGGCTGTATTTCTGACGGTGTGCCAGGTTTCTTCGTTTAATGCCATCTGAACTAAGATGTATCCAGGATAAAATTTCCTGGAAGACGTCTTTTTCTTTCCACCTCGCAGCTCAACTACCTGCTCGGTAGGCACAAGAATCCTGCCAAAATACTTCTCCTGTCCGAGTATTTTTATTCTCTCTTCCAGGTTCTTTTTCACATTATTCTCAAAGCCTGAATAAGTATGAACAATATACCATTTTATGTTCACAACAACACCTAAGGATTGACCATTGATGGCTGACGATTGACCATTGAAATCCGGCAATCATCAACTCACCTGACAATGTTCTTGATAATTTTTATAAGTCCAAAATCTATCAGACCAAGAAAAAACGCTATCAAAAGAGTCAGAACAATCACAACCATCGTGGTGGCTAATAATTCTTTTCTGGTCGGCCACTTGACCTTTTTTAGCTCCATCCTCGAATCTTTTAAAAATTGCCCTGCCATACTGACATATCTTATGGCTAAGCGTTTCTCTGCCTTTTTCCCATCAATTGCTTTCTTTGTAACGCTTCGAATCGGCTTTTTTTGGGCCGGTCTTTTTTGCGCCGATTGCACATCATAATTCTCTGCCTGCTTTTGTTTTGAGGCTAAATTCTTTCTTTTCGGATTTTTACTTTTTTTCTGCCTCTGTTTTTGCTTTTTCATCTCAACCTGATATGGCTATTAAGAACAAATTAAACGCCAAGATTCACATACAAAAAATGGCAGGCCAGGAGGGATTCGAACCCCCAACACCCGGATTTGGAGTCCGGTGCTCTAGCCGTTAGAGCTACTGGCCTGCATTTCTCAGTAAGAGCTACTTCGTTTCCTTATGAACAGTATGGGTTCTGCAAAAAGGACAAAACTTTTTAAACACCAGCTTATCGGGCGTGTTTCGCTTGTTCTTTGTGGTCGTATAATTTCTGTTTTTACATTGTTCACAGGCAAGGGTAACGATATCACGCATCCTTTAAATATCTCCTTTACTCTATAATCTCACTGATGACACCGGCGCCAACAGTCCTTCCACCTTCACGAATTGCAAACCTCAACTCCTTCTCCATCGCTATCGGCGTAATTAAACTTACCTCCATGTTCACATTGTCTCCCGGCATCACCATCTCAACTCCTTCAGGTAACGTCGTCACCCCCGTCACGTCCGTCGTC
>JAFDHL010000134.1 GCA_019308785.1 Deltaproteobacteria bacterium
TTTAGCCCAAATTAATCGAAGATTCAAGGTCGGCCAAAAGGCCTTCAAGGTCCAAACCATATTTTGCTGCGACATCTTTTATAGGTTCAAAAAGCGCCTCACAGCAGATACATGCACCTGCCTGCTTATCGTATTGTTTGAAAACAGACTCGGTTTGTCTGTGTTTAGAGACCACATCCAGAACGGTCATTTCCGGCCTGATGTGTACCATCTTTTCAGGCACGGATTTGCTCACTGATTCCCTCGTCTTTGTAAAGAATTGCTTCAAGTGCCCTGGGGATATGCTCAACGATCTCCATGACCTGGGTGGCGGGCGTGGGCTTTGCAAAAGACCCGGCTAAACGATTTGTCCTGGCGGCAATGACAGCAGCCTCTTTGATCTCGATTTCCGCTGCAATGAGGGCTGCAACAATGCCGGTAAGGGTATCCCCTGTGCCTCCCATGGCTTCCATTGCCC
The DNA here is from genome assembly GCA_019308785.1 of Deltaproteobacteria bacterium. Taxonomy (GTDB): domain Bacteria; phylum Desulfobacterota; class DSM-4660; order Desulfatiglandales; family Desulfatiglandaceae; genus JAFDHL01. Next base: position 458 of record JAFDHL010000134.1, read on the forward strand.
CTTCCACAGGACTATCAATGGTCGCCTGAATTCCTTGGCTGTCGGCCACGTAATCCTGTCCCCCTTTGACCAAGAGATAGCGCGGGGCGTTATCGTGCTCATAGGCCCGGGAAATCAGCTCGGGTATCCGGTTTTCTTCATGCAGAATAAACCCTCTTGTGTAAAAGGGATGGGGGGCCTCTTCATCCGCCAGAAAGGCCAGTTCCCCCACGTCAGGGGTGAACAGATCATATTTAGCGGACTGTCCGCTCATCTTGGCCGCATACATGAAACCGGCATCAGCAATCAGGACAGGTCGCTGTGCCATCTCGTCAACGGCAAACAGGACCCGGTTATGCCCGTCCACATCCGGTTGAAGGTAATGAAACGCAATGGTGTTAAAACTTGTCCCTGACTTTGATTGTGGATCGCATTTCCCCAGATTCTGGTTCAAGTATTTATAGAGACGCCGACTCCCATCGCCCTGGCCGATGTCTCCTACAAGATACCCAAAGGGAGCAGGTTGATCAAGCACTTCGCACGTCTTGATAGCCGCAGCTAACAGGGCAGGGGTTCCCCGGTTTACAGAAACCTTCTTTCCCTGGATACAGATCACATTATCTTCCAGGTTGACTTCCCCGGAAACCAGGGGAAATTCCCGGTCAGGAACGGTCCCCACTACAGCGAACATTTGCGTCCTGTCTCCTCATAGGCTAACTGAAGTGCATAACCACAAAGAGTATGACCGATTTCCCGTGGGCTCGGTGCTTCAGCCATGGTTTTGCCTACCATCTCCTGAGCTAAATAGGGGACATCCGGGCATCCACCCCCGGAGATGTTTACGATGGCCTTTGTCTCTTTATCGATGGTTAGTTTCATGTTGGCGGCCCGGATCATCAGATATTTGCCGAAGTCCTTATTCTGGAAGATATTCACGGGTTGCAGCAGGGGGCTGCTGACCGGGACCATTTCCAGGGGTTGAACCCCTGCTTTCTCGAGCGTCCTCAGGATATTAAGCTCCTCGATCAGAGGAATCTCGATCACCAGATCACACCCGCTTCGTATCTCAGGCGGCGGCCCCATAACCCGGATCTTCCATCCCTCTTCATCAAGAACGCTTTCGGCACGGATCACCTCACTGGTGTTTTCAAAAACCAGTATTCCTCGATCACTGTTTTGTCTGCCTGAGGAAGCTTTCGATTCCTTCCGTTTAAATATATTTAAGAAAGACATGGTTAATCCTTTGTACAGACCACGTTAAGTGGTTGAGTTGTTAAGCGGTTAAGTTGTTGTTATTATTTAAATCCATATCGTTTGCCTAAAAATTGGACACTTGATATGATTGAAGATCTAATCCCGCCTATCTCAGGCGGACTTATTCTCCAACTCAACGACTTGACGACTCAACTATTTGACAATCTCTTTTGTAAATATAACCCGGTATCCCTCACCCTCTTCTTGAACATCCCTCACCAGCCAACCCTGGCTCTTGGCGGCCCGGCTCACGTTTTCCTTAGAAGTATCCGTATCCACCAAAACCACGATTTCCCCCATATCCACTTTCTTAATCTCGCCCATGGTCATAAGAACGGGCTGGGGGCAACTTAGTCCTCTCGCATCAACGGTTGTACTCATCTTTATCCCTCCTTATGCAAACTTTTTTCTCATGGTGAAGCCTATAAACAAACAGACCAGCAGCCCGATAATCACGGCGGCGATTCCGTGAGGCCCGACCCCTTTGGGTGAGCTGGCTAAGCCGAAGTTGTGCGCAAATCCGGCCCCAATAATCATCCCCCAGACAAAGATCGCGGAATCACCATCCCCCTCACCGGCTAAGAAAAGCTGTCGCCCTGGACATCCCCCGGCCAGGGAAAAGGCCAGGCCTGCCAGGACCATACCTCCAAAGTTCCAGATGTGCATGGTATGGGCCACCGGTTGTTTGACAAAGCCTGGGTGAAACTGGCCCACGATCAGATTAGTGATAAAGGCAAAGACCAGAAGCGCCAGGAGTCCTGAGAACAGATGTGCCTGGCGAAAAAGTATCAGGTCCCGGAAGGCCCCCATTGTACAGAACCTGCTTCGCTGGGCCAAAAATCCAATAGCAAGACCCACGAGCAGGGAAATAATTAGGGCTGCGTGTCCAGCGCCCGGGCCTTTGAGGCTGTAAAACAGTATGCCGCTTTTGGCCTCTCCTTTTATCTGTGGAAATAAAAACATCAATATGAGAAAGCCAATCATTGTCAAAGGCATCAGCCATCCCACAGATGTGTATGACTTTTCGGTACGTCCCAAGTTATAACCATTTTTCAGAAAAAGAGTCCCGATCCATATACCGAAGATCAGACCGGCCAGACCTAAAATCGCGTTTCCATCCCCACCGGCAAGACGTAACAGGGCCCGCCACGGGCACCCTAAAAAGACTAAGGCCCCGATCATGGCAAATGCCCCTAAAACGAACCTGACAATAGGAGCGGAACCCACACGGGGCCGGAACTCTTTAAAAATATAGGCCGCAATCAGTGAGCCCAAGACAAACCCGATGATTTCTGGCCGCATATACTGGACCACGGCAGCACGATGGATTCCGATTGCCCCTGCGATATCCCTCTCAAAGCAGGCAACGCAGATGCCCATGTTCCCGGGGTTGCCCAGTTTTTGTAAGAGGGCAGCAACTATCCCAATAAAAGCCCCCACACTGATAATCCCCCAGCGTGTCGATAAAAAGTTTTTCAATTGCGCCATTTAGTTTCTTCTCCTTTTGAAATGATGAACAAGAAGATTATCCAAAATTCATCAGTTGCCCCCGGTACCTGGGTCAAAAGGCATATGGCAGACTGAAAAAGAGTGGAAAATAGTGATTATGAGATAATGAAAGGATGAGATTTGATTTTTCGGCCTGGGCCTGCCTACCGAACCCGGGTAGAATTATTTATCATGCGTCAGGTAAAGCCGAAAAATCGATACATGCATGAACTCCTGATGGGGATAATATGACTATTGATGGAAACTCAGGTTATGAAGGATAGAAAGGATATTTCGATTTGTCAATCAGGAAATTCCGATAGATAAATCTAATTTCCATAGGAAAAGCCGATTCAACATGAAGAAGGAAATTTTTGTTGACAAACTATTCCAATTTAGAATATACTATTATGTAATAATCATCTATGGAATATTGCCTTGATGAAAACGAAGCCATCCACTGAATATGCCTTGCTGGGAGCCTTGATGTCCGGGCCAAGACACGGATATGAGATCATACAATTCTTAGACACTGCGCTTGGATCAATCTGGCATGTGGGCACCAGCCAGCTTTATGTCCTCCTTAAAAGACTTGAGGGGCATAACCTGCTGCGCTCCAGCGTGGAGATTCAGGACACCCGTCCTTCAAAACGGATATTTTCCCTGACATCTGGCGGCAAGAAGGTCTTTATGGATTGGCTTAAAAGCCCTACAGAACATGTACGGGATCTCCGCATTGAATTCTTAGGCAAGATCTTCTTCTTCCACTGCCTATCTCTGGGGGGAGGCAGCGAATTGATAAAAGCCCAGGTTCAGGTCCTGAAACAGATGAAGGAAAGGATCCAGCAAAAGCAAAAAAAAGAAAAGGACCCTTTCAACAAGCTGGTTTTTGGGTTCAAAATGGTAACGGTGGAAGCCTGCCTTCAATGGCTCATCAAACAGGCGAAACCCTTTATTAGAGAGGTTCATGATCAAGGCTGATCTTTATAATGAACTGAAGCAACGCGCCCTAAAATTGTTGGGGGGAAAAAACCTGCTCGCCGAACGGGTACGGATACGGGCCAGACCACTCAGCATTGAAGAGGCTATTGGTAACCCGGAAGCCGATGATTTTCCACTGCAAAAGGGCAAGGAGAAACTCATGCAGGCGGAGTTTATGAATGCCGTGGGACAGGCCTATACCGACCAGTATGGAGACTTTGAAGGTACTCTTGAAGAGGTTTTTCAAATGACCCTTGGGAATAATTATAGGAGGGCCGTCTTAGTGGCTACATTAAATGCAGTATTGCGCTATTTACACCGGATTGACAGAACCGTTCACTGCCACGACCAGGAGCCCAATCAATGTGCTGAAGAAATTGTCCGGTATCTAAAAAAACAATATGGCAAGGTGAAGATAGCCCAGGTGGGATTCCAACCCCGGATGGTGGAGTACTTAGCGCCCGAATTTCCGCTGCGAGTTCTGGATATGGATCCGGACAACATTGGCAGCCAGAAATTCCGGGTCACCATTGAAGGTCCGGAGAACAAGGAAGATGTCATTGGATGGGCCGACTTTTTGCTTGTGACCGGCACCACATTGGTAAACTCCACCATAGAACGTTTTGTGGGGAATAAACCTGTTCTCTTCTATGGGACCACAATAGCAGGCGCCGCTCACCTCATGGGCTGGGAGCAATTTTGCGCCTGTGCCAGGTAAGGGGTTGATCATTGCCAATAGGGTTTATCGGCATGCCGGGTATGCCAGGCAGATAGTAAAGCAACTGAGCCCAATTCCTAAGATTTCGGAGGATAAGCAATGAGAAAAAGACCCCATGCCCATCGGAGGCATTGTTTTTGGACCTGTCTTCGTTCCACCCTGCTTTCCTGGCTAGGCCCGATGCTGGCGGGAATGCTGGCTTTCATTCTTCTTGGAGGATGGGCTCCAAAGGAGAGCGTGTCTGCCCCCATCCATATGGCGGTAGAGTTTGTGGATCATGCTGCCAGTGCTCACATAGCGAAAAGTAAAGGCTGGTTCAAAGGCGAAGGCCTAAAGGTTTCAGCTTTTGATAACTACATAACCGGTATGTCCCTGTCTGCTGCCCTGAGCAGGGGCGACATTAACGTTGCCTACATCTGCCTGATACCGGCAATAAGTGCCTATGCCAACGGAAAGGTGCCGATAAAGGTCGTTGCCGGAACGCATAAATATGGCTACGGATTACTTGTTGATCCCAGAAAGATAAAAACCATCAGTGATTTAGAAAAGCCGGGTATTCGCATCGGGTGTCCCAGGGAAGGGAGCCCTCCAGATTGCCTGCTCCATAAAATGATAGACAAATATCATCTTGATGAAAGCAGAATATTGAAAAAAATCAGAAGGATGCCACCTCCCAAAGTACTTCTTGCCCTCAAGATGGGACAATTAGATGCTGGTTTTTGCTGTGAGCAATTTCCCACCATGGGTGAAGAATTAGGATTCAAGGTGCTCCTGACTGCCCGGGATCTCTGGCCTGATATGCAGGGAAGCGTCCTGGTAGTGAAAGAAGACCTTATAAGAGACCATCCGGAGATAGTTAAAAAGCTGGTAAAGATAACAGAGCGAGGAATCCAGTATATTCATGAACGTCCGGAAGATGCGGCGACAATTGCGGCCGGAGCATTAACGGTCTCCGGGAAAAAGGTTCTGCCCCTTAAGATAGGGAAAATCGCCAGCGGATTGGAGATTACACCACAGGTTATACTACGGTCATTGACTACCAGAATGGAATGTACGACAGATATTGATCCCGGGCAGGTCCAGAAAAGCATCGATAGTATGGCAAAATTGGGCTACATAAGATGGTTTAAGGCGGAAGATATTCTGGATTTGAGGTTTCTGCACAATGAATAAGCTCAATTGGCTCAAGCCCCAGTGGAGTATATTACCAGTAGTAATGTTTTTTGGAGTGTGGGAGGTTGTAGCCCGATTTGGGCTTATTCCCGGGCATTTCTTTTTCCCCCCTTTTACTACTGTCGTACAGGAATTCTATCATTTGACAGCCAATGGGGTGTTAGTGGATAATTTCCTTAGCAGTCTGATCAGGGTCTTGATCGGTTTTTCCACAGGCTCCATTGCCGGCATAGTAATAGGGACCTTGATGGGTTATAAGGAAAATGTAGATAAAACACTTCACCCTATATTTAGTCTGCTCTACCCTATTCCTGCCTTGGGTTGGCTGCCCATTTTGATGCTCTGGTTTGGAATAGGTGAGATGCTTCCCATCATAATAATATTTATCTGTTCATTCTTCCCGGTGCTTTACAACACCGTCACTGGTATTAAAACCGTAGATAGAAATCTTATCAAGGTTGCAAAAACATTAGGGGCATCTGAAAGAAATATCTTGATTACAATAGCCTTGCCTCTCGCCCTTCCGAACATATTTACCGGTTTGAGACTGGAAGCGGGGATGGCCTGGCGGGTGATAATAGCCGCTGAGATGGTAGCCATTCCCACCGGAATAGGGGCTTTGCTTATGAAAGCTGAAAGTTTGATCCGGATAGATATTGTCATAGTATGCTTGATAGTCCTCGCTGTGATGTGCCTCTCCTTTGAGAGGTTTTTCATCTTTATGGAGCATAAAGTAACTGGCAAATGGAGGTGATATGCCCGCAGTTGATCTTAAGGGAATTACCAATTTCATCTGCCAGGACATAAATCTGGATATCCTTTCCGGTGAGTTACTGGTCCTTTTGGGTCCGAACGGAGCGGGAAAGACCACCCTGCTCAATGTGATCGCCGGTCTTACCGAATATGAGGGCTCGGTATTTTTTGACGGTATTGTCGTAGATAGGCTCCCTCCACAGAGAAGAGGGATAGGCTACCTGTTCCAGGACCTGATGCTGTTTCCCCATCTTGATGTAGCCTCGAACATTGCCTACAGCCTGAAAGTGCAGGGATGGCCCAGGGAAAAAATTGAGACCCGGGTTGGAGAACTTCTCGATCTGATGCGGATAAAACACCTATCTTCTCGGTATCCCCGAAACCTTAGCGGCGGAGAAAAGCAGCGGGTAGCCTTAGCCCGTGCCCTGGCTCTTTCACCCGGGATACTGCTCCTGGATGAGCCTCTGAGCAGCCTGGACTTGCAGACATCTAAGTATCTACGGTCCGAGCTGAAGCAGCTTCAGCGCAATCTGGGAATTACCACTTTGTATGTAACCCACGAACTGGCGGAAGCGGAGGAGGTGGCCGATAGGATAGCTATCATTCATAAAGGCCGCATAGAGCAGGTAGGAAGGTCAGAGGAGGTATTCTTTTACCCTGCAAACGAGAAGGTAGTTGCTTTTATTGGAGCACCCAATATCTTGCAATGCGACAGTACACGCAACCTTGGCCAGGGGCTGGTGGAGGTGAGGTGCGGCGGATTGCCCATTGTTGTCCCCCACGACGGGAATTCAGTTCAGAGAATTGTCCTATTCCCCCGCGATATATATGTCTCCCCAATGAAGCCGCCGGGCCCGGAAGTCAACCGGTTTAAAGGTGTTATCTCCGAGATAAAAGCTCCCCCGGAGTCGATCCAGATAGTGATCAAAGCAGGAAATAATCAGCTTGTGGCGGAGATGCCGCACTATATTTTTGAAAGCATGGGTTTGAAGGTAGGCCAGGAAATCTTCCTGATATTGAAGTTAAGGAGAATCAAAGTCTATGAGGAGAAGGTCAGCCTGTAATCGCCTTCTCCCAACTTTCTTACTTTGATACGAACATCATTATCCACAAAGGTCTCTGAGAGCACTTCTCCTTCATTGTGGGAGATTACTTTCCTGATGTTTTCGAGCTTCTCTCTTTCCAGAATAAACTCGAAGGATTCACCCGGTGTTAGTATTCTGAGACATAGACCTACGTCCTGATAGGCCTTTCAACAATCACCGCGGTAATCGATCAGTTCTTCAATCATTTTAACCACTCACGTATCCTGCCCCGGAATCTTGTATATCCAGTTATCCTGTCAAATGTTTTACTGTTTGTTAGATGTGGCCTGCAGGAAATCAAGCATGGCCTGGCATAGCGGAGAAGCAATCTTTCTTTTGTCTCTAATCAAATAAAAACTGCGGGACATGGACAGTCCTTTCACTTTCAGGGCCTTTAGTATCCCTGCTTTGATTTCCGTTTCCACCGCTCTTGAAGAAAGGATGGAAATTC
>JAFDHL010000135.1:0-12799 GCA_019308785.1 Deltaproteobacteria bacterium
AAAAGTTCACTGGCGTCGGGCAAGTACCGGGGCAAACCCATATCCATTCTATGCTAAACTGGAAAACTAAAGGGCGTCCCCAATTTCTCGCTGTGGGGAACACACATGCTGAAACGCGTAAAGGTGAAATATACACGGTTCATCCCCACGCCTGTGGGGAACACGAATACAGACATAGAGCACCTAAACGTTATCTCGGTTCATCCCCACGCCTGTGGGGAATACGATTCGCCCTTGCCGATCTCATCGGCCAGGGCCGGTTCATCCCCACGCCTGTGGGGAACACACGAAAAGAAAAGGCTGGCCTGTGCTAAAGAACGGTTCATCCCCACGCCTGTGGGGAACACTCTAAAACAATTAAAAAATATCCTGCAAACTTCGGTTCATCCCCACGCCTGTGGGGAACACAAAGTGGCCGCCCAACAGGATTGGCGCCAGGGCGGTTCATCCCCACGCCTGTGGGGAACACAATCGGATGAAAATCGCGATCTCGATTGCGACAGGTTCATCCCCACGCCTGTGGGGAACACGTTTCCGCCCGGAACCCGGGATCCGAGTATTGCGGTTCATCCCCACGCCTGTGGGGAACACAAAGATTAAACATCCCATCTCAACCCTATACCCGGTTCATCCCCACGCCTGTGGGGAACACAGCTTGTCTTTCAGCTCAATCGGCCCGAAATCCGGTTCATCCCCACGCCTGTGGGGAACACATAAGCAGGTACATGTATGCGCTTTCTTCCGGCGGTTCATCCCCACGCCTGTGGGGAACACTTTATGTCGCGCTGAAAATCATTTAATATTCTCGGTTCATCCCCACGCCTGTGGGGAACACGCTCAAAAAGGCTCAACTGGCGGTCGTCTATTCGGTTCATCCCCACGCCTGTGGGGAACACAACCCGGTAACTATTGGTATGGGGCTGGCTGTGGGTTCATCCCCACGCCTGTGGGGAACACAAAGGAGGGGATGATGTTCACAGCAGATGAGACGGTTCATCCCCACGCCTGTGGGGAACACGGCAAAAGCACTGCCTGATATTCCGATAATTGCGGTTCATCCCCACGCCTGTGGGGAACACTCAATGGATCCAGCATAAATTTAATGCCGGGCCGGTTCATCCCCACGCCTGTGGGGAACACCGCCGGAGTGAATGGACACCATACGTAAATAGCGGTTCATCCCCACGCCTGTGGGGAACACAAAAAGACAAAGGCGAATAGCATGTAATTGATCGGTTCATCCCCACGCCTGTGGGGAACACACCTGGATTGACAATATAGGTACCGGTATGACCGGTTCATCCCCACGCCTGTGGGGAACACTTATTTGTGGAAAAAGGATGAAAAGGGGAGACCGGTTCATCCCCACGCCTGTGGGGAACACTTAGGGGCAATATGAATCTTTTTGACAGCTCCCGGTTCATCCCCACGCCTGTGGGGAACACAAGGAGAGAGTGATGAAGGGGGTGACACACAGCGGTTCATCCCCACGCCTGTGGGGAACACAGATCTTGAATATCCTGTATTTGCTGTTCTATAGGTTCATCCCCACGCCTGTGGGGAACACCCGCTCATAGTAATGTCTTCGTCACCTAATACCGGTTCATCCCCACGCCTGTGGGGAACACGCTAAAGTGTATAGCTCAATGGGGTTATTTGACGGTTCATCCCCACGCCTGTGGGGAACACTATTGTGTAGCCCATAAGACATCCGCACTATACGGTTCATCCCCACGCCTGTGGGGAACACATAGAAATATGCTCTAAATTCAGGAAAGGTGGCGGTTCATCCCCACGCCTGTGGGGAACACCCGGCATCGCGGATAATACCCATACACCCGGCCGGTTCATCCCCACGCCTGTGGGGAACACATGAAATTCAACAGCAACTTTATCAACATGAACGGTTCATCCCCACGCCTGTGGGGAACACTGCCAGAGGCAACAAGAGGCGGATCTCTGTAACGGTTCATCCCCACGCCTGTGGGGAACACTAAAAAATGAAATGCGCTGAAACATACGAACTCGGTTCATCCCCACGCCTGTGGGGAACACGTAGAAGGTAGAAGGCTGTTAGTAAAAGAAATCGGTTCATCCCCACGCCTGTGGGGAACACTTGTCAGGGCTCCTTTCCATGCCTTCTTGATGCGGTTCATCCCCACGCCTGTGGGGAACACGTCCTCCCAGTCTTTCGGTAATGCGACCGTGACGGTTCATCCCCACGCCTGTGGGGAACACTGACAAAGGCAAAAATCACCCGTCGCATACGCCGGTTCATCCCCACGCCTGTGGGGAACACGGTTAATTTCTGACCAGATCAGTGCGATGGGCCGGTTCATCCCCACGCCTGTGGGGAACACTCCGTTCCGATCTCGGGGAAATCGTCCTCCGGCGGTTCATCCCCACGCCTGTGGGGAACACCACCTAATGTCAATCCCCTGGCAGGATAAATTCGGTTCATCCCCACGCCTGTGGGGAACACGTCAGAGGATTGATACTCTGTTACATAGAGATCGGTTCATCCCCACGCCTGTGGGGAACACGATAAGGGGATTAGGCTGAAGGCTATAGGGGACGGTTCATCCCCACGCCTGTGGGGAACACACTTCCTCTAACATCTTTAATTTACATCAAATACCGGAAGTGAAAAATTCTACCGAATTATTAAGGGATATTATCCGCATTTTCAGAAGCGGGAAAAGAATCGATTTCCTCCAACTTATTTTGATGTTCATCGGTTTCGGGCGGTAAGAAGGAAACCAGATTTATGCCATCCATTTCTTTAGGTATCCTCCGGTTCTTACCAAGAGTAACAAAGTCAAAACCTGACTCTGTATTGGTGCTCCAAGCCATCACCGCGTTGCCGTCCTCGATTCCTGTTTCAACCTGGTTCCAGATCATCTCCCTTACACGCCTGGAAACTTTTCCTACGTATACACCGGCACGTACTTCAAGCAGCCATATGGCCAGTCGTCCACGCAGGCGTGGTGGTGAGTTCTCAACCACGATGACCAGCATCGCCGATTCCCTCCTTATTTGGAATTGCAGGGGCCACCGACTCTTTGGGCGGTTTGGGCATAGTCAAGCCGCCTGCGGACAGGACCTCTTCAATGGTTGGAATAATCCGCTTAAGCAGTTTGGTCTGGCGGAAGGCGTCCCGGCATGCCAGGCGCACACTCTGCTCCGGATTGTATGGATTTCTGGCTGCGATACGAAAAGCTACAGGCACAACGGCTTCAAACTTGAATATATCAGCAATATCATAAACAAAGGATTGCGGTTTTCCCGTATGGATAAAACCTATGGCAGGGGCATACCCCGCGGCCAGGATAGCGGCTTCGCAAATGCCATATAGGCAGGCTGTGGCAGAACTTAAACAACGATTTGGGACATCCCCGCTTCCCCATTCGGTATGGTCATAGTTCCGGCGTTTCCAATTCACCTTATACTGCCTGGCAAGGAGTTCATACATTTTGCGTACACGCACGCCTTCTATGCCCCTTAGCTGCTCTACACTGCGACGGGCCGGGGGTTCTTCCTGGAAACGGAGGGCGTACATCTTGCGCACTACATTCAACCTTGCCGTGTCGTCCAGGGCCAGTTTGGCCTGGTAAAGCAGACGGTCAGATCTGGCCCCACCCGGCTGACCGGCTGCATACAGGCGTACCCCAGCCTCACCAATCCAGACGAGAAGGCATCCGACACGCGAAGCCAGCACCACGGCAGCATGGGATACCCTAGTTCCCGGTTCAAGCATGAGGCAAGCCACACCTCCCACCGGGATATGGGTTCTGACACCGTTCTTGTCCACAAGCACGAAGGACCCGTCCAATACATCCAGGTTCCCTTTTTCCAAAAACAGTGTAGTGAGACGGTCTTTTATCGGGATGGGTTTGAGTGGCGGCAGCATAGCTGATGTCCTTTGTTATTGGGTTAAACGCCTTTGTTTTCCTGTTGGTTTCGCTCCTGCTGCTTTTTGTGGGCTTCATCCACCAACTTGATCGACTCTGACCAGGATTCAGCGCAGAACCGTTTAAACCTACCCAGCTTATCAACCTCGGGTAACAATTCACTCCGGGCCGTGAGGGTTCCCACTGCGAGATGATATTCTGACAGGGCCTCTATATATTCCTGACGACGCTCTTTTGGAATAATGATGGGGGGATAACCGGCCCTGATAACAGGAACATTGGCAATAAGACGGGCCATGCGGCCATTACCGTCCCAAAAGGGATGAATTCTGACAAAAGAAACATGTAGGCACACATAAGCCGACAGCACAGCCTCTTTGTTTTCCGCATTTTCATTACAGGTTTTCTGAAACAAGGTAAGCCAGCTTTGCATAAGTTCCGGGACATCCTTTGGGGGAGCAAATTCAAAAATGATCTGGCCATCGCCTGAAAGCATGACTGTCGAGTTATGTTCCACTTTCCAGGCCCCGACAGGCTTATAGACATCAACAACTCGCTCAGTTTGAACTGCCTTGTGCAAATCAAACAGCCTTAGCGTGTCCAACGACCTCTTCATGATCCTTCAGCGGCTTGCCTGAAATCGTGAGACCTTCCTCAAGGACAAATGCTGTTTCCCCAAGGGTCAGGGTATTGCCTTCAATCGCCGTAGATGTGTGTGTCCAGAGGTTGCGAAGCTGGACCAACAGGGCATCACGGATATCATTATCCAGGATTTTCAGAAAATTAAACATGATCAAAGCTCCATAATCAGGCCCTCTTTACCATCATCATCCCGCAACCGAATGCTTTGGAAGAGCCGATACCTTTAAACAACGCTTTTTTAAACTGGTCTGCATCAACAATTTTAAGATTACCTTCAAAATCCAGTGTCCTGAGCGTAAAGGCTTGTTTTCCAGGGGGTTTGACATAGTATTCACGATCATTATCGATTCTGACCTTAAATTGTTTCACTGAAAATCCGTGCTGTTCACCTTTCCTGATAAGCCATTTCATACCAACATCATAAATTAGCTCGTCAAGAGAAAACTGTTTGCTATAATTTTGATTATTTTTCTTGAACTGATGCTTGGCATCCATAATAAGACCGTACTCTTTAGCTTTTCCGTCTTCTTTTCTTTTGATGATGGGATTTGCTCTAAGCTTGAAATAAAAGCCTTCACCTGTTTCAAGCTGAGGTTGATATCTTGGTGAAACCGCAATCTTTATATCTTTCCAAGATGGAATCTGATTCGGCGCAAGTAAATAAATATGTTTGATATTCTGATAAGCATCATATTCAACCCGATATAAAAAATCCCTTTTCTGGTTTTCATTCCGGCTGACCATCTCCCATATTTTTTTATGCAACAAATAAACATCTTGATATATTTTGCGGTCTCTTCTTAAGGCTTCTCTGTCGATAGTAATTTTGTGTAAATACATGACCGTTCCTCATTCGCTGAAATAGTATTCATCCCTTTCGGTAAACTGCCAAGTTGTGCGGTTGACTGGCTGGTCTCGCCGCGTAAGTTTCATTTGGCTATTTTCAATATCTTCTTGTGTGTAATACTGAATACTCGTTGCCTGCTTGAGCATTAATTTCAATTCGTCAAAGAATCCAAACTTTGCTTGCTGGAAAGCGCTTCGGCAATTCTTTGCCGATATAACCTGTGGCTCTAACGGCAACCCTAACGGGCATGATTTTCTTCCTAAGTACAAAACAAATCGGGGTTTCTTTATAAACTCAATAAGGTCTTGCAGCATAGAAATTTCAAGGGTATGCCAATTGATCTTATCGTTCTCGTTTTCACATAGAGCAACCGTGTAGGCAGAATCACAGTAATAAGTCCTTCTTGATTGAATGGCACCAGCCTCGGTATTGTTTTGAGATTGAATGACTCGCCATTGAATGGCTTCAATCTCATCGATACGTGTCCAGAAAGGTTTGGTCCTGTCATTCTTTATGGCTTGCTCACTTGGCGTTTGGATAGTGTGATAATCTTCAATAGGGCTCCCTAAGGCATCTATCCTGACGGAAAAAAACAATTTGGCCAGTTCGGTCTGTTTTTCATGCTTATCTCGCGCGATTCCCAGTGCCGCAGCTATAAGGCCAATAACCGACGATTTGGACGGATAACGATAACTGGGGCGTATATCGCCCACCGCTATGTCACCCCAGGATGCTAATGCGCCATATAATCTTAATAATAGATAATCATTCATTAGATGACTCCAACAAAATTAAGGATATCTTGTAGAGTACCTTCGCCAAACAAATTCATTTCCTTTTCACTTTTGGGTTTGGTGTAAGCGGTGTTGAACTTGTCTTTGATAGTATTCAATTGCTCAATTGCCTTTACCGGGTCGTCTGCTGGCATGGCTTTAAGAAAAGCTATGGATAAATTTCTTGGTTGTGCATCACCTTTTTCCGCTAAAATATAAAAGGACTGAGTTCGGTGAGCATAGCTGTTCTGTTTACCCGTGGGGGCGATCATAGCAGCAGCATTGATTAAGGCTTCAAGTGAATCCTTTGCGAGTTTTTGATCATTACCAAGGTTTTTTAATAATGATTGGGTGTCGATGCAGAGATAGATATAGTAGATAGCAGAGACAAATTCCTGCTCGCCCATGTGGGCTGAACCGTGTCTATTTAAATCATCAACGGCAGTAAAAAAATCATCTTCAATTTCAACTTCATTAATGGAGATGGCATGGGCAACCTGCACTGCCGCTTCCACGTTTGCGTCCGGTCTCTTGGCAATCATCCTGCCAAACATGGCAAGATCTATGTCCCTCGGGCTCTCATCAAGCAAATTTTCCAACTCCTCTTTTGTCGGTTCTTCATCGAGATGAGCAACAAGTAATTTGATTTTCTCGATTTCCATATCTGAAAAGTGTATCGGCTGCTCAGTGACGATTTCTTTGCCAACAAATTTGTCGTCAATTGGCGCTTCGGCCTTCGGTTTTACTTTAGCTGTTTTGGCAAAAACACTTAATATTGCTTTTGTATATGCTTCTGCCTTTTTTTCTCCATGCTTTTCCAACAATTTATCATACAAGCCATGCTCTTTGGATAAAAACAGCTCCCTGGTTCTTGTGCCAATACCTAACCCTTCCGTTTTCCATATCTCCGAAGTGCGCCAGGCTCTTTTCAGGCTTTGCGATGAAATTCTTGAGCGCTGTGTGCCGCCCATTATCGCTGTTTTAGGTTGCCCAAGTTCATCTCGATTTGGGTTAGATGGCGGGTAAGAAACAAGTAAGTGCAATTGAATAAAACGATTGTCATTCATAGTATCCTCCTTTATTTAGCTTTCAGATTGGCATTTTCGTAATATTTATAAGCCAGGTTCGTTTTGGCCTTATCGCCCCAACAATAGGCAATACTTAACAAATCCAGCAGATTGACCCTTTTTTCCAACATGCGAATAACCTGAATGAGAAAACGGTATAATTTTCCCCGGTCTTTGATTTTCAGTAAGCGGCGGAAACGCAATTCGCTAAGTTTAGGTGGGGCATCTTTTTCTTTACCCTTTGGTGCGGCCATTTGATAGGCAAAATAGTATTTCTCTTCCTTATTACTATTTTTGTCTATATGTTTTGTATCATTGTCCTCAATATGAGCAGCCAAACCGATAATAATGGACATCTGTTCTCTGGACGGGACCTGTTGTTCCGGGGTAAAGTGTTTTTTTAATTGCCAGTAGCAACGCTGATAGGCCGAAGCCTTTTGAATCTCTTCAAGATTTTTACAGCGCCTCAACTCGGCTCTGTCACCTTTATTCTGTTTCAAACTCTCCCACCATTCTAAGATAAAAACGCTGGCGGGATGACCTTCTCCAAAAATCTTAGGTTCTATTGATTCACTCATTATTTATCCTCCTATGGCAAACCCAATATATTCTGTTTCAGTGATTTACTGTTTAGATTTTTTGTTAACTGATTATGCGCTTTTGCAATGCGTCTTGGGTTCGTCTGAATACCAGCTCTAAATGCCCACCGATCAAACAGTTTATTAGCTTCATTCTTAATATACTCATACCAGTCTTGCCGCAACTCAGCTTTTTTATCATCGGTAAGCTGATTGGCAATGGCATAAAGCGCTTTCATCTGTTCGTAAAATTTACTTTCGGTATTGTTCCAGAAGCATTTTGCGATTTCGGAAGGGTGATTATAAAAAGATTTCGACGCTTTATTATAGAATGGGTCAGGTTTTTTATCTTTTTTTTTGTCTTTTTCTTTATAATAATCATAACCCAACCATGCCATTCTCATTGAAACTGACAAATAACCAGTTATGTTGTCCGCAATTTTATTAGCGGCTCGAACATACCTATCAATCTCAGCTTCAAAAACTTTCCTGTTCTCTTTATCTTCCAGTAAATAAAAGGGAGTTTTTGACTCGTACCACCCTTTAGGGGAGTTGCTATCCATTGCATAGCCAAACGACCAAACAACAAGTAGTTCATTCGAATGCTTTTCTTTTAAATGCCTATTGACCACTTTTGCTGGTGTTCGTTCTTCCGTCTGTGTCAAAAAGTCTTGCCAATAGGTGTAAGGCAGACCATTTTGCGTCATTTCCAAGGCAAGCATTTTATCCTTATATTTTAAATTGTCTTTGTTATAATTTTCTCTATGGTATTTAATGGACGGTGAAAAAGGATGTTTATTTTGCCACTCTTCCTTCGGATATTTGTAGCCTTTGTTTGTTTTGAAGAAGTTTCTTATCAATTTACCGTTAGTGAAACACAAACTGCATTGCCCTTCAATTGTGTTTTCGGCATTCAATAAGAATCGCCTCATCCATGCCCAATAAACCTGAAGATTGCTATTTGCAGGATAAATAATTTTTTCGCTCAAATCTCCTATTTCTTTTTTAATCTTTTTTGTTTCTATTTCTAACTGGTTAATCTTTGCATCTATTTGTTTCTTTTCATACTTGCTTTTGTTTTTTTTCTTTTTTGCTTTCAATGCATTAATATCAACTTTTATTTTATCTAAATTTTCCACTTGATGCTTATCTGGAAAATTTTTAAACCAATAATATGTCTCTTGTAAATCTGACTCATTATCGACATTATTTTCTAAAATGTTCAGCCAAAGATTTTTCCATAAGGAAATTTCTGATTGATTCTCATCTATATTAAGCAGAGTAGAAACAAAACCATTACCCCTCATAGATTGAAAATAACCTTGCCCTCCATCTTCGGCAAAAATATTTGCAGTCAACAAAGCTGATGCAGCGCATGAATAACAAAGACCATCTATATCGTTTTGTTTTATAAAATGATCTTGATTCTTGTCTTTACCACTTTCACCAGGCGCACCAAAAACCATTTCTTCAATAGGGCGTAACTGACCGGTGCTTATTGCTAATGCATCCTGCATAAACCGATAACTATCACCATCCAGATAGAAAGCATCTTTAATTCCTTCAAATTTTTTCTTTAATTCGTCTTCAGAAGGAGGCTGATTAAATAGCTTGCGCCATGCTCTGGGATTTTCCGGCGCAGAAACTGTTTGCAACAGACCTATTAAAAACTGCATCAAAGCCGCATTAAAATCGGCCCTCGGAGCATCAAGAGCGACAATATCGTTCTGTACAACTTCATATGCTTTAATCGGCTTATTCTCACCATGTCGGGTTCTTACAGGTATCCACGGATCGAACAACAAGTTAAATTGTTTCATATCAGTTCATCCTTTTCTAGTTGGTCATCATTTCTTACAGCCTCGAACTCATAGCCATAAATCAAGCCTTGTTCCGAACTATAATAAATTCTGCCGGCATGACCTTTAGCATCAATGACTTCTGCCGCCCAGAATGCTTTTTCAGCATCCCATACCATTGGAAGCAAGTTAATCCATTTACCCTTACTCGGCATATGCTGTTTAATCTTGTCAACTGCAGCTTGCTGTTCATTAAATAAAGGTATTTCAGCTATATTCTTCTTTAGAACTCTTATTTCGTTTTTTTGCCATCTTTGTTTTTTCCCTGGAGTAAACGGTACCAATTCCCCGTTTTCCCATTTTGCCAAGGTTAGGATAAGTGTTTCCTCGCCCAATCGGGTTGGCATTTTCAAATCTTCTTCCCAGTTTTGCCCATCCATTGTGTATCCGATTTCATAATCAATCGTGTTAAATTCACCTATAGTGCGCTGGCTACTTTGATTGCCGTATGCGTTTATATCCGATTTTTCAAGCCCTTTAGGAATTTTGGAGTCCTGGCCATACACGTTTTCGATCAAATCTCTAATATTTTCCGGCAGCGTATGTTTTGGGAGCTGGTTTAGCTGGTTTAACTGTTTTAAACCCAACCATAGCCTGGCATGATTTTCATAGACCTTTTTTGCATTGGGGAAAAAGGCTGAAAACCAGTCAGTCTGAGGGCTGTCGGTATATTCAGGCGTATGAATATATAGAGTTGCCGCACCTCGTTCATCATCACCATCTGTTTTGAAATTCCCCATTTTGTCCCGGATATGGCGGTGCATTCGCCCCGCCCGTTGCAGCATCAAATCAATGGGTGCTAAATCGGTAATTATGACATCAAAATCAAGGTCAAGGGACTGTTCAACTACCTGGGTGGCGATTACCAGCTTGCCCTTTCTTTGCTCAAAACCCCCCTCTTTGCCGAAAGCATTTAATATCCGGCCCTGAACATCCAAACGATCAGCTATAGTAAAACGTGCATGGAACAACTCTACCTTTAAACCATTGCCCTTAAGGCGTTTAAAAGTTTGTCTCGCATCTTTGACTGAATTTCTTATCCAGCAGACACACAGGCCTATTTCAAGGTTCTGCATGATAAGCTGGTCAATCTCTTGATCAGAATGTATGAATTTTATCAGAACATCTTTTTTGTTATTTCCCTGTTTACGGGCAAAAACCAACTCTTTTTTGTAACCATATGCAATATGAGTCAAAAGTGGATATGAATCTTTTTTCTCTAATTCAAGAGTTTCTGAACCTATGCCCTTAAGAAAAGCATCAGTTAGTTTTTGTCGTGTCGAAAATGGAAGTGTCGCCGACATAACAACGGCGCTTCCACCTAAAGCGGCATGAACGCGAAGCAATACTTCTAATTCTTTTCCCATGTATGCATCGTAGGCATGAGCTTCATCGATAACCAAGACCTTGCCGACCAAGCCGATTAAACGTAAGGATTGATATTTTACTTTTAGCACTGCCAGAAAAGCTTGATCAATCGTGCCGACCCCGACATGTGCCAACAGGGATTTTTTACGGTTATCGGCTAACCATTCCTGGCAACGGGACATGGCATCATCGCCATAAGTCTGTTCTGAAATATCACGAGTCGAACTTATAATAGTCTCAGTGAACTTATCGCTGAGTTTCGCTGAACTATGGGACAAAATCAAAGACGGTTTTTCATCAGAAAAGTAAAGATTGTCGTAGGCTTTTTGGACTCTTGGATAAATACCATCAGCGGTTGCCATAGTTGGCAAAGCCAAATAGAAGCCATTCCCCAGCCCTTTAGCCATCAAACGATTTAATAGAATTAAGCTCGCCTCCGTTTTCCCCGCCCCTGTTTCATCTTCAATGATAAAAAGCTGGGGTTTGTCAAGCAATGGAATATCGTGAATCAAGGTCTGCAAAGGGGTTAATTGTGCATTTTCGGGTAAATCGAGCAACTCGGCTAATGGATCAAGTTCACAGTTGAATTTGCAAGGTAAAATACCTGCTTTCCTGACTGCCTCTTCAGCCGTTTTTAATGCCGTATTTTGCCAGTACTGTTGTAATGCTTGTACCTGTGACTGGTATTTGAATATTTTTTCATCAGACCCAATCCAGTCACAGAGGACATAAAAGCCTGTAAATGCCCATGAAGCTTTGGGGAGTTGTTTATACAATCGCTCATAATCCTCATCTAAATCTATCCTGAAAATTTCTTCTAAAGAAAACAAGTCGGTTATATCTTCAACAAATTCAAAAGCACCTTGCTGATCGGTGTCATCAAAATAATCAGCCACTAGTTTATTGCTTTGCTTAACGGGCAAACCGTGATGCCCGTTAGATGCCTCCATAAACCATTTAAGTAGATCCCGCCAGTCATTTTCGTCACCAACCAGCCCGTATTTGTCAGTCATCTGCTTTATAACTTGTTTAAAGAGGCGGCCTTTCCACAATAAGAAGCCAATGGAATCATGACCAAAATTCTTTCGCGAGTAAGGCTGTTTATAACTTTCTACTTTGCCTTGTAGCTTTTTTAACAGATCAGGCCTGACATATTGAAAACTTTCGGAAAATTTCCCCAGATCATGCAATGCCAGGAAAAACACCAAAAGAGCTTTCATAGTTGTTTCTTCAATGCCGCTCAATCCAGATAGCTGTTTTAAAAGGAAGGGATTTTTTTCTAATAGGATTTTACCCACCGCTGCAACATCAAGACAATGATATACTAACAAATGGTAATCCGGAATCTCCTTATCGAATGCCTTCCCGGCCTTGCCCCAGTAACGATATATTAAACTGTTATCTGATAGATCCATGATAGTGGAAATGGGCGTGTCCCTTGCCTTGATTGCTTAGGAATTTTCTTTTTTAAAGCGGCGTAGCCGCACTGCATAGAATCACGAAGCGATTGTACACCCTGTTTGTTTTAAGTTTAGCCATTGAAACCATAGCAAAATTTAAACTCTATTAAGACAATAGGCTACTTTCCTTACCTTAGGGCTCGCCCATTATGATCTTTTACCACACGGTTTTGACAGATGCGGTCACACGAGGGGAAAAAATGCTGTTTTTTAACCCTAATTTCATTTCTTGCCCACCCGTTTTTCATTTCAGGAGTCCCCTCCAGTTTTACCAAGTTCCTCTTCGATCTCTTC
>JAFDHL010000135.1:12809-18555 GCA_019308785.1 Deltaproteobacteria bacterium
CTTGGTTCGTTTGCCATAGCGGCTTTTTGATTCCTTGACTTCAAACCCGATCTTCCTTTTGGGTTTTTCGGTTTCAACCATAAGTGCGCGTATTGCATCAAAGACAACCTTGAACTGCTTATCATATTTCTTTTCCATTTCTTCCAATTTACGAGCAAGCTCAAGGTTAGAAGTGATCATTTGGCGGAGTTTTACAAAAGCGCGCATGATCGCAATGTTTACCTCAATGGCGCGTTTGCTTCTCAATACACTCGATAGCATTGCCACACCCTGCTCGGTAAAGGCATATGGCTTTGCCCTGCGACTACCGCCCCAACTTGAAATCACAATTTGTGATTTCAAGTTGGCAAATTCTCTGTCTGTCAACTGGAACATAAAGTCCTCAGGAAATCTATCCATATTGCGCTTTACAGCTTGAACAAGTACTCGTGTCTCCACACCATACAAATCTGCCAAATGGTGACTCAACATTGCCTTTTGCCCACGGATGAGGAGGATAATGCTTTCAATTTGTTCAACTGTGACAAGTTTTTCATCCACTATTTTTTTACCACCTTCCACTTTTTCAGAGTTTGTTCAATTTCCAGGACTTCATCACGGCCCTCTTCTTCCACTTCTTTTCCAGAAAATACGGTGTCACGTCTTCATTTGAGCCTTAATGTATGTCTTGAAATTTTAAGTCAGTACCTCCTTACCAGGCATTCTTGGGCCTGTCAGGAGGGGGTTAGGCACAATTTGAGGTGAAGTGTCATGATGGGCCTTTTTTATAGAAAGGGGAAATTGTGTAATGTAAGGATATGATTGGTACAATAAGCGAACAGGGCGGTATGTCAAGTAAAAAGAGCCTTTTTAACAGAATTTAAGCAAATTTTGATTTAATGCACAAAAATATGTGCATAAAAGTATCAAATGCACAAAAAACTGTGCGCCGTGCACAAAAAACTGTGCAAATACATAAAGGCTATCAAGTGCACAAAAATATGTGCAATTGGATGTCGGCAGCCTCGAAGAAGAACAGGGATGATCAGGGTTAGCGCTTGAATTCCGTATAAATATCAAGGAATTCTTTAGGTGAAACAACCTTAATCCCCATATAATCCCGAATTACTGTAAGATGCTTGTCTCCTGATATTACGCAAGCTGCCTTTAATGCTACAGCACATTCTATGAATTTATTATCAGCAGGGTCTTCTTTAACAACAAATAAATCAGGGGTCTCAGCGGAAAAAAGAACATAGAAACCTTGAGCAAAAAGTCCCAATAATTCGTCTAATTCTCTTTCATTTTGAAGTCCAAGACGTTTGAGAACATCTACATATTCATCGACAATCGGTTTAGTGAGACAAAGGGTTAATTGACCAGCCTGCTTCAGGACCTTGATTCGACAAAAATATTTATGAATAAAGATTAACGATTTTGAGCCCCTTTTTCTGATACAACTCAAAATGCGAATCTGTGGTATAGATTTCGGTGCAATCAGGAACCAGAAGTGAACTCAGGATTAATGCATCGAGCCCCGGCATGCCGGTACCGTGCCCGATGAGACTTGCCTTGAGAGCAGTTTCCTTATTAACCGGCACAACATCCATGGCTTCGCTTATATCCGCAATGATCGTTGGCCACTCCTTAAATTCCCCTTTCAGAAGTTTCCTTTGGAGTTCGTATAAAACAATGACCGATGTTATTGTCTCACGCTCCTGCCAGATGCGGAACGTAACCGGATTTTGCTCCTGTAGAGCAAAGAAAAACCCTGTATCAAGACCTGTCAGCATCTGCTTCAGTCCTTTCCCTGTGAATATCTTCCCAGTTCCCAAGAGGTTTTTCCTTTACAAGGACGTTTAGTACACGTTTTTTGGCAGCGGCCCTTTGGTTGTCCTCCACACCCCTTTTCAGGGATTCAATAAGCTTGTTCATGCCGGTGACGGCCGCCTGCTGGATACTGGAAATTTTCCCCACAGTCTGGAGTTCCCTGAGAGCTTTCCATGTTTCAAATGGTATTCGGATGGTTACCCGTTTATCTTGCATTCCTTTGCCTCCTTTATATGGTATGTGGAGCTCCACGGGCAAGCCCGTGGCACCACTTAGTTTCGCCGAATTGCTTCGCAATCGGCGGGACTTAGTGGTAGGACATCCCGCCCTTAAATGCATTCATCTACGGCTAAAGCCGTAGCTTTCTGGCGGGATAAATACATTTCAATATCATAACACGAAGATGTCAAAATGTAAAAAATATGTGGTCAGGTCTGACATTGACCCTTAGTGTAAGTTTTGAAATGTTAAGTCAGTACCTCCTGTCCAGGCATTCTTGGGCCTGTCAGGAGGGGGTTAGGCACAATTTGAGATGGAGGACCATGATGTAATGGAAAGAGGGTTGACAAACAGGTTTTTTTGATGTTATTTAAATCAAACGTTCGTTTGAAAACCATCAGGTTAGCCCATGCCAAGATCCAAGAGCCTTGAGAAAAGTTTAGTAGTCAATCGTGTCATCGCCCGCCTGTTTGCCTTCAAGGGTTATCACTCCACTTCCATGCGGGAAATTGCAGCGGAATTAGGTATGAACCAGTCATCCCTTTATCACTACTTCAAAAGCAAGGAAGATATCCTTTTCAAGTTGATGAATGATGCCATAGACGATGTCCTGGCGATTTTGAAGGAGATTTGCGCTGCGGATCTTGTGGCTGAAGAAAAATTAAAGAAGGTACTTGGCTTTTATACCCGGTACTATGCCGGACATCAGGAGCGGCTTATCCTGCTCGTCAATGAGATGAATTCTCTGGATAGAGATCACCGCCTCATCTTAGTGGAGAAGCAAAGAGAATATGTCCAGCTCATCAAATCAATCCTCGATGAACTGGCCGGTCAGCACAAGATGAAAGAAATCCATCCCACAGTGGCCACCTTTGCCTTTTTTGGGATGGTTCATTACACAATCAAGTGGTATCACAAGAATGGGTCAGTTTCACTGGACGATCTGGCTGATGCGTTTGTGGAGATTTATACGAAAGGAATTTTGGTATAGCGAGAATTTCACCATAGAGATACGGAGGGCATTGTGATATCGTGCCTTTTCTTTGGCAGGATAAACCGGATTAAAAGCCCCACGCAATCCCTCTTTAGAAAAATGTGGCTTCAATAGTATAATGACTATGACTACTCACGTAGTCAGGCTGAAGGTGTTTAGACTGAAGACTGTCCACCCTCCATAGTCCCGCTTGAGCGGGACGGAGGACGGGAAGGGGAAAGAGAACCGAAAGAGTTCTTTTCAGAGATAAAGCAGTTATAGTAATGCAATAATAGGAGCCCCATGTGTACTACGTTCAGCCCTTTACTAACAGTCTTCAGCCTTCAGCCTAAATAACCTGAATAGTCACCAATGACTTAAATTAGTCCTAAGTCCAAAATGGTGCCCGGATAAAAACCTATTCCGGACTATAATGACTGTGACAGAGTAATTACCTATGATTCCCGAGCGTCTGAATTACTGGAATATCGAACCTGTCTGGATCTTTTACGTTCTGGCAGTGCTCGCCGTGGCAGTTTTTATCTCCGGCCTGATTACCCATGTATTTGTGTGGACGAAAGTCATCAGGCATCAAACCATCAAACTCTCCTGGCGCGGTATTTTAAATCTGTTTTTAGACGGCCTCTTGGGC
The DNA here is from genome assembly GCA_019308785.1 of Deltaproteobacteria bacterium. Taxonomy (GTDB): domain Bacteria; phylum Desulfobacterota; class DSM-4660; order Desulfatiglandales; family Desulfatiglandaceae; genus JAFDHL01. Next base: position 16,463 of record JAFDHL010000135.1, read on the forward strand.
CGGCGGATTTTCAAGGGAGATATTGCGGCAGGGACCATGCATCTATTCATCATGTGGGGTTTCTTAGGACTTTTTGCGGGAACCGTGCTGATCTCTGCGGATTACTGGCTGTATCATTTTCTTAAAGGATCTGTCTATATCTGGTACTCAACTTGTCTTGAGATACTGGGCTTGATGCTGATGGTTGGTCTTGTTTGGGCACTGATCCGCCGGTATGTCCAGCAAGTTGCCCGGCTGGAAAGGCGTATCGAGGACTTCACACCGGTAGTCTGGCTTTTTTCGGTGGCTCTCTCAGGGTTTCTGGTAGAGGGGCTCCGGCTTGCCGCCCAGAGACCCGAGTGGGCCAAGTTTTCGTTTGCCGGTTATTGGGTGAGTTTATTATGGGCCCGCCCCGATGCGGCCCTTTCTATCTATCCTTATTTGTGGTGGACCCACGCCCTTTTGAGCCTGGGCTTCATCGCGGCGATTCCTTTTTCCAAGCTCTTCCACATTCTGGCAGCACCGGCAAGTATCTACCTTGAAAATCAACCTGTACAGGCGGTACCGGCCGAGACACGGGGCCAGGATGAAGAAGTTTTTTCCTTTCGGGACATCATATTTTTAGATGCGTGTACCCGTTGTGGCAGATGCGTGGAGGTCTGCCCTTCAACCGGTGCCGGAGAACCATTTGTTCCACGGGATTTTATTGTCTGGACAAGAAATAATCTTTTAATGAAATATCATCCGTTAAACCGTTTCAGGTGGTTTGTGAACTGGATCAACCGCAGAAACACGCGGGAACCGGTATTCGATCCTCAGAAGGCCTGGTATTGTACCACCTGTCGGGCCTGTCTGGAGGTGTGCCCGGTATATGTCGCTACACCGGAGGCAATTCAACGTGCGAGGACTGCCTTAGTGGAAGATGGTACGCAGGTCCCCTCGCTTTTGATCCACACCTTGGAAAAACTGTACAAATATAATAATCCCTGGGAGGCATCAAAGAAAAATCGCTCAAAATGGTCGGGGGACATGGAGATCCCGGACTTTACCAAAGGTGAAGTTACAGAGGGTTTTTGTTATTTTGTGGGCTGTACGACCTCTCTTGATATCCGTGCACAGGATCTGGCCCGATCCTTTGCCAGAATTCTGGGGCATGCTCAAATCCCTTTCGGCACCCTGGGAAAAAAGGAGCCCTGCTGCGGGGACATTGCCCGTCGCGTAGGCGAGCAAGGGCTTTTTGAGGAGCAGATGGAGGGTTGTCTTGACCTGTTTGAGCGTTATCATATCAGGGAGGTTGTAACTTCATCGCCCCATTGTCTCCATACATTTCGAAATGAATACCCGGCCTTCCAGGCACTAAAACCTTCCGGGGAACAGGTTGTCTTTCAAGCCCGTCATTATTCACAGGTCTTAAATGAGCTTGTGACAGAGGGTTCTATTCGTTTTGAAAAACCGTTTCACGCAAAAATCACCTATCACGATCCCTGCTATTTAGGGCGTTACAACCGTATTTTCGATGCCCCCCGGGAGGTAATCAGGGCCATACCCGGTGTAGAGCTGGTGGAGATGGCCCACAACCGGGCCGACAGTTTGTGCTGTGGCGGTGGAGGTGGCCGGGTATGGCAGGAAGACCTTGATGCAGAGATCAAGATGTCCGAAATCCGGATCAGGGAAGCAGAGGCCGCCGGTGCCGAGATAGTTATCACCGCATGCCCCCTGTGCCTGATTATGTTAGAAGATGCACGCAAGGCCGCGGATCTGGAGGATACCCTGCGGGTCATGGATTTGAATGAACTGGTTGCGTTTGCCCTGGACCTGACTAGTGAGTAAAGAATCCACGCCCAGAGGACGTGGCCTTGATTTGCCCTTGGAAGGGGCTATGATCATAGATAATCTCAGGAGTGCAAAGTGACTAAAGTGATCTAAAGTGACATTTCTGTCCAATATAAATTGAAAACCGGGTTTTTGGACAGGTAAGTGCCTGGTTTTACAGAAGGCCTTGTGCCAGTAAGAATTCAGGTTGTCATGGGCTGATTATGCTGTCCAAAAGCCGCAATGTTTAAAGAACTTAGGTCTTTATTGAATGACAACCTCATTAAAGCCATAAAATAGGG
>JAFDHL010000136.1 GCA_019308785.1 Deltaproteobacteria bacterium
TGACGAGAATGACGTTGTACTTGGCGTCGCACCATTATTCCATGTAACAGGAGAGGTGGCTCATTTAGCCATAGCCGCTCTTGCTGGTATTCCTGTTGTTCTTTATTACCGTTTTGATGCGGGAGAAACACTCCGGCTTATAGAGCGGTGGAAGGTTACAGTAACCGTTGCTTCCATAACGGTATATATAGCCCTCATGAATCACCCTAACACAAAGAAGAGAGACATATCGAGTTTTGTCAAGGCATATAGCGGTGGGGCCCCCGTTTCTGAGGCTGTTGTGGATCAGTTTGAAGAACTGACCGGTCTTTACCTTTACAATGTCTATGGCATGACAGAAACCAACTCTCCTTCCCATATAGTTCCCTGGGGAGAAAGGGGAGAAAGGGCTCCAGTTGATCCGGAGAGTGGGGCCCTTTCTGTGGGGGTGCCTGTTCCGAACTGCGTTATGAAAATCATGGATATAGAGGATGGAACTCAGGAACTTGCTCCCGGGGAAGTGGGAGAAATAGTGGATTCCGGCCCTATAGTGATCCCTGGATACTGGCAAAAACCGGAAGAGACAAAACATGCCATCCGGGACGGCTGGCTCTATACCGGAGATGTGGGCAAGATGGACGAGGATGGATGGTTCTATGTGGTGGATCGCAGAAAGGATTTAATCGTAGCCTCCGGATACAAGGTTTGGCCCCGCGATGTTGAAGATGTGATATACCAGCACCCGGCGGTCAAAGAGACGGCGGTCGTGGGCGTACCGGATCCCTATCGAGGGGAAACTGTAAAGGCATTTGTGGCCTTAAAAGAAGGAATGGGAAGCCCTGTGACCCCTGAGGAGATTATATCTTTCTGCAAGGCTCGCATGGCTGCCTACAAGTATCCACGCCAGGTGGAATTTGTATCTGAAATCCCCAAGACCTTGACAGGCAAGTTTCTCCGGCGGACTCTAAGGGAAAAAGAAAAATCATAGGCAAGGAAGGGAGAAACCATGAAACTCAAAAATGGAGCAGAATATATAGACAGTCTTAGGGATATAAAGCCCGTCATTTACTATAAAGGAGAAAAAATCAACGACGTTACGCGACATCCGGCTACTGCTCCTCATGTCCGTGCGGCAGCCATGACCTATGCACTGGCAAGTGACAAAGAGTATCGGGATCTTGCGGTGGCCACTTCTCATTTAACCGGCAGGACCATCAGCCGTTTTACACATGTTCATCAGAATATTGAGGATCTCATAAAGAAGGTCAAGCTTCTTAGGGTCCTTGGTCAAAAGACGGGGACTTGTTTTCAAAGGTGTGTGGGCCTCGATGGTATCAATGCGGTCTATTCTGTGGCCTACGAGATCGATCGGAAAAAGGGAACTGATTATTTTGACCGTTTTAAGGATTGGCTTACATATATTCAAGATAAAAACCTTATGGTGGTAGGTGCCATGACCGATCCAAAAGGCGACCGGTCAAAGAGTCCGGCTGATCAGCCGGATCCCGACCAGTATGTGCATGTAACGGAACGACGGGACGATGGCATTATTATTCGGGGTGCCAAACTGCATATGACCGGCGGTGTAAACTCCCATGAGATTCTGATAATGCCAACAGTAGCAATGGAAGAACCTTCAAGGGACTATGCAGTTGTCTGTTCTGTACCTGTTGATGCCCCCGGTGTCACGATGATATTCGGTCGTCAGGCTAGTGATGACCGGCGCGACAAGAGAGAAAGAATTGATTCGGGCAAACCCGCATTCGGAGCAGTAGGTGGGGAGGCCGTCATTGCTTTTGAGGACGTCTTTGTGCCTCAGGACAGAATCTTTATGAACGGAGAGGCCGAATTCACCGGATCTCTCGTCTACCGTTTCGCTGCTCACCACCGGGCTAATTATGGTGCCTGCAAGACCGGTCTGATGGACGTACTTATCGGGGCCGTGAGTTATTTAACCCTGATTCAGGGAACGGCCAAGGCTTCCCACGTCAGGGACAAGGTCACGGAGATGATTCATTTGTGCGAGACCCTTTACAGTTCCTCCATCGCATGTTCGGCTGAAGGCTGGGCGACGGTATCGGGGGCCTATATGGTTGACACCATGTTAGCCAATGTGTGCAAGCAGAACGTGACACGGTTCCATTTCGAGGTGGCCCGCCTGGCCGTGGATTTGGCCGGTGGTTTTTTAGCGACGCTACCGAGTCAGTATGACCTTGAAAGCGAAGACGTGGGGCACCTTGTAAAAAAGTATTTTTCCGGTGTAGAAGGCGTTCCCACTGAACATCGAATGAAGATATCCAGGCTTATCGAAGCCATGACAGGCGGTACGGCCCTGGTTGAGTCCATGCACGGTGCAGGATCACCCCAGGCCCAGAGGATTATGATCTTAAGAGAAGGCGAGCTGGACAAAAAGATAAAACTGGCCAAGGCCCTATTGGGAATTCCTGTGAAGAAAAAGTAGCCCTCCAAGAAAGAAAAAAATGGAATGAACACAGACAACAAACTCACTAAAAACCATATTCACATAAAAAATTGGCCTGAGGGGGATCGGCCCAGGGAAATGCTTCTGGAGAAAGGACCTGAGACCCTGAGTGATGCAGCGCTTCTGGCTATTCTTTTGAGAACCGGAAGGCAGGGACAAAATGCCATTGACCTGGCAAGAGAGATGATAGGCGAGTTTGGCGGGCTGAATGGGTTAATATCAGCAACACAGGAGGATTTATTAGGTGTCAAGGGGGTCGGAAAGGCGAAAGTAGCCCAGATTCAAGCTGCAATGGAAATTGTCAAACGGCAGTTACGCCAGCCCCTTTACAAAATTAATATTATTGAAAATCCCAGCGACTTGTTTGAATATTTAAAGACATCCATGAGCAATCTTTCCCGTGAGGAATTCCGGCTCCTCCATCTCAACAGATCAAAGCACTTGATTGCGGAACAAGTCCTGTTTCGTGGGACTGTTGATGAATCATCAATTTACACTCGTGAAGTGATTGAATCGGCCTTAAGGAAAAAGGCTTCGGCCCTTATTTTTGTGCATAATCATCCCACCGGACCGGCTGAGGCCAGCCAGGAGGATGTTGAATTGACCAGATCACTGGTAAACGCTTGCAGGGCTGTTGATATCCCTGTACTGGATCACGTTATTGTGGGGAATGACGGTTTTTTGAGCATGCGGCAGGAACGGCCTGAGCTTTTTTCAGGAGACGCTTAAAATTTCCATGAGAAGACTGACACTCGGACAACTTGAACACCATCTTTTTGCTGCGGCAGATATACTGCGCGGCAAGATGGATGCCTCGGAGTTTAAAGAATATATTTTCGGCATGCTCTTTCTTAAGCGGTGCTCGGATGTATTTGATGAGGAATATGAAAGGATCATAAAATCAAACCTTAAAAGAGGCAGGACAGAAGAACAGGCAATCAAGCGGGCCGAACATCCTTCCAGGTATGCAAAATCCTTTTTTGTCCCAAAACCAGCACGGTGGGAAAAGCTTAAACATGCTCACCGCAACATAGGCGATGAGCTGAACGTAGCATTATCCACGCTTGAGCGTGAGAACCGGAGCCTCGAGGGTGTCTTAGGGCATATTGATTTTCAAAGGAAAGCCGGGAAAACAAAAATCCCTGATCAGAAACTCCGGGACCTGATCACTCATTTCAATAAATATCGGCTGAGAAATGCGGATTTTGAATTTCCTGATCTCATCGGCGCTGCTTACGAGTATCTAATCGGCCAATTTGCGGATTCTGCCGGTAAAAAGGGCGGAGAGTTTTATACACCCAGGGATGTTGTTCGTTTGATGGTGCGAATACTTAAGCCTCAGGAGGGCATGCGAATCTATGACCCGTGTGCAGGCTCGGGCGGTATGCTGATTCACTCAAAACAGTATGTGGAAGAGCACGGGGGCAACCCCTTTAATCTACGGCTATACGGCCAGGACAACAACGGCGGTGTCTGGTCAATGTGCAAGATGAACATGATCCTTCACGGCATCGCAGATGCGGATATCCAGAATGATGATGTCCTTGCATCCCCCCTTCATCTGGACGGCGGAGAACTGATGCGGTTTGACCGGGTCATAACCAATCCGCCCTTCAGTCAGAATTATTCCAAAGGCGGAATGAAGTTCACCGAAAGATTCAGGTACGGCTTTTGCCCCGAGTCCGGCAAAAAAGGAGACCTCATGTTCCTGCAGCACATGCTGTCTGTCCTGAGAACAAACGGCATGATGGCAACAGTCATGCCCCATGGGGTCCTGTTCCGAGGCGGCGCTGAAAAAGAGATTCGCAAAGGAATTATCGAAGATGATCTGCTGGAGGCGGTGATCGGGTTTCCGCCCAATCTTTTTTACGGCACAGGCATTCCCGCATGTGTATTGGTGTGCCGGGCCAAAGACGCCAAGCCTGATGAACGAAAAAATAAAATCCTTTTTATCAATGCAGATGCTGAATTTCATGCAGGCCGGGCACAGAACTATTTAAGGCCGGAACATATTGAAAAGATCACATCCGCATTTGATGCCTTTGAAGAGATCCCCGGATATGCAACCGTTGTTTCCAGAGATGATATCAAGTCAAACGACTGGAACCTGAACATCCGGCGATATGCGGACAATGCCCCTCCACCCGAACCCCATGATGTCCGCGCCCACCTGTTAGGCGGTATCCCTAAAACTGAAGTCAAAGCAAAAAAACAACTCCTTGATGCTCACGGTTTGAAGATCTCAACCATTTTCAAAGAACGTGATGCGGATTATTATGATTTTGATCCTGAGCTGATCGAACGGGGTGACATTAAGAAGAGGATCGAGGCCGGAAAAGGCATACGGCAGCAAGAAGCGAGATTGAAAGAAGCCTTTGATCAATGGTGGGAGAAACACAAACAATCATTAGTTGATCTGCCGGATACCAAAAACCTCATGGAGGTGCGCACTGACCTTTTAGAAGCCTTTGTGTCAGACATAACACCGGTGGGATTGTTAGATCGGTTCAAGGTGGCAGGCGTTATTGCTACATGGTGGAACGAAAAGAAATTTGATCTCAAAACCCTCATTGCCCAGGGGTTTGGGGGCCTGGTAGACGGCTGGGTGGATACCATTGAAGCCGCTATGGAAGAGACTAAAGGCAATCACTTTGATCTGGCCGATGATCCCCTCGTGACCAGATTGATCCCCGATTATTTGGATGAACTGGAACAGGCCAGACAGGATATTGTACGCCTGGAACAGGAAAAAGAAACCTTTGAAAACGGGGGAATCGGTGATGATGCCGATGAAACATCCGAAGATGAAGAAGAAAAAACCAATTACGTAAAAGAATTAAAGACCCGGATTACAGAACTGAAAAATGAAATAAAGGAAGACAAAAAGCAGATCAAAATACTGACCGGCAGTGTACGCAAAAAAGGCTCCATAAAATTCCATCAGGACAGGGGCGATGATACATTGACAGTGGAATTGGAAGCCCAACTTAAAGCTCTTACTAAAAAGGTGGAGCCTGTTGAAAACAAAATTCAGGACCTGGAAAAAGAACTCAATCCTTATGTGGAAATAACCAATCAACTAAAAGAAGCTAAGAAGCGATTCAAGGAGCTTCAGAAAAAATTCATCAAGCGTTTACATGAGGCACGAAATGCTCTCTCCAATGATGATTGTTGTGTCCTTGTACTCGATATCCTCAATGAGAAACTTGCCGGTCATCTGGATAGTTATGTAACTGCCCATCGGCAGGAAGTTGTCGCCGCGGTGGAGAATTGGTGGGATAAGTATCATGTGACGTTAAGGGATATTGAGGGGGAGCGGGAAAAGGCTGCTATAAAGCTATCGACATTTATGGATCAGCTTAGGTATAAAAATGAATGAATTTAAGCGGTCCACGGTAGAAGAAGTTCTTTCTGTCTTAGAGTCTGGCAGTCGACCTTCAGGTGGGGTTGATACAGAATCGGGTACGATTCCGAGCCTTGGCGGTGAGAATATAAATCAGGATGGGCGAATGTTTTACGGAGTCATAAAAAAGGTCCATGATAGTTTTTATCAAAATATGCCGCGTGGCCATCTTCTTCCATATGATGTCCTAATCAACAAAGATGGTGCTCAAACTGGAAAAGTAGCAATTTATAAAGGGGATTTCCCTCATGCGGCAATTAATGAACATCTCTTTTTGATGCGAGGAAAACCTAATGTAATTGAACAAAAATTCCTTTGCTATTATCTTATTTTCGAAGCCACTCAACATCAAGTAATCAAGATGATTACAGGTTCAGCGCAACCCGGCATCAACTCAGGTTTCACTAAGTATATAATTATTGACATACCTCCAATTGAATCACAACGCCGCATCGCCGAAATCCTCGACACAATAGAAGAGACAATTCAAAAAACCGAAGCGCTGATTTCAAAGCTCAAAGCCATGAAGCAGGGGCTGCTGCATGACCTGCTCACCCGCGGGCTGGATAAAAACGGTAAACTTCGTGACCCAAAAGCCCATCCCGAGCAGTTTAAGGAATTCGGACTTCGAAAGGTGCCGCGTTCGTGGACAGTTGGAAAACTCGGGACACAACTAACCTTTCAGCGCGGGTTCGATATTACTCAGACTGAGCAACGCCCTGGGAATGTTCCAGTCGTTTCGTCTTCTGGAATAACAAGCTACCATGATCGTGCTATGGTAAATGGTCCTGGCGTTGTTACCGGGAGAAAGGGTAAACTGGGACAAGCGTATTTCATCGAAAGTTCCTTTTGGCCACACGATACCACCCTTTGGGTCAAGAATTTCCACGAAAATATCCCGCGCTTTGCAGCTCTATTCATCGAATGGCTGCGATTAGAAAGGTTTGACGCCGCAACATCTGTGCCGACACTCAACCGAAATTTTATTCACCCTATGATAGTTGCGATGCCACCGGAATATGAACAACGGCAGATATGCGCTATGGCTGAATCATTTAACAACCGCATCCGTACCGAAGAGCAATACCGCGACAAACTCAAACTCCAGAAAAAGGGCCTCATGCACGATCTTTTAACTGGCAAAGTCAGGGTTAAGGTGTAAGTGATAATCGGAATATAAACGGTAGCCGCACACGATGAAATTCCTTATTGATACGAATATTTTTATTCCGCTCGAACCAACACGTTTTTTTGACGTTGAGGGGAGCACCAATAAAGTTACAGAGTTTGTGAAACTTAGTGCGGTTTCCGGCCATCAAATATACGTTCATCCTGCTGAGCGAGCTGATCTTAAACGAGATAAAGATGAAGAGCGGCGAAAGTTAAGAGAAATCTTGTTTAACAAGTATCCCTCACTGCCCCAACCTCCACCCATCCCTTCATCTCTTGAGAGCATTCTTGGATATGCTGAACCAGAGTCAAATAGCTGGGTAGATCATCAGTTAATAGCTGCTCTTTATAGTAATGCATCTGATTTCCTTGTAACTGAAGATCGTTCCCTTCGTAAAAAGGCTGGTAAACTGGGCTTAGAAAGTCGTGTTGCTACTGTAACTGAAGTCATCTCAATTCTTAAGGATCTTTATGATACGTGTCCACAACCTCCTCCTGCTGTTCGAGATGTAAAGGCTTATGCGTTAGATGAAAATGATCCTATCTTTAAAAGCCTACAAAAGGACTATACAGACTTTAATGAATGGTTAGTTAAATGTAAAAGGGAGCATCGTCAAGCGTGGGTTATTGATGGGCAGGAGTCCAATCTTGCCGCTTTTAGCATAGTTAAGCATAAAAAATCAAAGACATGGGTGCTCAATGGGAAGGTACTGAAGATTTGCAGTTTTAAGGTATCCGAACAGTATAACGGAATTCGGTATGGCGAGCTTCTGCTTAAAACCATATTCGATTATGCTACCAAAAATGGGTATGATTGGATTTACATTACGGTGTTGGAAAAACACAACGTTTTGATAAGCCTTCTGGAAGATTTTGGCTTTCGGGATACAAGAGCAAAAACTGATGCCGGAGAAATAGTTTTTTCAAAACCGATGTCATGCACGGATGAAATTGATGAATCGTTTGACCCACTCTCTTTTAATGTGCGATATGGTCCTTTTGCTTTGAAGTTCCAAGGAGTCCCATCCTATATCATTCCCATCAGACCACAATTCCACCGTCTTCTCTTCCCTGAAGTTGAGAAGCAGCTGGAAATCCAACCGGGTAACCGCCCTTTTGGAAATAGTATTCGTAAAGCATACCTATCTAATGCTCAGATACGGACTATTAAGCCTGGCTCTAATATCTTTTTTTATCGTTCAATGGACTGGAATAGTGTGATGTTAGTGGGCGTCGTTGAAGACACCTTGGTTTCATCTTCGCCTATTGAAATAGCTCGATACGTGAGCAAACGAACCGTATATACCTATTCCGAAATTGAGAAAATGTGTCACAGGGAAGTTCTGGCAATTCGATTTCGGCAGTCAAGAATATTGAAAAGACCGATAACTATTCAAGAACTCAAAGTGAATGGGATTGTATCGGCTGCACC
>JAFDHL010000137.1 GCA_019308785.1 Deltaproteobacteria bacterium
CCATGATCTATCCTCCTTAAAAAATCTCCTTTTTTCTTCCGCCCTGCACTTTGATACGGTTGACGGTTTCTATGAGTGCGGGGAATACGTGCTCCCGCGTGTCTCCGCCCACAACAACTGCCATGATTTCGTCCCCAACTTCCAGTTTGCCCTCAGATACCTCAACCATAACTTGATAAATTCCTTGCATTTCTATTGTTTCACTAATTATTTTGTCAATCATATCTCTGTCAAACACAATCTCAATTCCTCTTACCTTCCTACCGTCGAGCGAGTTTTCCCTCACCACACCTAAGTGACTCGCAATCATACCTATTTTATGGTAGTCTGGATGATCTTTGAAAGTCTGGATGATTTTTGCCAAGTCCATCCTGATCCAGGTTGAACAAATTCCTCGTCACGTCCAAATAAGTATTTAGCGTTGGTCTTTCTGCCTTCCTTTTCAGGTAAAGTATAGGGTCGTTGATTATCTTTTCAGCTACGGATCGCATCAGTGCCTGGATAGTCTCTTTCTGGTCAGGCGCGAGTTCTGCAAATGAGGAATAGCTTTTTTTTAGTTCCGCCTGAATAATAGCCTCTACCTTATCCTTCAAAGATACAATGGTCGGCACCACCGCAAGGGTCTTGAGCCACTTTTCGAATTTTAATACCTCTTCCTGGACAATGCGTTCCGCCTTGATGGCCTCCTGTTGCCGCTGTGTCTTGTTCAACTCGATGACCCCCTTGAGATCATCAATATCGTAAACATACACATTTTCAAGTTTATTGACCTCTGGTTGAATGTCCCTTGGAACCGCTATATCGATAAAAAAGAGGGGGCGATTGCGCCTTTTCCTGAAAGCGTTTTTTACCTGGGAATGTGTAACCACATATTCCGGAGATGCGGTGGATGCCAAAACGATATCCACATCAGCAAGCTGGGGCCCGATTTCCTCGAAAGAGACAGGGCGTGCATCAAACAATTCCGCAACCTGAACAGCTCGGTCAAATGTCCGGTTGGCTACAACCATTGAACTCACGCCTTGGGCTATCAGGTGTTTGGCCGCCAGCTCAGCCATCTCCCCTGCCCCTATAAGAAGCACTTTTTTCCCGTCCAGCACATGAAATATTTTCTTTGCCATTTCAACGGCCGAATAGCTGATGGATACAGCAGCCTCACAAATCTCTGTCTCAGTCTTCACTCTCTTTGCCGCGTGGAAGGCCCGGTGCATTAAGCGGTTAATAATAACGCCCGAGGTCTTTTCCAGGGTTGCCTGAACATATGCGTCCTTTATCTGTCCCAGAATCTGGGGTTCTCCCACCACCATAGAATCAAGACTGGATGCCACCCTCAGGATATGCCTTATGGCATCTGAATCCTCATAAGTGTAAAGGATTGATATTAATTCCTCCTCAGGAATATTGCCGATTTTAGACATCAACGAAATAATCGATCTTTTGGCCTCGGCAGCACTGTCCGTTATAAAAAGTGCCTCCACCCGGTTACAAGTAGACAAAAAAAGCCCCTCCCGAATACAATCAAGTTCCCTCATGGAATCAAGCGCTTTTGAAATACTATCAGATTCCATGGCAAGACACTCTCGCAGCTCGACCGGAGCTGTTTCATGGTTCATGCCTATGTTGACGATCTTCACCATGGCACTTATCGAGCTCCCAGACTGCTAAAACTATGGTATCCTCCCAGAAAGAGGCTGGCCCCCACAAAGGTAAAAATCAAGACACAAAAGCAGATAATGGACATGATGGCCGCTCTGCGGCCACGCCAGCCGACGGCAAGTCTTTCATGGAGAAGGGCCGCATAAAAAAGCCATGTAATCAAAGACCACACTTCCTTGGGATCCCATTGCCAGTATGTTCCAAGGGCATATTGCGCATAAATTGATCCGGTAATCATTCCAACAGTCAAAAAGGGGAAACCATACAGCAAGGAGTGATAATTGATAGAGTCCAGGGTAGCAAGCGAGGGGAGTCTTTTATAGAAGGATCCAAACTGTTTGTGTTTGATCTGATACTCCTGGATCAGATACATAATGGCGGCAAGAAATGCTATGGCAAACAGCCCGTTTCCCATAAATACGGTCCCCACGTGAACAGTGAGCCACAGACTCTTGAACACCGGCTTTACAGGCCCCTCAAACCAGGGCATAGCGGATGAAATTATCATTAGAAACGCTGCAAAAGGCGCAACAAAGGAGCCTAAAACCATGAGTTTAAATTTCAACTGGAAAACCAGGTATGCACAGATAATGCTCCAGGAAAAAAATGAAAGGGCCGATTTGAGGTCTAGAACCGGTGCGGTTCCCAGGGAGTAGTAATGGGTGATAAGAAAAATAGTGTGAAAGATAAACCCGGCCAACAGAATCCGGTAAGAATACCTGAATACCTGCTTCTGTTGTTTAATTAGGAAGACAATAAGCCCGCCAGTTGCGAGTAATTCAAAAAAAAGCGCCAGGTTAAACCAGAAATAAGTCATAATGTGTTCCTATTCATCAAGCATTTTAGGCACTCTTCTAAAGCCACATCTTCTGGAAGGATCCGCCTTAGGGTGGATTCCACCCTCTTCAAGTCGTCTTTTGCTAAGGCAACTAAAATGTCCGACTCTACGATTTCATGGAAAATCCGGCTGTTTTCTTCCTGAGACAGCCCTTTTGTTAGTATTTCTTTGCGCACACGACCCATCAGGACCAGGAAATCTTCATATTCACTGCCAAATTGCGTATCCAGTTGTTTTCTTATATTTTGGGCAAGGGCCGGGCTTTTTCCTGAAGTTGAAATAGCAATCAACAGATCCCCTCTTTTGACAATTGAAGGGACAATAAAATTACAATCAGGGAGCTGGTCAACCGCATTTATTAGCAAACCCATTTTTTTGGCGATCTTGCTGATTTTATGGTTCAACTGTTTATCATTTGTAGCAGCAATCACCAAGAACACTCCCTCAAGGTGTTTCTCACTGAATTCCTCGTTAAGATGGCCGATCCCGTAAACTTCAACTATTTTTTTAAGTTTATCTGTTAATCTACTGCTAATAATATTTATTTTAGCCCCACAATCCAACAGGGCTTCTATCTTTCTCTCCGCGACGTTTCCTCCACCGACTACCAGGGCTGTCTTGCCTTTCAGATCGAGAAATATCGGATAATAAGTCATAAAATGCAGTACTTCCGTTGCAAGTTAAAAGATATATCAACGATTTACAGAAAATTTTTTAATATAGCAAATCCCCAATCATCAATCATCAATCCTTATACATACCTATCTACCATATCCGTTATAAACTTCTCCACACCCTGGGCGTCCTCTTTCGCCTGGATACCCTGTAAAAGACCCTTGATTTTTTCATAGGTCACCGGGTCACGCGCAAGATCATCGGTAGAGCTGTATGCGCCTCCACGACGACCCAGTCTATAGATAAGCCGCTCTGGCTCCGGAAGTTCCTGGTACTTTCGGATCACATCTAACATCTTGTTTTTGTCTTCCGGCAGCTTGCCGGAGACCTCTTCCAGGAGATTCATGATATGATCGCTTGTCACTGTGCTGGTAATACCCTCCAAGGTTTCGATAAATATCTTGATTTCATTTGCTAACATGTCATCCGTTTGCATGGTAAAGGCGCCATCCTTCAGTTTCTCATACAGAGGGACGCGCTTAGGGACCCTCAGGCTCCGAAGACGGATAAAGTTGGGGTTAATCTGATTGAGGACTTTTGCCGTCTCAATGGCGTGTTCCCGCCACATTTCCTGCCCACCCAATCCGGGCATGACATACTCCGACAGTTCAAGGCGTGCTTCCATCACCTTTCGCCCTGCCTCTATATGCTGAGCCGCGGTCACTCCCTTTTTTATAAACTTGAGGAGTGGGTCATATCCGCTTTCCAGGCCAATATGTATCCTGTCCAAACCAGCTTCTCTGATCTGTTTCAAGGATTCCACCGACTTGCGAACAACGGTCCGGGACCTGGAATAGGTCGTTATCCGGGTGATTTCCGGGAATTTTTCCCTGAGGAACTCCAGGATCGCCACCAAATCTTTGGTATTCATAACCAGGTTATCGGCATCCTGAAGAAAACAGGCCCCTGTTCCATAATAGAGCCATACCGCAATGCTTTGATAGCTTTGACTATTATTGGAATTCCCCAACAAATGGCTGATTACATGATCATTTACTTCTCCACTGTAACCAAGCTTCCATGAAACGGCTTTAATTTCGTCTGCCATGTCCCTGGCCGTCTGGATATTCTGCTTGATCTCATCAACCGTCCTTAAAGAAAACTTTCTGTTCTTGTAAACCGGGCAGAACAGGCACTGGTTCCAGGGGCAATTCCGCGTCACTCGCAAAAGTAGACTTCGAGCCTCATTAGGTGGTCTGATCGGTCCCTGCTCAAAACTGAGTTCTTTATTGCTCATATTCTTCTGGGTGCTATTCTTTTATGAAGCCAAATGGCAGGAGGATTCTCTTAACCCAGGGCGGAGGATTCATAAAGAGAAAGGAGTGCCGGCTATTCCTGGGACACTTCAGGCTGAACGCGGTCCTTTTGGGCAAATTTTAGGTGAGTATCCTGAGAATCTCCTGTAACTCCCTCTTTATGTCTTCAAACACTCTTATGTCTTCAAATATTGGGGAATCAACCATCGTTTTTTTGTCTTTTTGTTTTCTCAGGCGCCGCTTAGCGCCCTCAATTGTCATCTTCTCATCATAAAGCAGCCTCTTAATCTCAAGCAGGATCTCCAAATCCGTTCTCTGGTATGTCCTCTGGTTGGAATCGGCCCTTTGAGGCCTGATCTGGGAAAACTCGCTCTCCCAGTATCTCAAGACGTAGGGCTCAACGCCGATAATACTACTGGCCTCACCAATCCGGAAATATCGCTTGTCATCAGGAATCTGGACCATTTTCTCAGCCCTCCCTTAATCTAGCCCCTGTCTTCTGCCTTATCTTTTTAATAATTGACTCATGTAGCTGGTTCATTTTACTGCCATCCAGGGTCCCCTGTTTAGATCTGTAACATATCCTGAAAGCCAGTGCCTTCTTAGAAGGATCCATCTTTTCACCCTCATATAGGTCAAAAACCCTGACCGATTCGATTAACTCCCCGCCCTCCTGCTTTATGACTTCCATGATTTCGTGACTTTCAAGTTGTCGTTTAATAATAATTGAAATATCCCTGTAAACAGCAGGAAATTTAGTGAAAGGCTCAAATTTCTTTATCCCGGGAAGATTTTTCAAGAGGGCCTCAATATCAAGTTCAAAAAGATAGGCGTTTTCTATCTGCAGGTCATATGCCTCCATCGTACCGAAAGAGACCAGTCCGATCTGCCCGATGGAAGACCCGGAACAATATATACGCGACGAGATCTCCGGGTCGTACCCTGGCAAAGCATTATCCCTTTGAAAGATAAACTCCTGAAGCCCCAAACCCTTCAAAAAGGCCTCAACCGCGCCCTTAATGTCATAGAAATCTACAGCCCTCTCATCAGCATACCACGTTTTCTGACGATACGTTCCGGTCATTACTGCCGCCAAAAAAGCCTTTTCCACGGGAAGCTGTTCTCCCTCTTTCCGCATGAATATCTTTCCCCATTCAAACAGCTTGAGCTCCTTTTCCTGATTCAGGATATTATTTTTAACGGTAGCCAAAAGTCCGGGAACAAGGGAAGTCCGCATGACAGACTGATCAACGGTGAGAGGATTCATAAGCCGGACAAAGGATCTGAGCGGGCTTTCCTCCTTTGCGCCGAGCATATCCGCAGAATTCGGGGAAATGAAACTATAAGTAATGATTTCGGTAAACCCCAGGCCCGTCATGATTGATCTTGCCTTGTCACGGAGAAGAAGCTCAGGCGCTTCCCCCTCTTCCGAAGGCCTGATACTTGGAGCAGTCACCGGGATATTGTCATATCCACTCAGTCTTGCCACTTCTTCTATGAGATCCGCCTCCCGGGTGATATCCACACGGAAAGACGGCGGTTTGACCTTCAGCTCATGTTCATTGATATTATGGACTTCCATGCCCAGCGCCTTTAGGTATCCGGCCATGTCATCCAGTGAAATCGTGGTACCTAATATGCGATTCGTCCTATCCACTCTGAGCTTAATGTCAGGTGAGAAGTAAGGCTTCGGGTAGTTGTCGATAAAGCCTCTGGATATTTTTCCCCCAGCCAGGTCGGAAATAAGTGAAATTGCCCGTTTCAGTGCTGTTGTGACCCCCTCGATATCCGCACCTCTTTCAAAACGATAGGAGGCCTCAGTGGACAGTCCGAGACGCTTTGAGCCCCTTCGTATTGTCACAGGATCAAAGAAAGCGCTTTCTAACAGGACATGCCGGGTCCCGGCAAAAATCTCAGAGTTAAGCCCCCCCATAATTCCCGCGACGGCCACTGCCCTTTCTCCGTCGCAAATCATAAGAATTTCGCTGTTCAGCGCGTGGGCTTCCCCATCAAGTGTACTAAAGACCTCCCCTTCCCGCGCCCGCCTCACCACGATCCTGTTCTCTTTCAGCCGATTGTAATCAAAGGCGTGCAACGGCTGACCCATTTCCAGCATCACATAGTTGGTTACATCTACGATGTTATTGATACTCCTTATTCCAGAGAGATAAAGCCGGTACCTCATCCAGAACGGAGACGGACCCAGGGCAACGTCTTGAATGATGCCTGCGGCGTAACGCGGGCAACCTGAAGAGTCGTCGATCGTAATACTCGTAAGATCTTTAATGTCGGGGCCTGTTTCTTCTACTCCTGGCTCCGGCCGTCTCAGGATTTTTCCCGTGACAGCCGCAATCTCCCGGGCAATTCCTATTACGGAGGCGCAGTCAGGACGATTGGGTGTTATGTCTACGTCAAAGACCCAGTCTGATACAGGAAGAACAGAAGGCAATGGTATCCCGGGAGAATAGTCTGATGAAAGAATCATGATGCCGCTGTGATCATCGGTCAAGCCCATTTCATCTTCTGCCAGGAGCATGCCTGTTGAGGTCTCCCCCCTGATTAGGCTTTCTTTTACGATAGTACCGTCAGGAAGTTTTACACCGGGTAAGGCCAGTGGGACCATAGCCCCTTCCTCCAGATTGGGTGCACTGCAGACCACCTGCACCTTTTCCCGGCCGGTATCCACCTGACATAGGGATAGCCGATCTGCCTCCATATGAGGTTTTGTGGCCAATATTTTTGCTGCCACGATTTCCTCAAGGGAATTCCCAGCAGCCTCAATGCCTTCCACCTCCAGACCTGTCATTGTGAGGAGTTGGCCGAGTTCATCGGGTGACATTTCAATATCAACGTAGTCTTGTAACCAGTTCAGGCTCAGTTTCATGGATAATACTCGTAGGCACTTACTCTCAAAACTGCCTTAAGAATCTCATATCATTTCTGAAGAATAGCTGGATATCATCTATTCCATACTTGAGCATGGCAATCCTCTCAATGCCCATGCCAAAGGCGAAGCCGGAGTAAACCTCGGGGTCATAATCCACAAACCCGTATACTTCCGGATCCACCATGCCCGCTCCCAATATCTCCAACCAGCCGGTATGAGAGCAGGTCCGGCAACCTTCTCCTCCACAGATGACACACTGGATAT
This sequence comes from Deltaproteobacteria bacterium, assembly GCA_019308785.1. Taxonomy (GTDB): domain Bacteria; phylum Desulfobacterota; class DSM-4660; order Desulfatiglandales; family Desulfatiglandaceae; genus JAFDHL01. Next base: position 7,577 of record JAFDHL010000137.1, read on the forward strand.
CCACCTCTGCACTGGGTTCGGTAAAAGGGAAAAAGCTGGGTCTGAACCTCAAGGCGGTATCACGACCAAACATCTGGTGTGCAAAGCCTGTCAGTGTGCCCTTCAAATCCCCAAAGCTCACGTCCTTATCCACCAGGAGGCCTTCTACCTGATGGAACATGGGGGTATGAGAAACATCAGAATCCCTCCTATAGACCTTTCCGGGAGCAATAATACTGACAGGGGGCTTTTGTTTTTCCATAACTCGAACCTGGATTGGGGACGTATGAGTCCGAAGAACTATATTTTCCGAGACGTAAAGAGTATCCTGCATATCCCTTGCAGGATGATCTTTAGGAAAATTAAGTGCCTCGAAATTATAATAGTCCAGCTCCACATTGGGACCCTTCACCACCCTGAAGCCCATTCGGGAAAAAATCTGGCATACTTCTTTGATAACAAGGGTGATAGGATGGAGATGTCCTCGAAGCGGTTCTCTGCCCGGCAGAGTTACGTCTACTGTGGCAGTAATTGAGGCTGGAATATCAGCAATACCTTGTTCCCTAATAAGTTTGGAGAGATCGGCCTTTATGAGGTTGGCCAGTTTACCCACCTCCGGCCTTTCATCTGCCGGCAGCTCGACCAGTTTTTTCATGAAAGAGGTGAGCAGGCCCTTCTTACCAAGATATGTGATCCTGAACTTCTCTAGCTCAGAAGGACCATCGACTCCTGCAAGCTCCTCAAGTGCCTTCTTTTCGAGTTCAAGTAGTTGTTCTTTCATATTTTCACTTGGCATTTGCAGACAATCAATTGGTAACTGCTCAGGTTATTTAGGCTGA
>JAFDHL010000138.1 GCA_019308785.1 Deltaproteobacteria bacterium
CTTACTCATTATAGATATTGGTAATTTTAAACCACCACATCTTGAAGGTCATGGGGCTCTTTTTTCAGGAATCGAAAAATTGGTTGCTGGATTGTACATGTCCCTGCTACCTGAGGCGGGCGGGGAACTGCTGTGCTTCACGCCCAGGACACAGCACCGGGCATTAACCTGGGCAACCCGCCGCCCGCCTTGGTTTGCAGGATTGCCAAGTCCAGCGCTCTGGCCGAGTCGATTCTGAAAAAAGAGTCCCATGCCCTTCATTTTGATAAGATCAATCCGGATTTTTTTTGACCAAAATTAAAAATCCACGCATGGGAATAGGATAAATTCATATCCCATGAGGACAAATTTGAATGTTACTTAAATATTAATACAATCGCAACGCTTTAGCAAGAATACCATTTGTTTGTGAAAGTGGAATAAACATTGACAAGCGTTTTTGTTGATTTTATGAGATAAATACAGGCAACTGGTGTATTTGCTACTGTTATTTTTAAGGTGTCACTTTTAATCCACAGATTACGCAGATTACACAGATTTTCGTGAGTTATTGGGTTAAATTCCCCGAAGCTTGCTTCGTTTAGATTGTGAAAATCAGATGCGCGATACCCCGTAGCTTGCCCGCTCAAGCGGGACTACGGAGGATGGATCGGAGCGCAGTGTAGATCCCGCCCAGCGGGGCTGCGGGGCAGTTCATTTACAAAGATCTGTGACGGAGAATATACTTGTCCATATTAGATTTAGTCCCATTACCCACATGGCGTGATATTGTTGACATACTCTTTCTCGCCATTGTGGCCTATCAACTTTATGTGTGGTTCAGGGGGACCAGGGCGCTCCGTGTCCTTATCGGCCTTGTCGTATTGGGAGGGGTTTATTCGCTGGCCAAGTTATGGGGCCTTTTCCTGACCACATGGGTCTTCCAGATTCTGTGGCAGGTGCTCGTTATCCTCTTGTTGATACTCTTCCAGTCCGAGATACGGCAGGTTCTGGAGAAAGTAAGTCCACTGCGATTTCTTCGATCGAGAAGGCGCGTGTCAAGCGGTGCCCTTGCAAAGGATCTGGCGGAGGTGGTTTTTGACCTTGCCCGGGAGGGAACAGGTGCCATTATCGTACTTGAAAGGGATAACAATCCATCCGAGTTTCTCAGTGCAGGCCAGACCATAATGGCTCTCCCTGATCCAGTATTGATAAAAAGCATATTTAACCACCATGCTCCCGCACATGACGGGGCGATTATACTTTCCCAGGGACGCCTCACCCAGATGGGGTGTATCCTGCCTTTGTCTGAAAGGGAGAATATCCCCGAGCAATACGGGACCCGGCACCGGGCTGCCCTGGGTCTTTCAGAACGGACTGATGCTGTCTGCATTGTCGTTTCCGAAGAGCGGGGAGAGGTTTCTACAGTGGTAGGGGGGGAAATTATAAACCAGGAAACTCCCAAGGTCCTGGCCTCAAGACTTAATGATTGGCTTAGTATTCCGGAGATTCCGGGTCCTACGTTCCAGGGTTTTTTAAAAGGGGCCTTTGTACAAAACTGGGGGCCCAAGCTGGGAGCCCTGATTCTTGTCACTTTAGCCTGGCTGATTCTTGCAAGCCAGCAAGAGGTCAAGACCAACATTATTGCTCAGATCCGGTACAGCAACCTTCCGTCCGAACTGGTGCTGGACAAAAGTTCCACTCAGGCGGTCAGGCTGACTCTTTCCGGCAGACGTCACAGTATAAAGGCTCTGGGGAATCAAGAAATTCGCGTCCAGGTGGGTGTTGGAAAACTGTCCGCAGGTACTCACACTATCAGACTTTCTGCAAAAAACGTCGACCTGCCCCTTGGCATTGTCATTGACCAGGTAATACCTCAGGACGTGGAGGTTGTTTTGAAATCCCAGGCCGTTGCAAGTCCCCCCATATGAAGTAAGGGAAATCTTGATTTTGGGCCCTATAGACCTCTATAGTCGACTCTCCACGCTTTTGACCATTCCAACAATTATTTCTTCGGCCTGCTCCAGCCTCACCTTGCTGATGTTTATGGTCACGCGATACAGGCCGGGATCATCCGGATCCCTCGGGTCAAGTTTTTTCAGAAATGCATCGCTCCTTTTCTGTCGCGTCAATACTGCCTTTTCCGCCTCACTCCGATTTACATCCCACAATTTTTCGGTGAACGCTATCCGGTCTTCCAGGTCAGCCACTAAAAGTATCTTGATGGTTTTGGGATCGTCCGGAAGGATGTAATGGCTGCCACGACCCAGAATAACCACGTTGTCCTGGGCCGCGATTGCGGGAATAAGCCTCTTCAGGAAAGAGACGTATTTATTCTCATCGAAATCAGACCTGGCCTCGCCAATATGTCGTTCAATGAAGTTGCTGCTCACCAGTTTGGACATGAAGCGCATCAGCCAATCTCCTGCTTCCTTTTCAACGGAGCTCACCCACTTGACCGAAACGTTGGCCTCCTTAGCCATCTTGTTTATGATGCCCCGGCTCACGAATTTATAACCCAAGCGATTGGCCACGGCATTTCCCAAAGTCCATCCCCCGGCGCCGAACTGTCTGGTAATGGTTATAACGGCCATGACGCCCCTCCTCAAAAATATTAGTGGCTTAAGAAAGCGCCCTGATTCACAATTTACAGTCATATATATATTAACATTTTCTAATATCTGCGGTCAAAAACAATCAGGAATCTTTAATTGTTGCCAGCATCAACCATATTGACATTTACCGACCAATATTTAAATCTACAGTAATACTTTAGCGCTTTCAGGCTCCTTCGGGCATGAAAGGACTATCGCCATCATCTTTTAAGATAATACCATATTCATGTCCGGACTAAAAAACAGATTGAGGCATTAATGACTGACTATTCTAAGGCATCACAGGCGAAGGTTGAGATCCCTGAAGGGGTTAAATTGCTTACCTTTCCCGCAAGAAAGCATACTCCCTTTATTGAATGGGAGTACCCCGAGTTCCAGTCCCTCTGCCCTGTTTCGGAAAGGCATGATCAGGGTGTTGTCGTCATTCGGTATAAACCAAAAAAAAAGATCCTGGAAAGCAAGTCAGTCCGGGATTATCTAATGTTGTGGAGAAACAAAAAGAACTGGCAAGAATATATCACCGAGGAAATTGCCGGCCTTCTGTATAAGGCCTGTGAGCCTGACTGGTTGACAGTAACAATCAATTGGGCCCCAAGGGGAGGGATATTGGCCACGACCACATCCAGAAAGGGAAAACCGCCTTCGTCACACTAATCCGGGCAAGCAGGGATCTATCAAGAACAGGCAGAGGACCACGGGCGTGAGCCCGTGGGTGTCTACCTGAATCGGACGAATTCCGAAACTCGATGCAAATCCAAAACAAACAGTAAAGAATAATTAAAAGATATTGAAAATTATTTATAAAAGAGACATAATAATATGTTAATTATTTACCGATAAGTTTCGAAGACATATCTGCGATGCAAATGTTCTCAAGATCAGGAGTATAGCTGAAGGAAGACCATGGAAAACAACGATTATATTGAAAGAACTAATTTTAAGTCTCTTATTGAGGAAGACGGGTATGACCGGATCCAGGACAGGCTGAACATCATAGATGTCTTTTTGGGAATAGAAAAGCACGTAACCCTTGAAGAGATGTACCGCCTCGTGAAAGAGAAGGGTTACGATTATGAGCCCGAGTTTGTCAGACAGTGCATGAAGCGGATGGTGGATCTTGGGTTTGCACAAAAGAAGCAATTCGAGAGTCAACCCATACGCTATGAGCATCGACATCTGGGCAGACATCATGATCACCTCATTTGTACCAAGTGCGGAAAAATTGTCGAATTTGCCAATGAAGATTTGGAAAGGTTGCAGTCAGAAATCGCTGCCTTAAGTGGTTTTCACATGCTTCAACACAAGATGGAGATTTATGGTCTTTGTTCTGAGTGCCTCGCTCAAAGAAAGCTGCTGATGCCTCTGGCAATGGCCAAAACGGGAGAGACGGTCGTAATTCGGGAGATCGCCGGAGGACGGATGGCCCGATCCAGAATGGCGGATTTGGGATTGCGGCCCAATGATAATATTGAGATCATTAATAATAACGGCATGGGGAGACTGATCCTGGCCCATGATTGTACAAGGCTGGCAATCGGCAGAGGGGTTGCTCGGAAGATCATGGTATCATTGTCCGATGAAAAGAAGGATGCGGCTTGCAAAGAGGAAATTTGACTTTATGCAACCTTCTGCAAAATGTCTCTGAGCCTGTCCCGGATGGCCCTGATAAGTTTTTCCGCACCACTTCGACGGTTGTAGCGCCTTATTTCTTCCAAGGTTACCGCCTCGGGAGCATGGCGCAGTTTTAGTTTGATGATGGCCATGTGGTCGTCCAGAAGAAATCTCTGATAAATGAGATTTAAGGGAAAAAACCTGAATTCCCGCTCTGAAATGGATGCCCCCCAGTCGATGACATAAGGAAGCCCATCATGGCCCACCAGTGTATTGGGCGCCCGCTTTAAATCACAATGCACCAACCCCCTTTTGTGGTACCTATCCACCAGGTCTTTCAAGGCATTGAAAAACTTATCCGGTAGTTTTGTTTCCTTTTCCAGGCTTTCCAGATTAGTGCTCGGTATTTCTTCTATTACCAGGGCGAGTCCGTCAATAATCCTGTACAGGGCAGGAATTCCTTTTATGTTTTGAAGTCTTTTGTAGGCCTTGGCCTCCCGCCATACCAGGAATCGTCCTACGGTATTGCGGAAGAGAAATCTGCCGGTGCTGAAGTCCTTGACAACAGCCCGAACACCATTTTCCTCTACAACACAGATCATGGGTCTTGTCCTGGAGCGACCCCTCAGGATGCTGCACTGCTTGTCCGGAATATCGGGCAGTTTCAGGGAATCAAACATAAATGCTCTGAAAGTTCACCGCCCCTGTGGAATGTTTACCCCGCCTGCCCCGTAGGGAGGCACTATCGTACTGGGGTGAAATGCGAAGTATATTTCTCTGGGGCGAAACCAATCCATCGGGGGCGGTAAATCGACTGAATCGAGATTACCCCTGCTTTAGGGCCACAATCAAAGAGTTCACTTTTTGCCTGGTATCATTAAAAACACCTGAAAGGTTCAGGGAATGATTGGCAAAAACACTCTCGGGCTTGCCGTTAAACACGATCAAGGGTTCAAAATAACATCTCCTTAGATTCTCAAGAATCTTATCAACGAGTTTCACTGAATTTTTGTCCTTCAAGACATCAATGAAGTCGATTCGTATGGCCATAAAAGATTCATGCAGGGCATATGCCACACCCTGAGCGTAATAAAAATTATTGTCGATTTGAAACCAGGGAATATTGATGTCCACCATTTTCGGGTCTTTAGGAGTGCCCTTGGGCTCATCTTCAACAGCTAAGGCCCTTTTCATGTCGCGAGGGGCGTTGATCAGCCTGGTGTTCACCCCACCCATCAGCGAGGCGTATTGATTAAGAAGTTCCACCAGGTTGTCGGCCCTTGGGTAAAAGTTGGATTTTTTTTCAAGAAGATCTTGATAGAACACATCCAGGCTTTTATAGGCGAGTTTCCATTTGCTTTCAGCAGATGGAAACCACCATTTATACGGATCGTTGGAAAGAGAGGTAAAGGCTGCTTCGGCCGAAGGGTCAAGCCTGTCCGTGGTTCTCATGCGGGAGAGATTGTCCCTCAGTACCCTTGTATTGTACCGGACCACCTCAAGTTCTCCGATCTGGAAATTAGGCATATTGTCCAAAAGGACTGTGGGCCAAAATAGGTCATTAGGCAGCCAGTTGTCATGCAGCTGTTTGATAAGAACCTGATTGGTCCTTATAAAGGCCGTGCCTTTGACATTTCTGTCCAGTTTGCCAAGTGTGATACGGTCGGGTTTTACCGAGTTCATGACCATCACGGTTACGACAAAGATAACCAGTGCCAAGAAGATGGCCGTAACAGCAAGTCCTTTTTTTCTCCCTTTTTTTGCTTTTGAGATCTCTTTCATAATTTTTTCCGCCTTGAATATCTTGCCAAATCGTCGTGATCTGGACGTTAGTATTAGAACATTAAAGAGCAATCAACATAATGCCATCCATTTTAGAAACGGACATGGCCAATTGTCAACATGTAAAGGATTCTTGTGTTGTTTCTCCATTTCAATAATTGATAACTTCGTAAATGCATTTTTAAACATAGTGACTGAAAAAGGATTATGGCAATTTAAAAATCAGGATGTTCTGACCTTGACAGAAGGAAAAAGGGATCTGTCAGTGTGGGGGATAAATTTTGCTGCACTGAAAAGGTTCATGAATTCCTGGTTCACATTGAGTTCCAGGTAGGTTATCTGATCACGGATGCGAAAAATCTCGTCTCTGGCCCGAACAGATAGAAGGGCGTTGCTTGCGCCTTTAAGAGAAGAGTTTCCCAGGGGAACATAAGTTTCCAAAGGCAGGTCCGGGATCATGCCGATGGTAATGGCCGAGTGGGGTTGGATATACGATCCGAAAGTCCCTGCAACATAGAATCTGCTGATTTCGCTCATGGGGATATTCACGGTGTTGCTGATAAAAGTCAGAATAGTGTACATGGCGGCCTTAGACCGCATTAATGCGTCTATGTCCGGCTGGCTGAGGGTCAGAGGTTGACCGGTACCAGAATCTTCGGATGGAACTACAATCAGATGTTTGATACCGTCAATGTCCGCAAGTCGGTCTCTGCACCTCGCTTTCACATATTTCCCTCTCAGATCAATCATCCCGGACAAATAAAGCTGGGCAACAAGATCTATAAGGCCGGAACCGCATATGCCAACGGGCGGATGGTTTTCAATGGTCCTTATTCTGATTTCGAGTGTTTCCGGATCAATGATTACCTTATCAATAACCCCGGGACCGGCCATCATACCCATGCTGGCGACGCCTCCCTCCAACGCGGGACCTGCAGCGCCTGCACAGGCCATGAGCCAATCACTGTTTCCGATGACAACTTCGGCATTGGTTCCCACATCAACAAAGAAGGAGACATCGCTCTGTTGCATCATGTCTGAGACCAGTATACCTGCGATCAGATCGCCGCCAAAATAGCTGCCTACGTTTGGAAAGATAAGGATCGGGGCCTGTGGATTAATAGCAAGACCAATTTCAGCGGACATTAGGAGTGCGGGTTTATTTATCACGGGGATATAGGGCTCACGGCAGATCCAGTAAGGATCCAGACCCAAAAAGAGATGGGTCATAGTTGTGTTTCCGGCCACAGACATCCCCACCACAGAATCGGGGCTGATGTCATGCTTTTTGGCAAGTGCGCGGATTTCTTTATTAAGTTTTTTAATCAAAAGGCTTTGCAATTTTGAGAGACCGCCCTCCTGGGCTGAAAAGTGAATCCGCGTCAGGATGTCCTTACCAATTTCGTTTTGAGGGTTTTTAAAGGATGTCTCATCCATGGTTTCCTGTGTTGAGAGAGCCATAAGCCGTACAACCACTGTGGAGGTGCCCAGGTCAACGGCAAGGACATAGATGTTATTGGCACTTCCGGAGGGGAAAATGTCTATCAGATGCCAGCTATTCTGGTCTTCAAAGACAACGGCATCCCCCCGGTAGTTGTACTCCCTCAGTACACGGGGAAGGCGCTTAACCATGGAAAAATCGATACCTATCTCTTCCGTCTCAAGTTCCTTCTTGATTCCCTTGATTAAACGGTCAATATCGGCGGTGTTATCTTTCAGACTGGGGGCTGTTATCTTGAGGCCTACTGATTTTATCCAGGGTTTGGCGTCAGGCGTTTTTTTCATGATTTTTTGTTTTATTTGAACCGCCCCAGGCGGATCAGGGATTGCCTGCAAAGTTCGACAATGGCTATTCTCCAATGATCTTAACCAAAACGCGCTTTCTTCTCCGGCCATCGAATTCGCCGTAAAAAATCCGCTCCCATGTGCCAAAATCCAGCTCTCCTTCCGTGACGGCCACTACGACCTCCCGGCCCATGACCTGTCTTTTCATATGGGCGTCCGCATTGTCTTCGCCGACATTGTGTCGATATTGTGATACCGGCTCATGGGGTGCAAGTTTCTCCAGCCATATTTCATAATCATGGTGAAGACCGGATTCATCGTCGTTGATAAAGACAGAGGCAGTAATATGCATTGCATTGCAAAGCACAAAGCCCTCTTTTATGCCGCTTTCCCTTAAACATTCCTGAACCTGTGGCGTGATGTTGATAAAGGCGCGTCTTGTAGGAACGTTGAACCATAATTCCTTACGATAGCTTTTCATCTCATCCTCCTTGCGAAGAAATCCTACATCTCATAATAATAAAACCCCACTTCTCCTTGTTAGAAGTCAGAAATGGGGTCTAAGTACTTAATCAACGGCACAATACATGTATTTGGCCAACATCCGCACAACCTGCATCGGGCTCACTGTGCTAAGTTTCCAAAGTCAAAACCCGATCTTCGGGTTTTGGTTCTCCCAGATCTATTGGTTCAACCCACACAATATTGTTTTTGTTAATAATCAGTACATCCCCGGAACCCTCCAGGCCTTTTACATTTATTAAAACAATAAAAGGGTCTTCTGTTTTAGTAAACAGGTCAGACACTCTCTGTTTGAGACCTATATTAACCTTTCCTGAAAAAGTTGACCCGTCCGTAGTTCTTAAATTAACACTTCTATAATCCCTTTTAAAAATGTCTTTCTCCATATTATAATCTCCTTTTATT
>JAFDHL010000139.1 GCA_019308785.1 Deltaproteobacteria bacterium
GGCGGCCGTATGGACGGCTTTACCATGCAGTCCAAGTTCGGTATTGCCGTGGGTTCCGAACTTATGGCCATTCTTTCCATTATCACGGATCTTGCAGACCTGAGAGAACGTCTTGATAATGTCACCGTGGCCTTTGATAAGGCGGGAAAACCGGTGACCACCGGTGATCTTGAGTGCGGCGGGGCCATGACCGCATGGATGAGAAATACCATCAATCCCACGCTCATGTGCACGGCAGAATACCAGCCCTGCATGGTGCACGCAGGACCTTTTGCCAATATTGCCGTTGGCCAGTCCTCCATCATTGCCGACCGGGTTGGTCTCAAGCTGTTTGACTATCATATCACCGAAAGTGGATTCGGGGCTGACATCGGCTTTGAGAAATTCTGGAATGTGAAATGCCGTTATAGCGGTCTCAAACCCCATGTGTCTGTTTTGACATCCACCATTCGCGCCCTCAAGATGCACGGTGGCGGGCCAAAGGTTGTTGCAGGTCTTCCCCTGCCTGATGAATACACAAAAGAGGATTTAGGACTCTTAGAAAAGGGCTGCGCAAACATGGTCCATCACATCAATACAATCCGCAAGTCAGGAATCAATCCTGTTGTATGTGTCAATCGCTTCTTTACGGATACTGATGCAGAGGTCGCAGTTGTAAGGAAGGCGGCCGAAGCAGCCGGAGCACGCTGCGCAGAATCCAAACATTGGGAAATGGGTGGTGACGGCGCCATTGAGTTCGCCGAGGCTGTAAAAGAAGCATGTGAGGAGGAGGGTAACTTCCAGTTTCTCTATCCCATAGAGATGAAACTGCGCGAACGAGTGGAAACAATAGCGAAGACGGTCTATGGGGCGGACGGTGTTTCCTGGACCGCTGACGCCGAGGCCAAGGCCAAGATGCTTGAGGGTGATTCCAAGTATGATGACTTTGCCACCATGATGGTAAAGACTCACCTCAGCCTTACCCATGATGTGTCAATCAAGGGAGTTCCAAAAGGCTGGACCCTGCCCATACAGGATATATTGATTTACTCGGGCGCCAAGTTCCTGTGTCCCTGCGCAGGAACAATCAGCCTGATGCCTGGCACAAGCTCCAACCCTGCCTTTAGAAGGGTGGATGTGGATGTCAAAACCGGCAAGGTTACAGGTCTATTTTAGGCTGAATACGACGTGGATAAAAAGGAGGGCTGTTTTTCAGCCCTCCTTTTTTTTGGGTTGCATAATTTGTTTATACACACAATTATAGAACTTTCTTTTTTATGTAGCGGTGAAGCCGCATTCTATAAACCTGCGGAGCAATTTTATAACCGGTAGGAGAAAATAGTGGAAGGATGTGTGATTGGTATTGATATTGGCTCTGCCTCTTCAAAAGGTGTGATTTTTTGCAATCAGAAGACCATGGCGTCTTATGTAATGCCTTCCGGGGGAAACTATCAGCTAACGGCAGATAAGATCAGGGAAGAACTACTTTCCAGCACAGGCCTGTCACCAGGGGATATTGTTTATACTGTAGCTACCGGATACGGTGCAGAAACAGTGACCTTTGCAGATGATATAAGAGCGGACATATCCTGCCACAGCAAAGGAATCTTTCATCTTTTCCCCTCGGTAAGAACAACTGTTGACAAAAAGGAAACCAACTAAGGTTTTTAATAAGCGGTAAGTGCGCTGGAGGAAGCGCGAGGGTATTAAAGGTAATTGCCAAGGTATTACAATTAAAAGTGGAGGAATTAGGACACTTGTCACTTAAATCCCGGAAAAGGGTGGATTTTAACACTGGCTGTGCTGTTTTTGCAGAATCCGAGGCCGTGGGAAGAATCGCTGAAGGTGTAGCAAAGGAAGACCTTCTGGCCGGCATTCACAGGGCTTTGGCAGCCCAGCTTCACAGCCTGGCTGAACGGGTAGGAATTGAAAGGGATTTTGCCCTTGTTGGTGGAGGGGCAAGAGATGTGGGGTTGATCAAGGCAATGGAAGAGATAACGAATCTTGACATTCTTGTACCTGCTGAGCCCCATCTGACAGCCGCCCTCGGTGCCGCAATTATCGCGGAGGAAATATCAAAGGCCTGAGTTGACACCCACGGGCTCACGCCCGTGGTCCTCTGCGTGTTCTTGATAGCTAATATGTAGCTATAATATAATTTTTTTTGTTGTCATTTATTGGCCGGAAATGTATATTTAGTTTTTGGTAACTACTCAGGTTAGTTAGGCTGACTACGTAAGTAGTCACAATTTTTGTATTACCTGAAATAGACAATTATACCGTAAGCATTCAAAAAGGAGATAAGACCGATGAATGAAAAAAACAAAGATATTTTTTCAAGGATTGAAAGCTATTACACGGACTACGGACAAAGGGCGAAAGAGCTAAAAAATGAGGGCATAAAAATTATTGGCTATATGTGTTCGTTAATTCCTTTAGAGATTATAACAGCAGCCGGATGTGTACCCTTCAGGATGCGGGGAGACGTCCATGAACCAATCACAAAGGGAGATATTAATCTGGAAACCATCGCATGCCCCTTTTACCGCAGTTGTTTCGATCTATCGGTAAAGGGAAAATATGATTTTCTTGACGGCTCCATTGTTGCCCACGGCTGCGACAGCATGGCCAGGACCTATGCTGTGTGGAAATATACCCTGGATCTGCCCTATTCTCATTTTGTTAATTTACCTCACACCATCAGCGAGTCATCAAGGGAATTCTTTAGAGCAGGGTTGAACACATTTCGAAAAAGCCTTGGAAAATTCGCGGGAAAAGAGATTTCAGATGATGACCTTGCTGAAGCCATTGGCCTGTATAATGAAAACAGGGATAAGGTAAGGGCCCTTTATGAATTGAGGAAACCCGATCCCCCCATTGTCTCCGGGACTGAAATAACAAAGATATTGACTGTCGGGGCGAGCCTGCCAGTGGCCGAGGCAAATAAACTGTTTGATGAGGTCTTAGAGGAACTCAGGCAAAGAAAAGAATCACCCTTTAAAAAAGTCCGGCGGATCATGATCGACGGTGCCTGTATGGATAACATCGAGCTTGTCAAGCTCATTGAGGATCTCGGTGGCAATGTGGTTGTTGATACCCTTTGTAATGGCACCAGGGATAACTTGCCTCACACGGACACTGGAAATGATCCTTTGTCCGCCCTGGCAGACAGATATCTGGACAAGATAAATTGCCCCAGGACCTACAGGGAAAACAAGGAGCAGGACCTGCAGAAGGAACTTGAGTCGAGATTTGGTGATATTGGCTTTTTTGCCAGGGAATCCAAGGCCGATGCGGCCATCCTTTATGTGTATAAATATTGTGATCCTTTCGGCTTTGAGGTCCCGGTAAGAAAGGCCTACTTTGAATCCATAAAACTACCGCTCCTGTATTTGGAAGATGAATACTCGGCGGGAACCATTGGTCAACTAAAGACAAGGATCCAGGCATTTCTCGAGATGATCCAATAGAGAGAAAGATGGCTGACCCCAAAAAGGAGGTTTTGGCAAATGGCTGAAGAAGAAAAAAAGAAGAGAAAGAAAAGGAGAACAGCAACCAAAGCGGCCGCTTCTATTGGTCCTATGGTAAAGGCAGCTATCGGTGGCACTATAAAGGCAAAGGAAGAAGGTAAAAAAATTGCCTATACATTTATTGTTTGCCTGTACGATGAAATTCTAAGGGCTATGGATATCGTGCCGGTATGGACCGAGAACTATGCTGGTGTATGCGGGGCAAAAAGGGATGCGGAAAGATTCCTTGAAAGGGCAGAATCTTTAGGGTTTTCACGCTCTCTATGTACCTATGCCCTTTGTGGGCTCGGCTTTGACCAGTGGAGGGAAGAATTGGGCGAAATGCCCCCAGAAGCACCATGGGGGGGGCAGGCAAGGCCTGATATGATGCTATCAAGTGGCCAGATCCTGTGTGATCCGAGAAACAAGTGGTATCAGGCAGCGCAGCAATTTATGCCGGATGTCCCGATACATAATGTAGATCTTCCATATCCGCTTTACGAAGATGATATCCATTTTACTGATATTCAGGACTACTATATCAAGCATATTATCGAGGAATTACGCGGTCTGGTGACATTTCTGGAAAAACAAACCGGGAAAAAGATGGATTATGACCGGTTAAGCGGGCTTGTTGACTTAGGCGAGAAGACCTGGAATCTGATTCATGAGACCTACGAGCTTAGAAGGGCTGTACCTACACCAATGGGCACAGGAGACGCAATGAATACAATGGTGCCTATGACCTTTATGCTCGGCACACAGGAGGCTTACGATTTTTATGTAGGATTGAACAAAGAGCTTAAGGAGAAAATTGCCAGGAAGGAAGGCGTTATAGAAAATGAAAAATACAGGCTCCTCTGGGGCGGGGGATTGCCATCATGGTTTGCGCTGGCGGATTTTAATTATTTTAACAGTAAAGGAGCGGTTTTTCCGGCAGAAACTACCTATCGTATGGTCCAACCCATCTATCATATGTATATGCCTGAAACGAATGACCCCATTGAACGCCTTGCCTGGAGATGGTTCGGTTACTGGGTCTACTGGTATGACAAGGCCAGAAAAAGGCCCGGATCCCACCCTGATGTGGAATGGCTTATCCAGTATATTGAAGACTACCAAATCGACGGGATTGTCATGCATGAGGCATTTTCATGCAGGACATGGCATCTCGGTCTGATCTGGCAATTGAATCAACTTGCAAAAATATACAAGCCAATCCCTGTCCTGGTACTTGGGAAAGATGGAAGGGAAAATAAGGCTAGCAGGGAGCTACCTTCATTGGTCCTGGAAAGTGATATTATTGACATAACCAGTTACTCCGAGGTGGATACAAGAAACAGGATTGATGCCTTTATTGAGACGCTTGAATCGGTGAAAAAAGGTAAAACAATTTAATGGAATACTATGCCGGTGTTGATATTGGGTCCACCATGACCAAGGTTGTGATCATGAATAAAGGGATCATTTCCTCTATTATTGGACCCACCGGACCTGAGCAGAGAAGGTTAGCCAACAAGGTCATGGAAAAGGCCTTAAATAAAGCTGACCTTGCCTTTGAATCCATAAATTATATCGTGGCCACGGGGTATGGAAGGATTAATGTCCCGTTTGCGGATAAACAGGTCACGGAAATCACCTGCCATGCCAAGGGTGTGGCGGATTTTTTCCCTGAAGCCAAGACAGTTATTGATATTGGAGGTCAGGACAGCAAGGGAATCAAGATAGATAATGGCAGGCCAATAGATTTTGTTATGAATGACAAGTGTGCGGCCGGCTCCGGCAGATATTTAGAGATTACAGCGGATGCCTTAGGGATCAAAATTGAAGACATGGGTGAACTGGCCTTGCAAAGCACGAATCCTGCACTAATAAGCAACATTTGCACCATATTTGCCGAGCAGGAGGTCGTTAGCAAATTAGCGGAGGGTGTTCCTCTCAGAGATTTAGTTGCCGGTGTTCTTGAGTCATTAGCGAACAGGGTCTCAAGGATGGTGAAAAGGCTGAATGTGGAAGAGGCCGTAGTTATTACAGGCGGAGTGGCAAAAAACGCCGGACTGGTTAAGGCGCTCTCCGATAAACTGGGCTACCATGTATCAGTCCCACCCGAACCCTTACTGACAGGTGCCGTGGGTGCAGCATTATTAGGAAAGGATATTGTCCGGAAAGCTATTGAAAACGGTGAATCCCCGGAGAGAAAAGAGCGTTCTTTGAAAGAAATAGAAATTCTTTGATCAAGTACCATTTCCGTCCAGAATAGTCAGAAAAAATGATCCGTCAGGTTCCCTGACAACCTGCAAGCCGAACATGGTTATGGTCTGTGTAACGGGCCTGCCAAAATAAAAATCTGTCTCACCGGAATCAATGCCCAGCTTTTTTGTTGTGAATGTCCTGATATGATGGTCAAATCTTAGTAACTCCAGAATTCTCTCAACAGCTTTCTCCCCTTCTTTTTCGATCATTCTCGCAAGCCCGTCAAGCTTACTATAGCTGCATTTCCTGCCGTGCTCATCCATGAGGGCCATAAGGACCCTGTCATAGATAATGGCTTTTCTGTCCGCTTTGGGTCTTTTGTACACCCTTATAAATTCACTTGAATCCCAGCAGGCAAGGGCAACGCACTGAGCGGGCCTGTGATCATATATCCTGCATGCCTTTGCCTCCTCATCGTAATAGATGCAACCGTTGCCTTCTTTCTTTTCCCTAACTTTTATAAATTCTCTGTCTGTTATTATCAGCTTGTTTTCGATATTATCCCGTACCGGTTCCCCGATCCTGATGGAATAAAGACCTCCCTTCTCGATAAACCCATCCCTTACAAGCGGGACATCCTCCATTTGCAGTGTTGGGCTCGACCCGAGGCAACACTCCCCGCACCGGATACAATGATCGCGGGGCTTTTCTCCATTTTCCATCATCTGGCAATCATGGCCCGCATTCGATCTGAGGCATTTTCCGCATGATCGGCAATATTGCCCACAATTTCAATCAGCCGCACCATGTGGAATACGACAAGGGCGTCTTTAATCTCGCTAAAGACCCTGAGCTTCAGTTCCCGCTCCAAAAAGTCAGCCTCCGTTTCTTGCTGATGAATATCGTGGATAAGGCTCTTTATTTTGGTCCTTTGCTGTTCAGACTTACTCCTGAAGAAATCGGTGGCCATAGCCACCAGTTCAGGCAGTCTTTCAATGGGCGGGATAACCGATTGCACGAGATGCAGAAAATCGTCTGCCACTGCATTGGGTACTCCTTTCGGTCTTAGGGAAAGCCATAACAGGGACTCTTCTACTGCGTCCATTACCTTGTCCTGCTCCCTCAGATATTGAAAGAACTGAAACTTGTCCACAGGCATCAAGATTCCCCTGGGCAGGTGGTTTCGGATATTTCGTTTTATAGAATCGGCCTCACTTTCCAGCCTCGCCACCTGATCTGTCAAGTCATCGAATTCCGTGCATTGCTCCTCAACGTGGCATACGGCCGCATCCTTAAAAAGCTTCGCACATTCCTTAACCTTATCGGCGTGCTTTTGCAGATGTTCAAAAGGGTTTTTATAAAATAATGAATTGAGTAAAAGGCGCATAGTCTTTTCCCCCCGGCAGATGGATTATATCAAAAAAAACGTCAAAAGTTTATATAAAAGCATAGATAGTAGTATCGTAAACGGAAGCGTTATGAGCCATGAGAGGCCGATATTTTTCAGGATACGCAGATCAAGCGTGCCCATCCCGCGCATAATCCCGACACCCACTACAGAACCCACCAGCACGTGCGTGGTGGAGACAGGGAGACCCAGCCGGGAGCAAACCAGAATAGTGGTGGCCGCTCCAAACTCCGCACAAAAGCCGCGCACAGGCGTAATCTCCGTAATGTTCTTGCCGATGGTCTCCATGACCCGCGTGCCAAAGGCCAAAAGCCCACCGCCCACCGCAATCCCGCCTGCAAGGAGCATCCACAAGGGAACTTCGACCTGAAGGGCCACGGCTTTGGTCTTGACCACTGAAAAGATGGCTGCAAGGGGGCCGATGGCATTGGCCACATCATTGGCCCCATGGGCAAAGGCCACATAACAGGCAGTAAGTATTTGAAGCTGGGCAAATATGCGATCCACGGGAGAATATCCCTCTTGCCCGTATCGCGGTTTATGTTCGGGATTTGTCTGCCACCGTATCCACCAGCGTCCAAACGCCCCGACCACTGCCGCGCACGGAATCGTCAACAAAACCGTTTGAAAAAAACCAAACTCCAGGTGGAAGTTTTTGAGCCCCTTAAAGATGACGGAGAGGATGAGTACCCAAAAAACCAAAAAGATCAGAAATGGGGCATAACGTTCAGAGGCCTCAACCGGCTCTTTGGCCGACATAATTTTCTTTTCTACAAAATAGAAGATACTCCCTGCAACCAGCGCTCCCGCTGCCGGCAGCTTATAGCAATAGTGACTATTTTCCCCCAGGATACAGCACCTGCACCAACGCTTATAATTCCAAAACCTACCACTGCGCCCACGATGGCGTGTGTTGTGGAGACGGGCAATGCAAGAAATGTGGCCAAGTTCACCCAGACTCCGGCCGAGATCAAAGAGGCAAACATTCCAAGCATCAACTTATCAGGCTCTGCCGCCAGTAAACTCGGATCGACCATTCCTTTGCTTATTGTACTGGTTACATATCCCCCTGCAAGCGCTGCCCCTAATGTATTCGCAATGATCGATATGACTACAGCCTGTTTAAGTGTGATGGCGCCGGAACCTACTGAAGTTCCCATTGCATTTGCAAGGTCATTGGCCCCGATATTGGCCGCCATATAAAGGCCCACCATAGTGGCAAATAATAAAACTACTATATCCATATTCGCACTTTTCCTATAACCTTAAGATCAAGGCTTTCTATCCAACGCAATACTAATGTATCATGCACAGAAGAGCTGACTCACGTCCCGCAAAATAGGTTTTAGGAGGACGTGAATTTAGAGGCTGTAACAAAAAGGACTATCCCCGCCCGGCGAGAATAGTCCTTAACTTAACAAATAAAAAGAGAAACCATTAAAATATGTCCCCGATGATAGAAACTAACTGACCTTGAAGATCATGGCCGCGGCCGTATCTCCTGCGGCGCACCCTGTCCAGAGACCATAGCCACCGCCAAGCATAACAACCTCTTCTAACAGTTCGGCGATAATCCTGCCGGCAGTGGGAGCCTGAGGATGCCCGTAAACCAGGGAACTACCGTAATTGTTCATTTTCATAACATCAAATCCCATCCTCTTGGCCATGTTGATATCATTGACAATAAAAGGGTTATGGGTCTTGATGGCCTTCATGTCCTCTATTTTTAATCCTGCATCCTTGAGTGCCATCTCCGAAGCGGGAACAGGGGCTGCGGCCATATAACCCGGCTTGGCCCTTGAAAAACCGTATGAAATAATCTGGATCTCAACATTCGGGTCTTTGCTAAGTTCCTTGGCCTTGTCCCGGGTAGTCACAATAAACCCGCAGTTTCCGTCAGCAGGATGGGTCTGTGCTCCAAAGGTAATTACACCATCCGGTTCTACTGGTTTTAGCCTGGCCAGGCCCTCGGCAGTTGTTGGAGTAACACCCTCATCCTCTTCAACCAAAACGGTTTTTTTCTTGGAGACCTTAACCTCAGCAGGAAACATGTATCTCTTCTGAAATTCCCTGTCGTTTGCAAGGGCATCATTGTACTGCTCATATCTCCTCAAGGTAACTTCATCGCATTCCTCTTTGGTCGTCCCTATATCTTTGGCCACATTTTCGGCCGTCTGTACCATCTTAAGCCCTGCATTGGGGTCAGCGTTGAAATTGTCCATCATCCAGTTCTCTGATTCCACCTCCGCACCGGGACCGAAGGCATTCGGCCATACAGTATGTGGGCCGTTGGAACACCGGTCCGACATAAGGGCAAAGGCGGTTTCATAGGTACCGGCCTCTATGTTGACCGCGCAAAGATGAATACATGTTGTTGAGGTAGTACATGCCTGGTTGACCATAAGCGCCGGCAGGTCCTTTTCATTATCAACCACCATGGCCGCTGCCCAGGTGTGGCTGTAGAACATATGGTGCTGTGCGATGGTGATTCCATAGTACAAATAGTCAAGAATAGTTGGATCAAATTTGTTTGCCAAAAACCACTTTCTTGCCGTCGTTGCCCCCAGGACAATAGCATTCTCGTTTGCCATAGTGCCCTGCCATCGGCTAAACGGACTTGAATAGAATCCTTTGTAAGGAATAAAAACTTTTGTCAACATGTGATTTCTCCTCCGATTATAAAATTTACACCAAAAGTTTGCAGACTTAATTAATATTTTTTTCTCAATGTATTTGATCTCGGAATTGGTTTAAAATAGCAATTTTCTGGATTCCCACAGGTCCGCCGTCCCTGCCCGCAGTATGGCAGGCGAGTTTGTGGCGGGCGCAATCCGAATTTTCCTGTTAGTCGTCACTCCATTTGCCGTACTTTTCCCTGAGAATGCGGTGAAGTGTCTTCCCTGTCGGTGTCCTCGGCATTTCTTCATCCTTGATAAAATCTATGGTCTTGGGTCGCTTGTATCCGGCTATTTTGCCACGGGACGACTCAAGGATCTCTTTTCCCAGATCATCGCCTGGCTCATAGCCATCATTAAGCACCACAACTGCCTTAATGGCCTCTCCCCACTTGTCGTCAGGGATGCCGATCACGGCTATATCCTTGACAGCTTCATGCTCGCCAACAACGCTTTCAACCTCCGAGGGGTATACATTTTCCCCGCCCGTGATAATCATGTTTGCCTTTCTGTCCACGAGCGTATAATAGCCATCCTCATCCCGCTTAACCATGTCCCCTGCTGAAGACCACAGACCGTCAAATGCCTCTTTGGTCTTCTCGGGTTCCTTCAGATATTCCTTAAAAAGCATCGGGGTCCGGTAAAACAGTTCCCCTACCTCACCGTCCGGGACCTCTTTTCTGTTCTCATCAAGGATTCTGATCCGGTCAGTCCCGAATATCTCCTTACCGATGGACCCGAGTTTTTTGAACTGGTCCTCCGGCCTGAGAAGGGTGACAAGACCGCCTTCGGTGCTGCCGTATGCCTCCCAGAGTTCGGCATTTTTGAAATAGTCCATGATGGCTAATTTAAGGTCCTTTCGGGCAGGTGCGGAAGAGATCAGCAACTGACGCATTGAAGAAACATCAATACTGTTTTTCACATCATCCGGCAAGGCTAACATCATGATGTAATGCGTGGGGACCAGAGAGGTAAATGTGATTTTATACTTGTCAATGGTCCTTAACAGATCCTCGGGTTCGAAGCTGACCATGTTGTAAACAAACACCGGCGCTGTTAATAAGCTATAAGGAAAGGAGTAAAATATGGAATTGATATGGCACATGGGCATAACCAGCATTACCTTATCAGTTGGTCTGACACCCTGGTTGATGTTATTCAAATAATACTGGGCCATAAAGCTTTCGTGTGTCCTCATCACACCTTTGGGCCGACCTGTGGTCCCTGACGTATACATGACAGTCCAGATATCAGCGCCATCCACCGTGATATCCGGCTCATCGGGAGACGACTTTGCCAGCCAGTCTTCATATCCGACATATCCATCAGGCACAGGCCCATCTCCCATGTAGATGTATGCATCCTTGGAAATAGGGAGTTTGTCTTTGATACCGTCAATGAGTTCTACAAAAGGCGCTTCCACGATAAATGCCTTGCATTCCGAATGGTTGGTAATATATTCAATGTCTGGCCCTGCCAATCTGAACATGATTGGGACAACCATTTGCCCGCCCTTGGCACAACCCGCATAGATATCCATCCATTCACCCCGGTTAAAAGCGAGCACGGCAAATGTTTCCTGGTATCCTACACCAATGTCCTTCAGACCGTTCGCAACACGACAGGACCTGTCGTTCCAGTCCTTGAAAGTGAATTCATTGTTCTTGTCCTGCCATCCCAACTTATCCGGATAGTTGATGGCATTCATTTTTACGATTGTACCCGCGTTCGTCCATTTACTTGTTGTCATTTTAAATACCTCCTAATCGCTAATTTGTTAACTATTCCATATTCTGTGCCACAATTTCAGTAATATCCATAATCTTTATCTTGCCACGCTCCTCCTTGGGTATGGCCTTGGCCCCTTTTCTCAAATTATCCTTACAGGCGGCACAGCCTGAGACAATGATTTCCGCACCCACGGCCAAGGCGTCTCGGACCCTCTCGGCTGCCATTTCCACGGCCAAATCTGGATCGCTGGCCAGCACGCCGCCGCCGCCGCCGCAGCAGCGGGCCTGGAGCCTGTTCCTGGCCATCTCCACATACTCAAGTCCCGGGATCGCTTTTAAGATATTCCTCGGTTCCTCAAAGACCTTAAGGTGCCTGCCCAGGTCACAGGGATCGTGGTAAGTAACCTTTTTACCAAACTCTCCCTTGAATTTTATCTTTCTTTCATTGATCAGTTTCTCAAGATACTGCACAGAGTGGTAAACCTCCATTCCAAGGTCTCCGATCTCCGGATATATCTTCTTAAATGTCTTATAGCACCCTGCGCAGGGGGTAAGAAGTTCCTTGGCGCCCGTGGCCTTGAGCCTCTCAATAACCTTTTCTGCATGCGGTTCGAACTCATCTGTCCCCATGAGGAACAGCGGGAACCCGCAGCAACCCTCTTCGGTCGCCAGAGTCGTGTAATCAACCCCTGCAGTATCCAACGGCTTGATCAGGCTGGGGATCATCTTCATATCCAGATAACTGGGCACACACCCCATAAACAAGAGCGTTTCAGCCTTGTCTTTGAGCGTCCCCTCCTGGATTTTTTTCTTCAGATCAGGAGGATAAATGTCGATCCTGTCGGCCTTGGCACTTGCATAGACATTTCCTGTATTGAATATATTGTCCCGCACACCGAGTACCGGTTCGGGTGTAAATCCGGCCTTATACAGCTTTTTACGAAGCCCTTCCATGATCTCATCTACCTTCACCTGGGCAGGACAGAAATAGGTGCATGCCTGGCAGGTGGTACAGCTGTAAATGGAATCTGCCAGTTCTTTTGAAGGTTCTAAAGTCCCGTTTAAAAAATTAAAGGCGAGGACATTTCTTCCGCGCGCATTCCTCGACTCCCTGTGGGTTATGCTGAACGTGGGGCATCCGAGGCGACAGAAGCCGCAGTAAATACATGCAAGGAGCTCGTTATCAACGTCCTCACCAAAAGAATTAACCCCTTCGGGATGTTCAAGGAAGGTCTTAAAGGCAAAATAATCATAGATATCATATTTCTTTTTTTGCAGGCCCATCTTGCCCGGGTTGAGTATGCCATTGGGATCAAGGGCCTTCTTGATAGACCGCATCACCTCTAAGGCAGGGCCTAACTGCTTTTCTATATACGGATTCCTGGCAAGGCCTGTCCCATGTTCGGCAGTAACCGTACCTCCCATTTCAAGGGCAATTTCGGCAAGCTCATCTGCGGCCGGTCTGAGCCTCTCCCACTCCTCCTTGCTCCTCATATCCGTTACAAATGTGGTATGGACATTCCCGTCTCCAATATGGCCAAAGGTCGTCAGTAGCAGGTTGTATTTATCGGCTATTGCCTGTGCCTTCTTAATAACCTCAGGGATCTTAGTCGGGGGAATACCAAGATCTTCTGATATGGCAACCAGCCTGTTGCCCGGTTTAATCCTTGACAATGTCGGCACCAACTTTCCACGGGCCTCCATGATCTCTGCGGCCCTGGCAGGATCAGCACTCCAGGTGTATTCCTGAACACCGTGTTTCTTACATATCTCGCCGATCCCCTCCATGTCCCTTTCGACTGTCTCTTTGACACCGTCTGATTCAATAATCAGCATGGCCTCTATCTTGCTCACATCCTTATTAATAGCCTCTTCAACAACCTTTAGGCTGTATTTGTCCATGATTTCGCATGCGGTCAGCTTGATGCCGGAGCCTATTATTTCAGTAACCGCCTTTCCTGCCGCGAACAGATCATGGAAGATTGCCAGGGCAAGGGCAGTATATTCCGGAACCGTCTGAATCTTTACCGTAACCTCAGTGATAACACCGAGTGTTCCCTCGGAGCTGGCAAATACATGATTTAAGTCATATCCGAAAGATGATTTGGGGGTCTTAAAACCTGTTTTGATGATCGTTCCATCAGCCAGAACCACCTGCATGTCCTTTACATAATCCCTGGCCGTGCCGTATTTCACGGCCCTGTGACCACTTGAGTTGGTGGACATCATGCCACCTATGGTTGCAATTGCCTCGCTGCCGGGGTTGGGGGGAAACATGAGCTTATGCTTGGCAAGCTCTTCATTTAGCTGCTTACAGATCACCCCTGGTTCTACCCTTGCATAAAAATTGGCCTTATTAATCTCAAGAATATTGTTCATTTTATGAACATCCAACAGAATGCCGCCTTCTACAGGAAGGGATGCTCCGGTTGTAGCTGTCCCTGAACCCTGGACTGTAACGGGCATTTTTGCCTCATTGGCTAACCGCATAATCGCAGAAATCTGCTCAGTTGTGTGTGCGAAAACTACTACATCGGGAATCCCTTCATGTACTGAAAGGTCCCGCGAATATGAAAGACATTCCACGCGGTCATCAAAAACGTTCTCCTCGCCGACGATTTCTCTTATTTTGGCAATAATATCCATAGGTTTACCTCCTATAATTTCTGGTGTAAATTTCAAACGAGGTCATCAAACTTTGACCTTACTATCATAAACCAGCGTTCCACAATCCACAACCGGTAATCAATATTATGGCTACTATTTAGCTACAAAATAACTATAACGAATACGCTGAAAAATTGTCAACAAAAACTCTCCTTATCAGCATATCTGACAGCACCCTGACCATTCTTTTCATTTCTTTTCTCCTTGATTATTCCACTTTATTTTTCCCTGGGTCTTTGGAATGTATGATTGCCATAATTATGTGGTCTTTCACAACGCTTTATTACCTTCTGGCAATGAAAAACTAAGGAATTTTAAATCACGCAAAACGGGATTGCAACTATCATGTTGTTTTTGTCTCAAAAAGATTGGAAAATGGGATATGAGGGTTATAGAGTTGAAAAAATCACCGTGGGCATGGGGTCAAAAAAATCCGTCAAAAAAAGCTATCAAAGACCGTCCTAAGTGAGCTAAAGTATAAAGTGTTTAAAGTGAACCAACATTGCGGATGCGATCCTTTCTTATACTTTAGGCACTTTAGGTCACTTTCAACCTTAGGCACTTAATGTTATGGTGAATCATCATGTCAGAGAATAACAAAGACAGCGTAACGATTACCGACGTGACCCTAAGGGAATATGGCCAGAATGTTCCGGCTGACTACCTTAATATCTTTACGCCGGAAATCCGGGTCGAGATAGCCTTAAAACTCATAGACGCAGGTTTTACAAATATTGAAATCTTATCATGTATTCATCCCGGGCTCGCCCCGGCCATGAATGAAAAGGCTCTGAAAAAAATCGCGACGGATCTCGGCAGATTGGATGGCGTTAATCTTATTACGCTGGTCCCAAACAAGGCCGGCTACAGGAACTTTCTCGACATGGACCTGGGTCCGGATGGCTACAACCATACAATTGGAATATTCTTTTCTGCGGTTGAAGCCCATAATCTTGCCAATTTGGGAAGGCCGGTAAAGGAAACAATTGATGCATACAAAAAAATCGCGACAGATGCCGCGGCAAAAAATATAAGGCTGGTTGCCTATATCTCCGCAGCATTCGGTTACTTTGACCCGGAAAATGCCGTTCTTTTCGAGGCTGACATGAATGAAGTAAACAATTATATAGACCTGCTCCTTGATCTTGGCGCTCAAACCGTGACCCTTTCGGATCTGCAGGGCGTGGCCGGCCAGGAAAAAACGGGAAGGGCTTTTAAAAGCATCCTGAATAAACGAAGGGGAAAAGACATAGAAAAACTGGTATATCACCCCCATCATGTATCAGGGGAGCTGGCGATAGCAAATAGCAAAATTGCATATGATCTGGGTATCCGGCGGTTCGATTCATCCCTCGGCGGAACCGGTGGTTGCGTCACCGGTGCACCCGGCAATCAACCCACAGAGATGCTTGTCCGCTTTTTTCAAGAATCAGGGATAAAGACAGGCATCAATGAAGAGAAGGTCCTTTTACTATCCGAAATGGTTCAAAAGGAATTATACGGTAAAATTTCATTAGCCTGATGAGGCAAATATCCATTTTCTACCCTTGGACCGTACTATTCGACAGGTCGGAAAGAGTAAGTGCGATATGGCCGTGACTACTCACGTAGTCAGGCTGAAGGTGTTTAGACCGAAGACTGTCCACCCTCCGTAGTCCCGCTTGAGCAGAGATTTTAATGAGGGTGTTAATTTAACATTTTCTCCAAGCGGGAACACTAATAAAGTTGTAATCGCGAGAAGTATGGGGGGCA
>JAFDHL010000140.1 GCA_019308785.1 Deltaproteobacteria bacterium
ATAGAGATATGATAGAAAAGATCCTGGCCATTAAGGATGTATTAAGGGAGAAGCTTCTCATACTGACGCACGGAGGGCCCTTGACCGTATGTTGTCTTTAGTGACTAAAACAAATTCGGCAAAGTATACGGAATTAGTTGCGGAACGACAAATAGCAGATGCATAAGAAAGCGTAGGGCATGAATGAAATGACGCCTCATTATTGGATAATCAAAGCTGCTATTTTATCGCTTTCGACGTTTGGACTCTCTCCTATAAAAAATTCGGTCAGAAATGAAGAAGATGTCAGAATGGGAATCGGTGAATTGTTGAGCAACAGGTTGTTAATGTATGACGGGTTGAGACTGAAATTCACGGAATTTAAAGTCAAGAAAAACCCGAATTGCGAACATTGCGGTCGGCTGACAGGAAAGGAGTAAGAGTTGAGTATCAAAGTACATATTCACAAGACTCATCGTCAATACACAAACGGCATGGAAGCGGTCGAGGTTGAAGGAAATAACGTCGGTGATTGTCTTAAACACCTGGTGAACCAATTTCCGGGTATTGAGAAAGAAGTGTTTGATAAGAAGGGCAATTTAAGGAACATTATTGAGATCTATATTAATCTGGAAAGTGCATACCCGGATGAACTGGCCAAACCGGTTAAGGATGGGGATGAAATACACATAACGTACATGCTTGCCGGAGGATAGGGATGAGGAAGAGAATAAAAGTAAGCAGTAAGGAGTAGGCAGTAAGGACCAGGACT
This sequence comes from Deltaproteobacteria bacterium, assembly GCA_019308785.1. Taxonomy (GTDB): domain Bacteria; phylum Desulfobacterota; class DSM-4660; order Desulfatiglandales; family Desulfatiglandaceae; genus JAFDHL01. The sequence continues at coordinate 752 of JAFDHL010000140.1, forward strand.
TAATATCGTGCCTACTGCTTACTGCCTACCATGCGGGTGGAATAATTATAAATAAAAAGATTAATAAAGTTTCAAAGTACCGATACGAAAAATTATGCTGCCGCCTGTAAAACCGCAGCCTCTTTTCCTGCAATGGATATTCTCTCCGCAGCCTCTCTTTTCTTTAAGATGCTGATATCGTCGGCGTCAATATATTCAATTGCGTTTACCTCACAGAACCGGACACACTGGGGGTCACCGTCACAGAGGTCGCACTTGAACACCTTCTTGTCTATGGTGTTAAAACTCATGGCGCCGAAGGGACAGACAGCAACACACGAGCGGCAACCGATACACACATCATAGTCAACCACTACCCGGCCAAGCTCCTCATCACGCGAGATGGCCTTCACCGGGCATACATTCATGCACGGGGCGTCCTGACACTGCTGACAGGACATCGGGATATAAAGGCCTTCCGACTCCCACTTCATCACCTTTATCCTGCTCCGGGCGGGATTGGAAATGCCATCGTGCATTACCGAACACACGAGTTCACACAGCCGGCACCCTGTGCACTTTTCGTAGTTTATCACCAGAACTTTACCCATTGATTCCATTGATTTGCTCCTTTCAAATAATTACATTAAGTGGGAAGGCTCTTTATCCAGGCCGAGTTTTTTCAATCTCTCCGGTGTGGGAACACCGTTTTTGTCGAGACCTTTGTGCTCGTAGAATTCGTCAACCATCTTAATGAACTTTTCCTTATCAATCTTTTTGCCGACGACATCTATGGCTCCCCGTCTGCAGGGCTCATCAAAATAGCGATGGTTCAACATATCGCCTTTCTTGAGATCTTCTCTTGTCAGCCCTTCTCTCAGGTTGAAGAGTCTTTCAATCATATTACACCTTACGGCTACGTCCCAGATTTCCTCAGGGGTCATTTCCAGTCCGGTATTGTATAAAATCACTTTTGACCAATCCTCGAAATTAGGAAGTGTCGCGCCTAAGAAAGTCGTATGGTATTTGCAAATCCCGAGGCAATCTACCCCCATGTAACAGTTCTCCTGCCAGAAGACCTGCCAGGGTTTACCGATATACTCCGTATGCTCAGAGCTTAACGGCCCGTCATAGGGAACCGGGTTGCCGTAAATCTTCCTTAACACCTCTTCCGGCAGATGGTATAGGTCGATCGCAGGTCTGCTCCTCAAATGGTCAGAGCCTCTTGACCCCGTGGCAATATTAAGCGCCAATCCAGGCGTCGCCCTCTCATCCGAATGGAGATTGCTCATGCCTTTGACCTGGATGAGGTAATCAAATGAGTTCTTGCCGATCTTTTCCGAGGCTGGAATACCTCCGTCTGCCAGTGTGTCTCCTAACCATCCCTTTCTGTAGCAGATACGGTCGATCATCTCTATAACCGCGTCGTCATTGCCAAATCTCAGATCCAATCCATCTGTCTCTTTGCTGGTGATGATGCCCAGTTCATAAAGCTCCATGGCCCAGGAGATGAGGCTGCCTGTTTCAAGGTTGTCCATACCGAATTTGTCAACCAGATGATTTCCTGTAAGTACAGTGACAGCCCTGGGCGTGTCCGTCTCCCCACCAAATGCACCCTGGGACGTGTATTCCGGCCCTTCATCATATACACCTGCATAAGGGCCTTCCGGGATCTTATACTGCGCCCTGCAATGAACCTGGCATCCGAAACAGCCGGTCATATGGTAGGGCCCCATTGTCTCTTCACAGATTTCATCGATACGCTCGGGTTCGATGTCATCCGCATACTCACATTGGTTGTACTGGAAATTCCTGCACCTGATGCCTCCCCAGGAATTGGTAGCTCCCCAGATAAAAGGCGTTCCCAAGGCTCCCTGGGTCTGATTTACTTTGGCGCTGACTATCTGGTCGATGAAACGTTTATTGTATTCCAGGGCTTCTTTTGGCCGGGCAATCTTTATATCCATGGTTCCGCGGACCGACACGGCCTTAAGATTCTTGGAGCCCATAACGCATCCCATCCCCGATCTGCCACCGGCATTTTTAATGCCTGTCATCACATTGGCAAACCTGACCAGATTCTCGCCGGCAGGACCACAAACGAGGCTTTTGACCTCCTGATCACCAAGGTCTTCCCTGAGTGCCCACTGTGAGTCTGTTATGGATTTGCCCCAAATGTCGCGGGCGTCCCGGATCTCGATTTCACCGTTGTGGATGTAGATATAGACAGGGTGTTTGGCCTTGCCTTTAATGACAAGGTGATGAAAGCCTGCCCAGGCCATTTCAGGTGCGAAAAAACCTCCCATATTCGCGCTTCCTAACAAACCGGTCAGGGGTGATTTGGCCATGACATGAGTTCTGGCGGTTGCTGAAGCACATGTCGCTGTCAAGATACCACCGCTTATCATAAGGGTGTTTTTAGGACTCAAGGGGTCACAGCCTTTTTCTGTATGGTTATAAAGCAGATATGCATCCAGCCCTCTGCCGCCTAAAAACTTCTTCCTTACATCAAGCGGGATAGGTTTTATCTGGATATCACCTGTGGTAAGATCAATATATGCTATCTTTCTGTCTAACGGCATATTATTTTACCCCCATTTCTTTCAATTTTGCTTCTGCCAGTTTTCTGTTTACGTCCCATACCGGTCCTCTGATACGGGGCAGGTTGGGATTGACCCAGTGGACCCGGTATTCCATTCCGCATGTCGGGCATTTGGCGGTCTTTTTTCCCTTCTCCGGCTGAATCCTTTCCATGCAAGTAGGATTATGGCATCTAAACTTACCGTAGGTCCTGGTCTTTCGCAGACTCTCGGCCGTTGATAGCCCTTCTTTTTCTATTGCCATAATAGTCTCCTTTCTGTCTTAAAGCAGAATTTTTTATCATAATGGACAAGATTGAAATTGAATGGCCAACAAAATTAAAGTTAAGACCAATTTTTTTGTGGAGCTACAGATTATTAGCCTGGTATTGTATAACAAAATAAAAACAGTATCAATCATACATACTTTTTTGGCACTAAGCCAAGTTCATTATCCTGAACAACTAAAGCCAGAAAAAATCATACCATAGCCATCCCTTTTGTCAAGGGGAAACATATTTTTTATGTAGTATTTCCGAAAACATGTTATATCATTGTTGACATAAAGCGGTATTTATACGTGCTGCAAACAAGTTTCTAGATCATGCATACTGTTCACCATGATGAACAAAATGGAAATATAATCCACCTTAAATACGCCAAGCATCACTTCGGAAAAGACCTAACCGTTCTCGAGTGTTGTTTCATCGGCTTTTTTTGGGCTTTTATGCCAGGGAGACAGTTCATGCAACAGGTCTCCGATGTTGACCTTTCTGCATCTGGGACAGAAACGCAAATAATCATGAGTAAAGGCCTGGCCGATCTTGTCCAACTGAGGGACAGGCGCAAAAAGCTCTCCGCATCTTTCGCATTTCGCAAGTTCGACTGATCTTATCTCATATTTTGAAATGATCTGGAAAAATCTTTTGAGACTTATTTCGTGTCTCAATTCCGCGGCTTGTTCAGGGCATGTATTTACACAGGCCCCGCAACAGATACATTGATAATGAGAGTATGTAAAAACTCTCTGTTTTGTTTCATCGCTTGACTCAATTGTGCCTGTTGGGCAACTTATTTCACAGGCGGCACAACCCGTGCACTTGCGGGTATTCAACCGTGTCCTACAGAAGAGAAATGCTGCCATAAGTATCATGGCCCCGCCACTCAATATGTGAATATTCCACATGTTGTTTGAGAAGAAAGCAATGGAGTCGAGAGTGGCATGGGTCAAAAAATATCCTGTTAAAAAAGGCAAAGCGGTTATGATGATTATACAGTAGTCGGATAAGGAAGAATTAAGGCGAAGGTCTTTTGATACAATTCGTCTGATCAAAAAATAGGCAGCAAGACCTAACACCAGAAGCGTCATCCAATCAATCCACTCATCCGGCAGTGAAGACCAGGTCCACTCAAACCTGGATTCTTCCCACAGGGCGATATGCCCGACGAACCAGACTGGAACGACAACAAGACATATGTGGAATACATAACGAAGTATTGTGTAAACAGGTTTTCCGGCAATTGCCTTATGAAAAGGCAAAAAGAAACGGCCAAAGGTGGCCATATTATACAAAAATCTGAAATCTCTATGCTTACCGCTTCTAATAATTGCACAGAAAAAAAAGGCAAGCCTGATAATTATTGCAACAATAAACGTAAGAAAGACAATCCACAGAAAGGGACCTTCCACAAAGGAATCAAAATCCATCTTGCATCATCCTCTCTTTATGAAATCGCTGCGCGATTTCATGTAACGTCCCGCTTTGCGGGACTTTCAAAACAGCGGAGCCAGAATACCCCGTGCTGCGCGCGGGGACGAATGGATAAATTTGGGTTTCCTTTTTGATGCCCCGCCTTGTAGGCAGGAGGGTCACTACGCAGACAGTTCATTATTATGAACAAGAATTTGAGTGTATGGTACCAGATTTCCGTTCTTTGTCAACGGGAAAGACAATTTTTGCATAGTGTTACACAAAATCTCAGTAAGTTGTGGTAATCACTGTCGGATTCCCGCCAACGTCCACCCTCCATAGTCCCGCTTGAGCGGGACGGAGGACGGGCAGGAATGGCGACTTAAGCTAAGTGCTTGTAATTCCAGCGTAAGCGGGAATTCATAAAACTGTATTACTAAAGCAATTGCCGTTAATTATTAAGCAGATACAATGGGTTCATCCGGCAAATGAGTACTGCGAAACTGTTCAGATATGAAGTTGGCAGATGGGAAGGGTGAAGAAAAGACCGCTTCAACCCCGCCTGCCGTCCGGCGGGCAGGCTTCAACCTCGCAATCATGTGTTGTCTTGAGGCGTACTCATTAACCGGATGAACCATACAATGTTGCAATGCCAATAGTCCTAAAGGAATCAATATGGATACAATTTGATATTGACAAAGGGCGGCAGATGGTTATAAAGTTGTAAAAAAGGTTCATTATGGTGAACAAAAACATGAAAAGATATGGTGCACCTTCAGTAAAAAAGGCTTTTGAAATCCTTGGGGCCCTTTCTTCATCCAAAGAAGGTTTAGGGGTAAGTGAAATAGCAAGGGGCCTCAATATGGCCAAGAGTACGGTTCATGGCATGACCTCTGCCCTGGAGGAGTTGGGAGCTGTCATGAGAGACCCGCATACAAAAAAGTACAGACTGGGATTCACGCTTTTCGAACTTGGCAGATCGGCCTATTCCCAGATTGATCTAAAGACCCTGGCAAGACCCATTATGGAGGAACTGATGGAAGAGACACAGGCATCGGTTTTTCTGGGTATCTTAAACTGGGACCATGTGACCGTGTTGGATATTGTTGAATCAAGACAGGATCTTAAGATTACGGCCCCAATAGGAACAACGATCCCACTATTTGCCGGGGCAGTGGGAAAAGTCTTTTTGGCATGGATGGAAGAGGAGCAAACCGAAAAAATAATCCGATCAAGGGGGCTGACTCGGTTTACGGAAAATACCATCGTAGATCCTGAGCTGTATTATCAGGAGTTAATGCGCGTTAGAAAAATGGGCTATGCCGTTGATGATGAGGAATATATTTTGGGTGTCAGGGCAGTAGCATCGCCAATAGTAGGATTGGGTCAATTGATGTCGGCAATCTGGGTCGTTGGGTTCAAGGCGAGCCTGGACGAAAAAAAGATGAAGACTATTATCAGGGAAACCAAAAAGGCGGCAGAGGCCATTAGGCGCGGGATTCAAGAACAACCCTTAAATTAAGTTGCAGACCTCGTTAAGTGGTTAAGTAGTTGAGTTGCCCGCCCTGGTGCGACATAACTCAAAGACGGTGATATCACCTAATGGTTCAAGATTAAGGCAATTTTGCATGGGGCAGTCTAAAACAGGTCTGGGCCAGGGTTAAGGGTTTGATTGAAAATTAATAACATACGGAAATAATAGTATAAATTTTTCTACTCAACCAGTTAACCACTCAATTACTCAACAAGGTCTAAAATTGAGAATAGAGTTCGAGAAATAACAATGGAAATAAACGAAATTGAAATACTTTCAGTTGGTGTAGATGTAGGAACTTCAACCAGTCATTTGGTTTTTTCAAATCTCTTATTAAAAAGAGATGAATTTTCTGATTCCCGTCGTTTTTTTATTCAGGAAAGAAACGTGATTTATGAGGGAAGAATAATAAATACACCTTTATTGGACAATGATAAAATTGATATCGAAAAATTAACTGATTTTTTGAAAGAAGAATATAAACGAGCAGGAATTGATCCTGCAGATATTCAAACAGGTGCAGTTGTTGTAACTGGAGAAACAGCTAAGAAACATAATGCAAGGCAAATAGTAGAAGCCCTTTCCAGTGATGCAGGGAAATTTGTCGCAGCAACAGCAGGTCCAAATTTCGAAAGCTTAATCGCTGCAATGGGTTCAGGTGCAACAAATAGATCAAAATATTACAATAAAACAATATTATCCTGTGACATTGGTGGAGGAACAACCAACATTGCCATATCAAAAAATGGAGAGATTATATCAACAAGTTGTGTATCTGTAGGTGCTATTTTGTTTGGCGTAAATTCTGAAGGAAAAATTTGGAGGATTGACGAACCTGCAGTAAAAGTTATGGACCATATTGGACTGAATTATAAAATTGGGGATCAAATCCCAAAGGAGGATATAGAAAAAATAGCAACAAAATTTGCCGAAGTACTAATTGAGGTGATTACAGGCCCTGCAAGTTCCTCATTAGCCAGGCAGTTAATGGTGACTAATGATCTGGATTTTCCGGATAGAATTGATGAATACTCATTTTCGGGGGGTGTCGCAGAGTTAATATATGGGCGTGATGGCAATTACGACGATATAGGCCAAATCCTGGCCGATAAAATTAAATCTCTGACTTTTAAGCTGTCTTCTCCGGTTGTAGAGCCAGTAAATAAAATTAGAGCAACCGTTATTGGTGCAGGTGCATATTCGCTATCAATTTCTGGTTCTTCAGGATTTATGGATGACAAACTTTCATTCCCGATAAAAAATGTTCCCGTAATCAGGGTAGATGTCGAAAGGTCAAGACTAAGCGTTGAACACGTTGTATCACAGATAAATATCTCATTTCAAAGATTTGATATAAACGAAGGTGAAGAAATCGTAGCATTATACTTCAAGGATCCGGTTAGGGCTTCTTACTCCAAATTAGAATTATTTGCAAAATCTATTGAAGCTGCTCTTACCAATTCAATAGAAAATAAAATACCGGTTATTTTAATCTTTGAAAAGGATATCGCCTGCAGTGTGGGAAACGTAATCCGCCGGGAAACTGGTTTGAAAACTAATTTACTGTCATTAGATGAA
>JAFDHL010000141.1 GCA_019308785.1 Deltaproteobacteria bacterium
GGCGTGAAGCACAGCAAGCTACCCGCCCGCCTCAGGTAGCAGGGTCATGTACAATCCAGCAACCAATTTTTCGATTCCTGAAAAAAGAGTCCCATGCCCTTCAAGATGCATACAATTTTGAACGTTACTAAGAATTTCCTATTTGATGGAGGTTGCTATGTATCTAAATCAGAAGAAAATCGTTGTTTTACTCACAATTTTCATTTTTTTTATCATCGGGATTTCACAAGAGGCACTTTCTAAACAGAAAACCCCCGAGAAAGGGGTTGCCGGTCAGGTGCTTGCCTCATCATTAGGAATGAAGTTTGTTTACATAACTCCCGGCACATTCACGATGGGCAGCTCGCCAAATGAGAAGGGCCGGGATGAAGATGAGAACCAGCACCAGGTATCCTTAACCAGGGGATTTTACATGCAGACCACGGAGGTAACCGTGGGACAATGGCGTGTCTTTGTTCGCGATACGGGATTTAAAACCGACGCAGAGACCAAGGGCAATGCATGGATATGGATTGACAGGGCGCAGCAATTAAGGAAGGGCTATTACTGGGACAATCCCGGATTTCCGCAATCGGATAGCCATCCTGTCACCTGTGTTACCTGGAGTGACACCCAGGCCTTTATAAAATGGCTTAATGAAAAAGAGGGCAAGACTTACAGACTTCCTGCTGAGGCGGAGTGGGAGTATGCCTGCCGCGCAGGTTCAACAGCCCGGTTCAATTGGGGAAATAGGCCTGACTGCTCAAAGGCCAATTATGGCAATGGCTGGAGCAAGGAATGTAAAGGAAGAAACCCCATGGGAACTACAAAGGCAGGTAGCTTCGAACCGAACCCGTGGGGATTGTACGACATGCTTGGAAATGTGTGGGAGCATTGTCAGGATTGGTACGGAGCCTATCCTTCAGGTAGTGCTACTGACCCGAAAGGCCTTACAGCCGGCTCAAAAAGGTCCGTTCGGGGCGGGAGCTGGGTCAATTATTCCCGCTATATACGATCAGCGACCCGTGCCTGGAACGGTCCGCGAAACCCTTACGCGAACCTGGGTTTCCGCCTTGTTAGAGAACCGTAGATTTTCCTTAACCATACCCTTTACACCTTGATAACCTTTGGTCATTTCGATTGGCGTTCCAGGTTCAAGCATCTCTATCCTCCATGATTGGCGAAAATAAAAGAGAAAAGGAGGATGTCCCTCTTATCAAAATGAGAGACTTTTGACCATTCAATACTTAATTGAAACTAAACCTCTTTTCGCCAAAAAGCTCTATACATGCCTGGGCAACATCAAGATCGTAAAGCTTTCCTTTGTTCTTGGAGATTTCTTCTAATGCCTTATCGATTCCGAGGGCTGGCCGGTATGGCCTGTGGGAGGCCATGGCCTCGACCACATCGGCCACACCTAAGATCTTCGCTTCAAGGAGAAACTCTTCACCAGAAAGGCCTGAAGGGTAACCGGAACCATCAAGTCTTTCGTGATGCTCAAGGACCATCCGGGCAATCGGCCAAGGAAACTCTATGGTTTTCAGAATGTCGTATCCTACTTTTGAGTGTGTTTTAATCAAATCGAATTCGATTTCACTTATTTTCCCTGGTTTGCTCAGGATCTCGGCCGGGATGCTTATCTTCCCGATATCATGAATAACGCCTGCCATGTGGAGACCGTTAATCCGATCCTCTGAAAAGCCCAACTCTTTGGCGATGGCACTGGCAAGATCGGCCACGCGTTGTTGATGGCCGGCAGTGTAAGGGTCTCTCATTTCAACGGTTAACGCCATGGCGTGGATGCTTCCTTCCAGTGCCTTTCTCAGCTTTTGCATACTATCCTGGAGCGCATCGGTCCGCTCTCCAACCATTTTCTCAAGGCTTTCACGGTAAACCCGGTTGTCAATCTCAAGCTGCCGGCGGTTCAACGCATTTGTCACGCTGATCAACAACCCGTTTCGCTCAAAAGGCTTGATGATATAATCATAAACACCCATATCGAGGGCAATCTCCCCAATCACCGGATCATCCATGGCCGTTACCATTATCGCTGCTGTGTCAGGGTATTCCGACAGGGCATATCGAACAAAATCCAGCCCGGATTCCCCGGGCATGTTTATGTCGCAAAGGATCAACTCGAATTCTCGTTCTTTCAATAAATTTCGGGCCTCGGACGCATCTGCAGCGACGGTGCAGTTATAACCGCTCATATCGAGTATTTGACTGGTCAGGCACCGAATAGGCTCCTCATCATCTACGATCAGAATACACGTCATTTTACGTTCCTCGTTTCCTGTTACGAGCCAGTTTCAATACCGTGCTCGCCCGGCCTCTACTTTTTCTATAAATCCGCCACACCATTATGACGACATCACAGCACAATCGGACATGATTAGTAACTCAGGTTATTAAGGCTGAAGACTGTTAGTAAAGGGCTGAACGTGGTACACATGGGTCTCCTATTATTATATTACTGTAACTGCTTTATCCCTAAAAAAACTCTTTCGGTTATCTTTCACCTTCAGCCTTTCGTTCGACCTTGAGGCCTTTCGGCCCCGAGCTCAAGGCCGAGGGGCTCTCGACAGGCAGTCTAAACACCTTTCGTTCGACCTTGAGGCGGCACGACTTGAGCTCGCCGACAAGTCTCTCGACAGGCAGCCTGACTACGTGAGTAGTCGCCATAATTATTCAATAACTCTAAAATAGCCATCATGTAAACACGTTCCCCTTAACTCCATGAAAAATACCTTAACATTTTACTAATGGTCAATAATATTTACTTCACCATACATGGTAAAAGGACTTTATCAATCAGGGTTTTTTGATAGAGACCTGCTGTTATGAGTTGACCCTCGTGACAATCAACCGCAATAGATAAGTAAGCTTTGGTGGGCTAAATTAGCAGTATTTAATAGTTAGTGGAGATGTCCTACAAAGTTGAAAAAGACAACTTAGGACCGAAAAAGAGAGGCATGAGGTGCTGATAAAATTATGAAAGGGCCCTGCTAACAATTTCCGCCACATCCAGGACCTCTAACCTGTCATCCAGCTCCTCTGACTTGATTGCATCCTCCATCATCTTGGCACATTGCGGACAGGCAACCGCAATAATCTGTGCCCCGGTATCAAGGGCTCCCTGCACCCTGATTCTGTTGGGACTGTCCTCTCCTCCGCCTAAGATATCGGTGAAAAAATTTCCGCCCCCGCCCCCGCAGCAAAAGGCATTCTCCCTGTTTTGCTCCATCTCGACCATCTCTACCCCGGGAATGGCCCCAAGTATCTTTCTCGGGGCATCATATTCTCCATTATGTCTTCCTAAATAGCACGGATCGTGAAAGGTAATCTTTGCCTTGTATTCAGCCAACGGTATCTTTTTTGACTTGATCAAGGGGGCCAGAATCTGCGTGTAGTGATAGACTTCAAATTCACCCCCGAGGCCCGGATAATCATTTTTAAAGGCGTTGAAGGCATGGGGATCTAATGTGATAATCCTTTTTACCCCAAGCTCTTTAAAATAAGCGATATTCTCTTCAGCCAAAAACTGAAACAGCCCTGCCTCGCCAAGGGCCCTAACCTCATTTCCATCACATTTTTCTTTGTCACCAAGGATTCCGATGGAAATTCCTGCCTCAAGCAAGAGGTTTCCCACTACCCTGGCAATTTTTTTTGCCCTTTCATCATAGGAACCCACACAGCCTACATAGAAGAGATAGTCCTGATCTTTGTAAGTTTCAACAGATGTACCATCTGCCCATTTTCCCCTCTCGTCTTGTGGTTCCTTATAGGGATTGCCATTAATCCTAATGTTTTTCAGGTAATCTCGTACAGCAGGTGGGATAATTCCTTTATTTACCATCTCTTCCCTGGCCGCGATAAAGATATTCACCAGGTCCTCACTGAAGACAAAAACGCAATGTTCAACACAGTTGGCACAGGTAGCGCAGGAAAAAAGGATATCCTGAAAGCGCTCACTGTTTTTTATCTCATTATTCAGCCATGCCCTGATCAGCCACATGCGGCCTCCGGGGGAGTATGTCTCAAACCTGAATTTCCGGTAGGCGGGGCAGTTGAAATCCGTATAATCGCTGGTAAGTTTGCAGTAACCGCACCTGAAACACCGGTGGACAATTTCCTCGTATTTCATTTAGTTTACCTCCCAGTTCCCAGGATTCATGATGCCATTGGGGTCTATGTTTTTCTTTATCATGCCCATAAGATTCCGTGTGTTCGGGTCCATCTTATCAAGGGCCATTTTTTGTTCGTTTACTGTCGGCTTCCAGAAAACGCCGCCTGCTTCTAAGGCGTATTCGCTGACCTCATGCAATGCCTTCCGGGTTCTTTCCATCATATCAGGGTCTGCCCGGTTAAAGGTAAAGGCAAAACCATACATCATACAATGGCCTCTCCCGATAATCCTGGCCATGCCGGAGTATCCGAGATCGTATTTTTCGGCCAATTCCCTTATTTTTCGAGAACATTCCGGGTATTTTTCAACTAATATAATCGGCCCGGAATATTCGAAACCCCCGCCCTTTTTTACATCCGCGAACCTGGTGACGCTCCTTTGAGGAGAGTCTAAGAGTGTCGGTTTCATGACCGGCGGTACCCCCATAAATCCGCCGTCTTTGCTCTTAATAAACCTGTCTAATGCATCCCAGACCATCTTTCTTTTAAACTCAAGCTCCGTATCCGTATCACCCGTAAAAAAAATGGTTATGTGGTGGTTGTCTCTAAATATCATAGGCAATGGCTGGGCAAAGACAGTTATATCTTCCACCATCTCCGTATAAGTGAGTTCATGCACAATATCCGGGACGATCTCTTCCATATCTGTAATAAATATTTCCACATCCCTCATTTTCTTTTTGGGATAGAGCTTAAGGGCCACCTTTGTAATGATACCGGTGGCCCCGAACCATCCCAAGAATAACCCGGAAAGATCGGGCATTGGCGCACCTTTTGAAAACCAGTCCGGAGATATTGAGCATGAACCGATCTTGCAGATCTCACCGGAAGGCAGCACAACTTCCAGGCCTGCAACCATATCGGAATTGAACCCGTACTGTTGCGACAGCCTGCCCTGGCCGTGTATCATCACGTTTGCCGCTATAGTCGCCGTTGCAGGAGAGTCTGGAATACTGTGGCGTAACTTAGGATAATTTTTTTCCAGGTATGCCTTTAATAAACCCTGGGAGATGCCTCCTTCAACTATAACAAGCCGTGCCTTTTCATTGATCGCAAGTATCCCTGTCATCCTTTTCATGTCAATAACGATCCCCCCTTTCAGGGGAATAACAAGGCCGGTCAAGGCCATACCTGCCCCCATGGGGACGATAGGAATTTTGTCTCTGTTGGCAAGCCTCACGACCTTTTGTATTTCCTCCGCGGTTTTCGGCACAACCACATAGTCCGGTTCATGGGCCGGCATCAAACCGGGGTCCCGTGCATAGAAATACGCCTCTTCGGGCTGGTCGGAAACGTAGCCTTCTCCCACTATCTCAGCAAGTGCCTGGGTGATATCCGTCATATCATAATACCTCCGGTTTCTATTTTTCGCCTATGGCCATTCTGCAAATGTCAATCATGTGGACCGGCTTTATGCCTCTTTTGGCCACCTTTTCGCCCAAGGTGCTCTGACATGCCGGGCAGTTAAACACACAATATTCGGCCCCATTCGCTGCCATGTCATCAATATTCCGCTTCTGCACATCATTTGCAAGGTCGTAGCCAAAACACATGCTAAAAATGCCGCCGCAGCACAGGGCGTTTTCCCCCTGATACTCTCTTTCAACCAGGTCAACGCCGATTAGTTCCATGATATCGGCCACAAAATGATGCTTGTCAGAAGATAGCCGGGAAGAGCAGGGCCTCTGGTAGGCCACTTTGATGTTCAAGGGCCTGATCTCGTCCTTTAATTCCTGCAACCGTTTATACAGATATTCAAAGTAGTGTATGGACTTAAAGGGGACCTTTATACCATATGCAGGTGCAAGGTGGGCGAATGCGCCGTAACACTCATCATGGATGAAAACAACCTCTTTGACGCCCAATTTTTTGAAATTATCCACGACCATGGGCAGCCTTTCCTTTATTATCGACGTATTGGCAAAATGAATGTAGACCACATTGCAGAAAAATTCCTGGCCGAAAATAAAAGAGGGCATAACATCCTCAAAAAGCCTTCCCCTGACCCATTTCAAAAATTCAGGCATAAAACCGAAAGACAGGACCTTTTCTTTGACTTTTCCCAGCCTGTATTTTCCCTGGGGCTCCCCTATATTGATCCACTGTTTGGTTATAGCCCTGGGTGAGGTCAGTATCCCCTTTTCCTCTCTCCTTTCAGTGATCAGATAAAAGGGGTGATTTCCTCTTTTGCAATATTCCTCACATCCGTAACATGTGACACAATCCTTAAACACGAAAGAATCCTCTCCCCGGCTTATCTTTACCATCTCCTCTACTGCCGTATCTTTCTCGACATCCATATACTGGCACTTTACAAGGCAATCACCGGTCGGACAGGTCGTACACAGATTCTCATCAAAATTTAGTGCATACATTTTTCCTCCCTTCAGCCAGCCCAGGCAGTTTTCCTTATCCATGCCCAAATGACAATAACATTTAAATTTTGCAAATTTGGTCTTTGATAACCTATAAAGAAGTCATTAAGTATGTCAAGATCAAACCGGATTTCTTATTTGACATCATTGAAACAGTGGAATAATAACTTTTAAAAATCATTGTTCGTTAGACTCAGGAGTACGCATGGATATTTATAATTCATTAGTCGCTATTGTGGGTAAAAATGGGGTATCAAATAGCCAGGAGGAACTTTTCCTGTATTCTCGAGATTCAGGTGCACAACATCCTCGTAAGGTTGACTATGTCGTCATGCCAAAGACCGTTGAGCAAGTGCAAAATGTATTATTAATTGCCAACAATGAGAAAATTCCTATTACCCCACTCGGCGGTGGTTTCACCCTATCGGCGCTGGTTGTGCCTAATAAGGGTGGGATTGTCATGGATATGAAAAGAATGGACAAGATCATCGAAGTAAATGAAATCAATAGATATGCCGTAGTAGAAGCGGGTGTCTCTCAGGCAGCATTGCAGTCTTATCTTGTAAAAAACCACCCAAACCTCCAGCACTCGACTCCTGAGGCGCCTCCTACAGTCACTGTTGTTGGAAATGCCCTTATTCAAGGGCATGGACATATATCGCCAAGATATGGCATGAATTCAGATATGATAAACGGGATGGAAGTAGTACTCCCCACAGGTGAGATATGCAAGATAGGTTCTTGTTCTGTCAGCCCATATTGGTTTACAAGAGGGCCTCTTCCTGATCTGCCAGGCCTGTTTATTGGATGGTTTGGTACAACAGGGATTGTAACAAAGCTATCCTTAAGGCTCTATCCAAAACCAAAATATCGTGATGTAATGGCCTTTGTAACAGATGATGTTGATTTGATCACAGAGGCTGTTTTCGAGGCCAACCAGCTTGATCTATTAGAGGATTTTTTTCTTATAAGTCAGGAAAAGCCAGACTGGATGAACCATGTATTTTTTATTATTATTGTATCCGGGCATTTTGAAGATGAGCTTGAGTTAAAAATGAAAGCATATAAAAAACTGTTTCGGGAATTCGGAGGAGGTGGCAGGATGGAATTTGTGGAAGATCTGCACCCTGCACTCAGAAAAAGATTCCTTGATGTGCCTCCGTTGGCGGCCTTAGCTGCTGATTTTCGAAAAGGCGGCGGTTTTGAATACACAGGAGCGATATTACCCATAGACAAGGTTCCGGAGGCATGGAGAAAGGGGATTGAGATTGCACATAAGCATGGAATGATCTGTTCCTATGTCCACCAGGTCTTGATGGGTAACAGCATTATGTTCGGTTTTAATTATTCCTTTAACAGGGCTGATGAGGAGGATGTTGAAAAAACGAGAAAGGCATTAGAGGAGTCAAACAGATTCACTTTCGAGATTGGAGGAATGGTATGGAAGGGTGAGGTGGGAGCACAAAAAATGGCAATGGAAAAAATGGATCCAAATACTGCTGCACTGATAAAAAGAGTGAAGAGGCTTTTAGACCCAAATGGCATCATGAACCCCGGCAATTGGGAACCTGTCATGAACCCCGGCAATTGGGAACCTGCCAATTAGTGCCTGAACGAAAACCCCGTTCAGGCACGATTTCGGATTTTAGATTGTGGGTTTTTGATTCATAAAGAAAGGTTTTTTCGTAACAGCTCAATATTTAGGGGCAATAGCTCATGGATTCCCGCGCAGGCGGGAATCCAGTAGGTTTGTATGCAAAGGCACTTACCGCGATTTATTGAGAAGATACGTTTTTTCTTTAACAAGCATCGAGCATCCAGAAACAAGTATCCCTATGCTTCAATCAATAAATTTAATAAATGCACACAAACGGATCGGTTTGAGGCGAAGCTTCGCTAATAAAGTGTTACAAATGCGATTATCATGGGTAATGTAGACGAGCAATTGAAGAACATACGGGACAGACATAACCTTTTGCTTCTGGGTGTAACCGGCGGCATTGCCAGCGGAAAATCAACTGTAGCAAACATGTTAAAGGATCTGGGTGCGCCCACTATTGATTTTGACACGATTGCAAGGCACGTGGTTGAGCCGGAAAAGCCCGCATGGAAAGAAATCATCGACTATTTTGGCGAAGAGATCATTTTAGAAGATGGTCAGCTT
>JAFDHL010000142.1 GCA_019308785.1 Deltaproteobacteria bacterium
ATCATAGCCCTTTGCTGCAAGCTCGTCCAGTGTGCACGGGGCGTACGGCAGGTGACCTTCGGCGCCGGATATCAAACAGTGCAGAATGCCGATGTTAAGCATGTCGGGAACCGGGTCAGGGTAAGCTGCTGCCAGATTCTCGTATACATCCCGGTTTGCATAGCTTTGGCCGTGGATGGCAACGCCCAGATCCTCGAGTAGCCAGGTTTCCGGCTTGCGTGCACTGAAAATTTTAACGTTCTGCGGCATAGGTATGGTCTTGGTCATGGTGTTGGCAGCATCATGGTTGCCGCGTATTACAGCAACACGGATTCCGGATTCTCCAAGATTACGCATCTGATTGGCAAAGTACAATCCTGTGTTAAAGTCCTGCCAGTCACAATCGTAGAGGTCGCCGGCCACAAGAACAAAGTTTACCTTTTCTTCCAAAGCAAAATTGACCAGGTTGTCTAACGCCTGCCGAGTGGCCCCCCTGATTTCTTCAATTGGGGGCGCCCCCTCATAGGCCAACAAACCTCGCAAAGGCGAATCCATATGAATATCAGCAGCATGTAAGAAGGTCAGCATAAAACCTCCGGCAAAAGACAAGAGTTGAAAGGTTAAAAAGTTAAATTGTATTTCCGTCCCATAAATTTGACATTTACAATAACCTACAGTTACTTTGATTCGTATCCGGCCTGATGTTCACGGAGTTCGATTTGATCTTTTTTGTCATTTTTCCTCCTTTTATGGTTTTTTTGCAAAACCAAGAAGCTTGTCGCATAATGTTTCCAAAATAGCTGATTGTTTTCCTTCAGATGATAGTTCTTCAAGAGTTGCAGCTACTAGCAGTCTGTTTTTGCGTCTCACATTTTCAGTAAGCCCCATCAATACCAAGCAAAGATTGTTTTTCGGATTTCCATGCCAGATCGAACCACACCTGAATTGCATGCCACTGCTATGGATCACAGGTTCAGAAAAGTTGTTGAATAATCAAATCTCAATATGCTGAAAAATGTTATTTAACAATTTAAGGTCGTCCCGCGTTCCCATCCAATAATGACATCCAGATTGTAGCAATGGGTGGGTTTGGTGGAAAATTCGGAATTTCCATAAGTGAGGGAATGTTGATTCTCATGCAACTTAAAAAAGTTCACTTAGAGCCAACGTCCCTCTCTGCCACGCGGACAACCTGTAGAAGATATAGTTGCCGTGCAAGCCAAGCGTTATCGCTTTGCCGGGCTACCTTTTTCTCTTTTCGCGGGAAACGCATGTTCTTCATCGGAAAGGTCAATCTCCGTATCAAAGATTAATCATCAGAAGATTTCCTTGGCAACACGGTCTTTAGGTAATCTTCTGTAGCTTCAAAATATGGTTCGACCTTGTTTTCACGCATCATAAGTGGAATCACTTTGGTGCGGATGCCCATACCGCGAAAATCAACATAGCCATAATCGCGAAGGACTTCCATGATAAGTGTGTTTCTTGGAGAACGTTGCCCTGCGACCATCTTTTCAATAGTCATCGTGTTCTGTAATGCTCCAGGGCTGATGACTTCAAATCGGTCCGCATAGATACCAATTTCAACATCTACAAAGCGTGTCCAATCCCTGTGCGCCAGAGCGTTGACGACAATTTCCCGCACGGCATCCAAAGGATAGAACCATATTTTTTCTCGACGCAGATCCTCATCTATTTCGGAAGCCTCTTGCGATATAAAGGGGCCGACACAATCCATGAACTTTTCAATCAATCCCGTATCTATCAATTTCTTGCCCGAATCGCCGATTTCCCATCGACCGACCAATGGCCCGTCCAGAATATCGTCAAGTAATGCCTGATACTCCTTGTCCATTCCTTCAAACACCATAACGCGTAATCCGGACTGTTTCAAAAAACGCCGCGGATTGATCCCGAACAGCAACAGACCGGCGATTGTGCAGAAAATTTGATTATCCTGGCCATCGATCAAAAAACCAAGACCAAGCAGGCGTTTCTCCCATTCCTTTGGAGTATCCGGAAGTTCAATGTCACGGATAATATCTCGCAGATAATTTTCCAATCTGGCCGCATCAAGAGATTGAAGAGATGTTCCTGGCACCGGCATTAATTCAGTATGCAGCATTCCTCCGATGGCATGCAATCTTGCCTGTTGTTCCCTGCTTGCCCGTTGTGAGGTCGTTCCCATACGAATATAAATCTCTTCCCGGCCATGGTGCCGAACCACATACGGCTTGGAAATTCCCTGAGGAAAAGAAACAACGGCAACTCTCCTTTGAGCATCCATCTGCAGCTCTTCATAAAACGGAAGAATCATAGGATGTATCTTATCTCTGAAGACATTCATGACCCATTCTTCTGTCTTGTCGCGTTGCAAACCGGAAATGGACCCATCGTCCTCCACGCCGAGAATGATCCTTCCTCCCTGAAAATTCGCCAAGGCCACAACTTCCCTCGCCAACTGCTCCGGACGAATATCGTCACGTTTGAATTCGATACCGGAGTTCTCCCGGTTAGCGATTATCTCCAAAAGTTCACTCTTAAGCATAGCTCACCTCGTTAAAAACCATATTTATCTTTTCTCTGAATGAATGCTGTTTTCCCGCCCTCAAGAATCTCCGAAGCTTTCTTCTGGATCACCGGCAGATCAATTGCTCCCTGTGATTCAGCAGGAAGAAAGCCGTGCCCTTCGTCGACTTCAAAAACACCGATCCACTCCGCATCGCCGAATACAGGAATGTTCGCATTGTGTGTCGCAAACAGGAATTGCCGGGCAATCTTGGCGGAGCGGAGTTCGGTTACAATACGATCTGCAATGAAAGCGTTGTCCAGATTATCCTCCGGTTGGTCCATAATAAGTGGGTCTCTGTTTTCGAGAAGCAGCATATGCAGAATAGCCGTGCATTGTTGACCCGTCGAAAGCTTGTCAAGGGGACGATAGTTTTCTGCACCTTGATGAGCTATATTCAGTTCAATTGTTATCGTATCCGGAAGATCCAATTCTTCTATCTCCATAACTTCAGAAATTTTCAACTTTGTCAGCGCATCAGCTACAGTCGGTGTCATTCCTAAGCCGGCATTTTTCAAACTCTCGCTTCCCGCACGGATTAATTCGGCCAGCTTTACCGGTGAGAAATCTTCCGCTGATTCTATCCAGGCAAGGCGCTTGGCCCCAACTCCCTCCAAATCGCACCGGACGAGAAAATCCATCAGCGGCCGGCGGTTGGCTTCCGGCGCAATGATTAATTTCAACTTCTTATCTAATTTTCTATTCAAGCCTTTCAGAGCACGTTGCAATTGAGCGGAGTGCTTGGACCGTACTTCTGATATGTCGGCTAAAAGTTTCTGACGGTTTTTTTTCAGCGCATCCAAAACCGACTTACGGTCTTTCAACAACGCCCTTTTAGGCCGAATCCGCTCGATTTCCTGAAGCAGCGACTTGAACTGGTTGCCGATTTCTTTGCCGGAACGACCTTCACAAGCCGGAATTTCCTTGAATGCTTTTGCCAGGGCTTCTTCTTCAGTTGAGATAGAGGCCAGTAATTGATCTTGAGCTTTTTTAATCGAACTATCTGCCTCTTTGATCTTGGCCTCAAGCTGAGTGAATAGTGGGGATAGATCATCATTCAACCTGTCCATCGCAGTTCTAATGTTCTTTAGAGTCTCAGTATGCGGCAGACCTTCAAGCGCCTTTTCGCTAAGGAAAATTGTGTCAGGAAACTGTTCCTTGAATGCCCACAGAGAATCTGAAAGCTCCCGGATTTCTGTGGCAGCCCGTCGCGCCATTTGTTTTTCTTTTTCAAACAACGGTATGACCTTCAGCTTTTCCTCAAGGCCAAGATCCTTAAACTGAGCAACCTGTTCCTGCAGTTTTGGCAGTTTGCTCACTTCATCTTCAATTTCCGCCAGTTTCTCATTGGCGTTTATAATATCAGAGCGGTTCTTCTGGAGCTTTGCTTTGATTTCGGTTAACTTGTTTTCCAGTTGGCCATTATCTGAATCCAAAAAACGCCTGAGAAGATTGAGCTGACCACGCGGGTCCCGCGCTATTTCATAGATTTCATTTTGCCCATAAATTTCAATGCGAGGTAAAAGATCAGGCGGCGTAAAACTGGAAATAGAGCCGCTTTCATCTTTCACATAAGCGCCTTCACCATATTTTCTGGAAACTATGAATCGTTTTCCGTTCATATTTGAAGAACGAATAGTGATCTCAATACGCCCCTTTTCTTTCCCCAGATTTTCCTTTATGATTTCGTCATGCTGCTTTTGAGCATTTTTTCCAGTTGGCCGCAGTTCGAGCCCATAGCGAATACACTCCAATAAAGTCGATTTGCCGGTGCCCCTGCCGCCAATTACAGCATTGAGGTGCTCCGAAAACTCAATTTCCACCCCATCAAGATACCCGCCGGTAAAAGAAACCTCCTCGATCCTGGAAAAGAATTCGTCCGGGACATCCGAAACCAGCCGCACCCGGGATTCAGGATCCAGAAAAGCCTGTTTGAATGAATCAAAACAGGGCTTGGTCATTTTTATCAGGCATGAGGCTTTGGGGTCCTTCAACGTTTCCGGTCTTTCGACATCCTTTGCATTGAGTATGGCTATCGAGTGTTCTCGTTTATAATTTGGATCTTTGTTGAGTAATATTTGTCGATAAGCATTGCCGTCATCATTTTTCAATTCATCAAGAGTTCCGGGTATCTGCGCCGCTTTAAGCAACGGGTTTTTCCAGACATGGTTCAACATTTTCTGAAGTACACCGCTATCCTCCATACAGTGCGCGGCATAGGCAACACCGCCCAGCTCATCAACCTTTTTTAGCAGCTCTTCGGCGCTGAGTATTGTAGGACGAATGCCATCCTGAATATCTGTAAGCTGCAACGCCCCCAGGTAGCGGTTCAATTCATCTTTTGTTGTGGCTTCGGAAAACAGGCAGACAAAATGCGCCTTTTCGCTGGAAGAAATCTCAAAACCTGGAAAAACTACAATGTTGTTCTCATTCATCAGGGTGCGGATCGCATCTACACCATCAACATTGCCATGATCCGCAATGCCAAGGATTTTGATATTTTTTTCCAAACAGATCTTGAGCAGCTCCCGATTGTACTCATCTTCACTCATACCGTGGTCATCACCGCGATACTCAATATAGCTTGCAGGATTAACCTGAAGCGCACATTTCCAATATTGGGCTTTTGTGTAATCAGTCATTTTCCATGTCCTTCCGTGTTTTTCGTGGGCGCTTTTTGTTCACAAGGCTCAGATGATGGTCATTTATGCGGTTGCTGTTCTGAGACGCGGAGAATGGGCGAATTTCTCCTGAACCCCTTCAGAGAAGAAATGCCGGGTCATCCTCAACTGCCATTCACCGTCCATCCCTGCCTGTGCGTGCCCGCATGCAGACAGGTCAAGCGAGACGATCTCGTATATGCGGGCCAAAATCTTCAGCAAATCCCGCTGCAGGGGGCGCATGCTCAGGCGGTTGTTTATGGCATTGACCTGTTGAATACTCATTCTGAACCTTCCTGCCGAACTGTCAAGAATTTCTTGACAGTTGCCGCTGGTTCCAATTCGCCGGAGTCATAAATCGCTTTCACGTGTTGACTTATGTTTTGTTTACTCGTCTGGAACATATCTGTCATCTGGTCCTGTGTTAGCCAGGGCTTGATTGCCCGCAGGAACAAGTCCATCTTGTCGTAGTAGGTATCCTGCATCAAGAGGCGGTAGGGCAAGTGGATCAAGTCAGGTGAGGAGATGTCATTATTCATGTGCCCTCCTCCACGATGGCGATCTCATCCTGGGTGAGATCGTATAGAGAATAGACAAGTTGGTCAATCTCTGCCTCGATCTGCGTTACGTCTGCCTTAGTATGGTCTTTCCTTGCAGACAGTGCTCTTTTCGTCAAATCCACAATGGTTTTGGGTTTTTCGGCGGAAGCAAAGGGAAGCTGTCCAAGAAACTTGGTTCGGTAACGTAGATATCCCCCTCCCATATGCATTCCGCCATACAGGACCTTATAGATGTAGGACAAGAGTCTAGAGTTAACGAGCCCCAAGATATATTGAAGATCATAGTCCGCAACCGTCTTGACCCCAAAATAGACTCCTCCTTGTGGAACATACGCATCACCATCTATAGTAGCTGTGATCTCAAGAGCATCTTCTGCAATAAGAATCTTTTCGTTGTGCAATTTTCTGTAGCGATCAGAGCCTTCCGATACAACAGCAAGAAGGTCAGCTTCCGTAATTGCAGTTCCACGCTCAATACTGCTCCATCTCGAAAATTGATACTGTTTGACAATACGGTACTTGCAAAGCGTCTCTTTTTCCATTGAAGTGGGAATTCGTAGCCCCTCTGATACGGACAAAACGTTGCCAAGCTTCTTATTCCGGGAAAGCAATTTTGTTACCAAGTCAATATCGGCCTGGCCGACATTGATAGGTATCACCATTTCTGGCAACGCGTCGACGGTGAATTTGCACAGAGCATAGGACCGGGATGAAGACTTGCTAAGATCGCCTATATCTAGCGCCTCTCGCACAGTATAAGAATTTTGTGAGTTTTCACGTTTGGCAACCATTGTGATCACAGGGTAGTTTGCCGCATCATTGAATACATTCAGTCGGGATGTACTCAGAATCTCAACGGAATGGTCATTCGCCATAATCGCATTACGTAAACACTTCGCTGAATCAGCAGCGCAATACTTGTTCGGCGTGATGTAAGTCACAACGCCATCAGGAGATAGCATATGCAATCCCGCTTCGAAGAATGTGTAATAGAGGTCATACTTTCCGATAGTTACGATATAAGCTCTCTTGAGTTGTTCTTTGAGACTCTTCGAGATGTCATCCACTCTGACATAGGGCGGATTGCCAATTGCAATATTGAATCCATCTGTGATGCCATACATCCATTCCGGATCAAAGAACGGCGCGGAAGCGTTCTGATCATACGGGTCCCATGCAGCGAGCTGGTGAGAGGCTTCGCCGCTCATGCCGCCACCTGCGAGTATGCCGGCTATTTTTTTGCGAATCACAGCATCGCGCCTCTGCAAGGCGAGCTTGTCGCGCCTCCGCTGGGCCGCGAAGTGCTTGTGACGCACGGCTGCCAGCTCCCTCTCTAACTTGGGCAGGCGCAGATCGGTCAGTAGCAATTGACCCTGCCCTCGATCCAGGGAAATAAGTGTATTGGCCGCGACGAACTTGGTTTCCAAGTTCGGCAACGGGCGGACGCCACAGTTCTGTGCCTTGTTCTTGTTGGTGCGTTGATCGCAAATGAGAGAGATGAAGAAACGCAGTTTCGAGATCTGAATGGCGATGGGCTGAATGTCAACGCCATAGATGCAGTTCTCAATCAGGTAAAGCTTGCGCCCGTAGTCGTCATCATTATTTTCAAATATTCGCTCCAGCTCTTCGCGCATTGACACCGAGTCTAATTTGTCGAGCTGTTTCTGCTTCCAACGATCATTGTTCGGGTCAATCTTGCCAAGTATGAACACCAGCTTGTGCAGAATACCCATCGGGAATGCGCCGGAGCCGCAGGCGGGGTCGAAGATCTTGCACGTGTCGATGGCGTCGATGAGGGCTTCAACTTCCTCTTCATCGAAGGGGTGGACTTTCTCTGTATATGCAAAGACTTCCCTCAACAGATCCTGGAGGTCCTTCATTTCCGCAAGCTTCGGCACCTTCGCCTTCAATTGACCTTCCAGGTACGCAATCAGGGATTCGTCGACCATATAGTTGACGATCTCGCGGGGTGTGTAGAAAGACCCGGTCTGCTTGCGGGCGGTGGTCCCGGTTTCGGGATTGTAACTGGCCAGGAGATTCTCGAAGACCTTTCCGAGAAGTTCGGGGTCAAGGGCGATTTCCTCTTCGATCGGGGTGTTCTCGGTAACGGTAAACTTGTAGCTGTCCAGCAGGTTGATCAGGCCACGCACCTTCTCCTTCTTTCTCTTCTTATCGCCGTAGGCATCACTGAGATCGAGAGTCCGGTAATCGGAAAAGAACAGAAAGTTGGGAACCTTGGGCTGCTTCCGTGCATTGCGGGTAAACCCGTCAACGTAGATGACCTTGCCGGAGTCATCTTCTTTATCAAGGCAGTCGAACAGACCGCCATTCAGGAATGGAATGTCTGAAAACAGCTTGACCGCTTCTTCTTCTGCAATAGCAAATAGCTTCTGATAGCGGTAAAGGTTCTTCACGCCGTATTCATCCTTTCGCTTGTGGAAGGAGCCGTCACTTGTGAATTTCCGGTTCTCCCGGCCGCCGATATTCATGCGCTGGTTGAGTGTGCCGAAGAACAGATTCTGGAGGATGGCCCGGTAGAATGTGCTGTCATCGTCCTTCAGGGATTTGAGGACGCCGGCGAGCTTGCGTTCGCTGAAAAGGTCGGCGGGGATAAGGCCCTTTTCCCTGAGGAACCAGCAGAAGATCAACCGCGTGATTAATCGGATGACGCTGGTTGGGTTTCTTATGTCCCTGTCTTTTTCGGCATCATCAGGAAAATCTACATGCCGCAACGCCCAGAAATACCAGGTTGAAAGTTCTTTGTAGAAATTTCTGTTGAGCAGTTGGACATCGAACACCTGCATCCATTGCTCATATAGCCCGTTAAAATCTCTGGCATCAGGTTTTATTACAAGATCGATTAATATTTTCAGGTGACCGGTGTGCGGTCAATATCTTTCAGAAGGGAAATTTTACCGATTTTCTCGCCTTCTCGCCAGGTTTGCTTGTATTTTGTACGTTCTGAGGTGGCAAGGGTTAGAAAGTCGTTATATTGAAACAGTACAACAACGGGCAGGCTTTGGCTTGCACGGTTAAAGGCCCTGGTAAGATCGGAAAGCTGTGTTCTTGTGGGCGAATCAATTCCGTCAATCTGCACCGTAAAAATCATCATTCCTTCATAGCCGGCATGAATCTTTTCTACAGCCTGATCGAAGGTTACATTTCCGTCATCAAATAATGACAGGCTGGTATCAAAAACAGATTTGTCCACCAGCCCTAAAAAATAGGTTGCGGAAACTTTTTCAAAAATTTCCTGTGATTTGAACTTATCTTTTAAAATATCTTTCAGATGGAGGGAAGTGGTTGTGTTGCTGTTTAAAGGGACTTTGAGCTGGTTAAAAAAGGAAGTTCCTGCCTCGAAAAGATTTGTGTCGGCAAATATTTTTAAATCCATTTTTTAATTGACTTTGCTTTTATAGGGTCATGGAATATTTATCTAAGTTATTTTAATGCCAGTAGTAACAATTTCATTTACAAATGGGTTA
>JAFDHL010000392.1 GCA_019308785.1 Deltaproteobacteria bacterium
GGATTTCAAATGGGATCTAATATGCAGCGATGATAACGCCTGCAGCCACAGCTATCTGGAACATGATCTGTGTTATGTCCTTGACAACTCTCAGCCAGGGGAATTTTTCCACCTTTCTCGGTACAATGACAGTATCACCAGGATCGAGCCTTATGGAGTCAAATCCACCCATGGTCCACCTGTGTTTATTGGAATCCCAGCTTACAAGGCCAAGAAAACCCTCCTGGCTTTTACTGATAACAGTGCCGTTTGCCTTGACAATGTAAATCTCATCATCTTCAGCATTATCCGTGGGGCCGCCATCTCATCATCTTCAGCATTATCCGTGGGGCCGCCAACCAGATTGAGGTAATAACCCACGCTCTTTCCCTTTTCGGCAAAAAGGGCCGTGGGGTTGTAAACCTCACCGAGGACGTTGATACTATCCGGCCTTTTTTTGATAATCAAATGATCTCCGGGTCGCAATTCAAAATTATAAGGAGACGAAGGCAGTACCAGCACCTCCCGAAGATCCGTGACCATACGCCCGGTTGGCTCAGCCTGTCTTAATTTTTGCAGCAATTCTCTTTTAGAAGCCAGGCTTTGCGCCAGGGCAGCGGCCTGCTCTTTGTCAGTTGCCGTTTCAGCGGAGAGGGCACTCATGGCAAAAATATCCCGTTCAAGTTTGCTGACGTATTCGCTTAGCCGAACCCTTTGCACTTCTCTTACGGATGACCGCAGAAATACAGCGCCAAATGGATATGCTTCTTCCGTAAGCCCTCCTGCCCTTTCAATGACTGAAGTAAGGCGCTCGCCTTGTGAAAAAATATACTCCCCGGGAAATAGGAATTCGCCTTCCAGGAAAACCTTTCGTTCCAGGGCATTGCTGTATTGCGGAATCTCTCTAATGTATACCTGATCATCTTCCTGTAACAACAGATTATCCGTGGGAGCTCCTGCCATGGCCTTGCGCGGGCAAAAGGTCACTTTCATGATGCCGGTCCCTGTTTTGTTAGGGATTATTCTCGCCAGATCAGCTCTTTCCTGGAAAGCCTTAATATTCAGATTTCCTGCCTGGAATATCAAATCCTTTACTGTCATGCCCTTATACAGGCGATAGGTTCCAGGGTTACGCACAGCCCCTCTGACGGTAACTTCAGGTTTTTGCTCTTTTTCCCATTTGTCATATATTATCACCCGGTCCTGGTCTTGCAGCATGGGATTTTGATCGGGATCTCCTTTCATAAGGGCACCGAGATTGAATTCGATTATTTCAGGGTGAAGGTCCGGGGGCATCAACCGGATGATCTCTGCCTGGGGCAGATAGGGTTCGGGAAGTAAATAATCATAAGAAGGGATGATGTCGCGCAGTCTCATTTCGGGCCTTAATTCATACTCCCTCGGGTACTTGACATGTCCTTCCAGATAGACTACCTGCCGGGTTTCCTTATGTACGGGATAA
This sequence comes from Deltaproteobacteria bacterium, assembly GCA_019308785.1. Taxonomy (GTDB): domain Bacteria; phylum Desulfobacterota; class DSM-4660; order Desulfatiglandales; family Desulfatiglandaceae; genus JAFDHL01. The sequence goes on from JAFDHL010000392.1 coordinate 1,442, forward strand.
ACCTTGACTACATCGCCATCTTTCAGGGGTATTAGAAGGTTAATATTGGTCATTTCATAGGCTGGATCCAGGTTAAAGCTCCTGATAACTCTTCTCTTATGCCCTTCCACCCGCTCGATCACAACGTTCTGGAGGTATCCAACAGGTAAAACGCCTCCGGCAAGCTCAATAACGTCCCCAATCGTTTGTGTCTCCTTCAACTCGTAGATTGCCGGTCGCTTTACACAGCCTGCTATACCCACAACAGGCATCCCCTTTGGTACCCATGATGAAGAACTCATAAAGATCAAGGGATCGGATCTGTTCTCCGTTTCTGAAAACCCTGATGTCTCTAAGGCTGCCCTTTTTGCTCGGCCCACCTGCTGCAAAGAGGGCTGTAATCGCGGTAGAAAGGGAACTCACGGAATAGGTACCCGGGTTTTTTGCCTCACCAACAATAAAGACCTCGACAGTACGAAGGGAGCCCATAGTGATACTTATCTCAAAATAGGGATAATACTGCTTGAATTTGTGGTGGAGATAAGGCTTTAATTCTGCGAAGGTCAAGCCGATTACGGTCATTGTGCCCAGGCGGGGGAGGGTTATATTTCCATCCCTTGTGATGGTGACATTATAGGTTTTTTCTGCCTTTCCCCAGAGATGGATGGTAAAATTATCTCCCGGACCAATGATATAATCGGAGCCAACGGGTACACTGATTATTGGCGTGAATGCGGAGATATCTTTGTCAAAAAAGTCATAACCAAACTGGCGCAGCTCCCTGGAAATATGAGTAGGGAACTGACCTGACATGATTTTTTCAATATCGGACGGGGCCTCTACTTCTTCAACAGCCGCAAAGGGTTTTTCAGAAACAACGGGTGGAATCTCTTCAGGGCCAATGATCAACTCCAAATCGGGGTATTTCATCAGCCATTCCTTTTTCTGGGCCTCGCTCAGACTTGAGAAGAGCCTCCTCTTATCCGCATCGATAAGGCCTCTGAAGACCCTCCTTTTATCCGCATCACCCAGGCTTCTGAATAGTTCTGATTTTTCGGCCTCGCTAAGGCTCTTAAAGACTCTCCTTTTATCTACATCACTCAGGCTTTTGAAGATTTTCTCTTTATCAGTTGCGTTCAGGCCTTGAAAAATGGTTATTTTATCTGAATCGGTAAGACTCTCGAAGATCAGCTCTTTATCTTCATCGCTGAGACTCTGGAAGAGATTTCTTTTATCGGCATCGCTGAGATTTTCAAAGACCCACACTTTGTCGTTGTAACTCAAGCCTTCAAAGAGATTCTGTTTTTCCGCCTGGCTGAGGCGATCAAAAATCCTTGGTTTTTCCG
>JAFDHL010000143.1 GCA_019308785.1 Deltaproteobacteria bacterium
ATGGTGTGCCCTGGCTGTCTCCCAGGCGGCCTTGAAAAGCTGCCTGTCTTCCGGAGACAGAGACACTTCAAGTTTTGGGTTGTTTGCTCCGGCCCTTTTACTTGACATATGAGCTTGATAGGATAGGGTTATTTATGACTTATGATTGTCGATTGATGATTGATGATTGACGATTGGCGATCGGCACGGGAATACAACGTTAGCATTCAGGTTTCAAATGCATTTTTTAAATAGACAATACTCAATCGAAAATCTTCAATCATAGGAGGATAGGACAATGAGAGAGGTAAATCTAGGAGGATAGGACAATGAGAGAGGTAAATCAAGTATGCAGGATAAGGTTGCTAATTCTGTTGGTTTTCGCATTCACAGCTTCCTGTGCTTCGATTCCTGAATTGAAGGTCAGTTATCAGCTTCCACCGGCATCAGCCCTGTTAAAGGGCAATGAAGTGCTTTTGACAATAAAAGATGCCCGGAGCAACAAGGAAGTCTTGGGCCAAGGGGCCAAATATGAGTTACCGGATTTTTCGGGAAATTTTTCTTTAAGCGTCGCACAGCATAAGGAATCTGAAGTTAAGGCCGGGATCTACCAGGTTCCCGCTATGATGAGGGAGGGGTTTAGAAGGAGATTGGAAAATGCGGGGCTGAAGCTTGTCCTAAAAAAATCACGAGGTGAGCCTCAATTGTTAATTGTGTTGAACGAGTTTCTTCTCGATAGAGCAGGCCGGAATTGGGTCGTCAAAATGAGTTATGAAGCCCGATTGGTAAAAAACGGAAAAGTTCTCTCAAGGGAAAACATCAGCGGAGATGGCGAGCGGTATGGTTTTGCAGGGCGTGGTGCAGCTGAAACTGTGTTGGGGGAAATTTTCACAGACAGTGTTAACAGGCTGGACATAAACAAGCTTTTTCAGAGGGCCGGATTGTAAATGAACTGCCCCGCAGCAAGACTTCGGCGAGCTCCCTTCGGTCTGAGCTCAGGGTCGAAGACTGTCGAGTCGCTACGGGGTATCGCGCATCTGGTTTTCACAATCTAAACGAAGCAAGCTTCGGGGAATTTAACCCAATAACTCACGAAAATCTGTGAAATCTGCGTAATCTGTGGATTAAAAAGGAGCGGCGCTTTTTTGCCGATAACTGGCATTACCCATGGGCAAAAAGGGAAGGGTATTTCTGATAAGCCTGGGCTGCGCCAAGAATCTGGTTGACAGTGAATTTTTACTTGGACTGCTCCAAACAAGGGGTTTTGTTTTTGCACAGAGCCTTGTTGAGGCGGAGATCGCAGTCATCAACACCTGCGGCTTTATCCGGTCCGCTGTTGAAGAGACCATTGACACGGTTCTTGAAGTCGTAAATCTCAAGGCGCAGGGTAAGTTGAAAAAGGTCGTAGTGTTAGGTTGTTTTGTCCAGCGGTATGGATACAAATTGATGAAAGAGATCCCTGAGGTAGATGGGTGGTTGGGTACAGGTGAAATCTACCATGTGGCGGATATCCTGGAGAAGGGTTCGGCCGTATCTCCTGTTCCAATGCGTATCAGCAGGCCCGTCTATATAGAAGACCATACTGTTCCAAGAATTCAGATATCTCCCTTCTACAGCGCTTACCTTAAGATTGCTGATGGATGTTCCCATAGATGTTCATACTGTATCATCCCCAGTTTGAGAGGGCCTTATCGGAGTCGCGGACTGGAATCTTTGTGCATACAGGCTGAGAAGATGATGGAATCGGGGGTGAAAGAGATTAACCTGATTGCACAAGACACCACCATGTATGGAAAAGACCTTGAGGAAGACGTTTGTCTTGAAGACTTATTAGAGAGGCTGGTTAGCATAAGGGGGATCAGGTGGATTCGTTTGCTATATTGTTATCCCGGTGAAATTTCTGACCGACTGCTGGAATTGATGAATTCCGAGGAGGCTATTTGTCCGTATTTGGATTTGCCTTTGCAGCACGTAAACAAAAAGCTTTTGAAAGCCATGGGAAGAAACTCTGCCAGTGAAACGCCATGGGACCTGGTTGAACGGATAAGATCCGGGAGACGTAAGATAAGTCTGAGAACGACTCTCATGGTCGGATTTCCCGGGGAAACAGAAGAAATGTTTAGTGAACTTTGTGATTTTGTGAAGAGGGTTGAATTTAATCACCTTGGCACATTTATTTTCAGCCGGGAAAAAGGGGCGCGGGCGGCTCGCGTCGAGCCAACCGTTACGAGTGAAGTTGCTCAGCAAAGGCAGGACACGCTTATGACTCTCCAGAAGGAAATTTCAAAGAGGCTGAATCAACGTCTGGTTGGTCACACAGTAGCGGTTTTGATCGAAGGTGTGAGCCCGGAGACTGATTTATTATTGAAGGGGAGGACGGAAACAATGGCCCCGGACGTGGACGGACAGGTGTTGATTAATAAGGGGGAGGGTGTGGCCGGCGAAATTATGCCGGTACTGATAACAGATGCACATGAGTATGACCTTGTGGGGGAAATCAGATGAATTCGGAATAGATGTTAAGGTTTTTCTTCGTTAAATGAGTTGTAATATTCCTGGACGTAAATTATTATTGCTTTGATCACTTAGGGCATTAAAGCATTGAATCCTTTTAAAAAGAACTACTTACTGAAGACTGCACAGAGACTATAAGCGTTACTATGGATACGGACAACACGGTATTAAGTCATTACAAAAAGCATGTTAAGAAAATAAATGAGGAGTTAGAAAAGGGCCTCAGTTCCCGGGTAGACCTCATTAGAGATATTGGGAATCATACACTCCTGGGACATGGCAAAAGGCTAAGACCCCTCTTATTTGTTCTTTCCTGCCGGCTCTGCAGTAATTATGGAGAAGAGGCATACCGTCTCTCGACCATTTTTGAATATGTCCATACAGCCTCCCTATTGCATGATGATGTTTTGGATAACGCTGAGATCAGAAGAAACAAACCTTCGGTCAATCATGTCTGGGGTAATCATGCGGCGATATTGGAAGGGGATTTCTTGTCTTCAAAAGCGTCTTCCATTGCGGTGGGTTCCAACAGCTCTTTATTGCTGAAGAAGCTCACGGATACCAGTATGCAAATGGTCGAAGGGCAAATTCTGGAGTTAAGCTATACGCATAACTGGAATATCAGCAAGGAAGAATACATGGGAATTATCACGGCCAAGACGGCCGTGCTTATTTCTGCGGCGTGTGCCTGTGGAGCCATTATATCCGGAGCTGAAGCAGACGTAGAGGAGTCTCTTGAAAGATTTGGCCTGAATATGGGGATCGCTTTTCAGCTCATGGATGATTTATTGGATTATACATCTTCAAAAGAGGTTTTTGGAAAGCCGGTGGGAAAGGATTTAAAGGAGGGCAAAATCACCTTGCCTCTAATATATACGCTGTTAAGTCTTGAAGAGTCTGAAAGAAAAAGGCTTGAGAGCCTACTCAAAAGCCAGCGAGCAGCTGAAGAGGATTACCGGAACCTGATTGAAATTGTGAGGAGCAACGGAGCACTTGATCAGATACGGGATGAGGCACAGACATATGTAAACAAGGCTGCCGGTTACTTAAGTTCATTTCCCGATTCACCTGCCAAGGAAAGCCTTTTGGAATTAAATCAATATATTATCAAAAGAAAATATTAAACTGACGTGACTACTCACGTAGTCAGGCTGAAGGTGTTTAGACTGAAGACTGTCCACCCTCCGTAGTCCCGCTTGAGCGGGACGGAGGACGGAAAGGGAAAGAGAACCGAAAGAGTTCTTTTCAGAGATAAAGCAGTTACAGTAATACAATAATAGGAGCCCCATTTGTACCACGTTCAGCCCTTTACTAATAGTCATCAGTCGTTCGTCGAACGAGAGGCTCTCGACGGGCCTTCAGCCTAAATAACCTGAGTTACAAACTGACAAACATTGATAGGTATTTCTTTCCATGAAGACCTTGATCACCGGAGCCACCGGATTCGTTGGGTCTGCTGTGATACGGCAGCTTCTTCACGCCGGACACACCGTTCGTGCGCTTGTCCGACCGAATAGCGATCGCCGCAACTTATCCGGATTACCAGTTGAGATTGTTACGGGCGATCTGAACGATCGGGCATCGCTTGATCATGCTATCACAGGTTGTGACACTCTTTTTCATGTGGCCGCGGATTATCGTCTTTGGGTGCCAAGACCGGAGGAAATCTATGGAACTAATGTAAACGGGACCCTGAACATTATGCATGCTGCGGCAAAAGCAGGGATTGAACGCATTGTGTATACCAGCAGCGTTGCCACGCTCGGTCTAACTCCTGACGGTAGCCCGGCCGATGAGTCCACACCAGTTGTCTATGCTGATATGATCGGCCACTACAAGCGGTCCAAGTTCCTTGCCGAGGCTGAAGTGCAACAGTTGGTGGATAAACATGGCCTACCTGTGGTTATTGTCAATCCCTCCACACCAATCGGCCCCAGAGACATCAAACCAACTCCTACCGGGCACATGATCCTTAATGCCGCTTCCGGGCGTATGCCGGCCTATGTTGATACCGGACTTAACCTGGTTCACGTAGACGATGTGGCCATTGGACACCTGCTGGCCTTTAAACACGGCAAAATAGGCCAGCGCTATATATTAAGCGCACACAATATGACGCTTAAAGAGATCCTCACGGAATTGGCCGGCATAACCGGGAATCCAGGACCACGGTTCCGGCTTCCCCACAATCTGATTTTGCCCATCGCATACGTTTCTGAAGCCTGGGCACGGTTGATTGGGGACAGTGAACCATTGGTTACGGTTGATGGTGTACGATTAGCAAAAAAAACGATGTTTTTTTCACAGGAGAAGGCGGAGAGGGAATTAGGCTTTAACACGCGCCCTGTGATTGAGGCATTGAGCGATGCAGTTGATTGGTTTCGGCGAAATGGGTATCTGCATTAGCCGTGTTCATTGATCATGATATAGAGATTAGTGTAAAGTTTTGTAACCACACAGGAGCCCGGATTCTGGATTTTGGCTCCTGGATTCTGACTCCTGAATAGTTACAATTTCCGTGGGATTACAAATGAGAAAAAGCGGTTATATGCTTTTTTTAGGAGGGCTGGCTCTTTTCACTCTCCTGATCGGCTACCATGGCCTTGCCGATGTTGCAGCAGCCTTGGCTGTGGCCGGTTGGGGACTCGTCTGGGTAACTTTATTTCACCTGGTTCCATTGATTATGAACACCGTCGCCTGGAGACGGCTTTTGCGAGATGGTAATTGTCCCTCCCTCGGAGTCATGGTTTGGGCCCGCTGGATCGGTGAGTCGGTCAACGGGCTACTTCCGGCTGCACAGGTGGGCGGATATCTGGCTAAAGCACGGCTGATCATGCATCGAGGTGTGCCCGGTCCAGTTTCTGGAGCAAGCGTTGTCGTAGAGTTGACTGTTAATGTGGTGACTCAAATCGTATTTACCCTAATAGGAGTGGGCTTGCTGTTCTATATTGGCGATCGTGAGGTGGTTACCGCCGTGCTCATCGGCCTTGGCATCATGGCAATGCTGGTTATGGGTTTTTGCCTTGCCCAGCGTCTTGGCATGTTCGGCGGGTTCGTTCGGGTACTTACCCGTTTCGGCAGCGATCGTGATTGGCAATCCTTGGTTGGGGGAGCAGTAGCGCTTGACGATGCCATCCGGCGTATTTACAGCAACCGTCGCAGCCTGATTGTTGCCGGTTTATGGCGGCTTTGCGGCTGGATTATTGGCGCCGGAGAAGTCTGGCTGGCCCTCTATTTTCTTGGTGTACCGGTGAGTGCTAAGGATGCTCTTCTTTTAGAGAGTTTAGGACAGGCAGTGCGAGCTGCAGCCTTTCTGATACCTGGTGCCATTGGAGTGCAAGAGGGCGGCTTCATCGTGCTCGGTAGCCTGGTTGGTCTTGGTCCTGAGGTGTCGCTGGCACTTTCTTTAACCAAGCGGGTACGCGAACTACTGCTCGGAATACCAGGTCTTATTATCTGGCAGGCCGCAGAGGGAAGGCGTTTGTGGCCCCGCAAACAGAAGGCTCACAGGAAACTCGTGATAAAGTAATGAATTCAGGCAGTCTCGGCGAAAGCGGCACTCAACAGGAATAGAGCTGTTTTTGACACTGCTGACATGAAAGGTTAATCCATGAGTGTACCCTTTATTCAGCAATACAGGATAGCACGCTACATAATGGCTCAGCGGTTGCACAAGGAGCGGCGCTATCCACTGGTTTTGATGCTCGAACCCCTGTTTCGATGCAACCTGGCCTGTGTCGGGTGCGGGAAGATAGATTATCCGGAGGAGATTCTTGACCAACGTCTCAGTGTGAGGGAGTGTCTATATTCGGTGGATGAATGCGGGGCGCCCGTGGTCTCTATTGCAGGCGGAGAACCTTTACTCCACGAAAAAATGCCTATGATCGTCGAGGGGATTATCCAGAGGAAGAGGTTCGTTTATCTTTGCACTAACGGGCTTTTGCTAAAAAGCCAGATTCAAAACTATACCCCATCGCACTATTTTAATTTTTCAGTCCACCTTGACGGCAATCGTGAACGGCATGATACATCGTTATCCCGACAAGGAGTTTTTGATGTGGCGGTAGAGGCCATCCGGCATGCCTGTGCAGAGGGATTTCGAGTTACTATCAACTGTACACTTTATGAAGGCGTGACCGCTAAAGAGATGGCAGGATTTTTCGAATTTGTTTCGGGCCTCGGGGTTGAGGGAATTACAGTAACTCCCGGTTTTAGCTATGATACAGTGCCCTGCCGGGATGTGTTTCTAAAACGAACTGTCAGCAAACAACTTTTCCGGGAGATATTCAAACTCAGTAAGGGGCGTAGATGGAATTTCAACCACACGAGCCTTTACCTTGATTTTCTTGCCGGAAATCAGACATACCAGTGCACCCCCTGGGGTAACCCGACGCGTAACATATTCGGTTGGCAGAGGCCGTGTTACTTGTTAGATGAGGGATATGCCGCAAGTTTCAAGGAACTTATGGAAGAGACTGATTGGGATGCCTACGGCCTTGGGCGTAATCCCAAGTGTGCCAACTGTATGCTTCACAGCGGGTTTGAGGCCACTGCAGTTACTGACATGTGTGCCCATCCCCTCAAGGCATTGAGGATATCGTGTTCCGGCCCTCGCACAAAGGGCCCTATGGCCAAGGATTTGGCTTTTTAAGGAAATGATATGAAATTAAGGCTTTTGTTAGTGGCGATTTTAGCTATGCCTGTTTTGGTTCCATCACGCCCGGCTGGGGCTGATACGCCAACACAGGTGGTCGAAAACCTCCACGCCACGCTTTTAACCGTCATGAAAGAGGCAAAAGAGTTAGGGTACGCGGGTCGGTATGACCGTCTTAGCCCTGTAGTAACTGCCGCTTTTGATCTCCCCTTTATTGCGAGGATAGTGGTGGGCAGGTACTGGCGTAGCTTTAATGATGAGGAGAAGGCGAATTTTGTGGAAACCTTCAGCAGACTGAGCATAGCCACCTACGCCGGCCGCTTTGATGGGTATTCCGGTGAGCGTTTTAAGGTGGTATCCTCAAAGGAATCCCGGCATGGTCGTATTATTGTGAGAAGCATTCTGATCAAGCCTGAAAGTGATGAGATAAAAATGGACTATATCCTTCATAAGAGTGGGAATAAGTGGCATATCATAAATGTTGTTGCCAACGGCGTTAGCGATCTATCCCTGAAGCGCTCAGACTATACTACTTTTCTTAAAAAGAAAGGGCTTAAGAGTCTCATTGATAAGTTGAACGAGAAAATTTCTTGTTACGCGGAATAGCCTATTGTCAGCATTGCAAACTATTTGATGCTCTACGCAGTAAGTGGTTGAATATGCCACATGAAAAAACGCCTTTCTTTTGTATTGCCTTCTGTAAAGACATCTGGTATAAGGCACTAATTTTACCAAAAAAATCCAGTGGATAGATTCGGAAATACAAAGCCAGTGTTGACACGTTCCGAACGCATTCTATCTGAATCTGAACCATCACGAGACATATCCTGTGAGATCTGATTTCGACAAAAAGCTTGATGGCGCAATTGCCAGAGCCAAAGATGCGCTACTTGCCCTTCAACATCCAGATGGGTACTGGTGCTTCGAATTAGAGGCGGACTGCACCATTCCGGCCGAGTATATCCTGCTGACCCATTTTTTAGGCGAGGTTGACGAGGATATCGAGGCAAAGATAGCGGCCTATCTGCGTTCCAAACAGTGTGAGGACGGTGGGTGGAATCTTTTTCATGGCGGAGATTCGGAGCTCAGTTGCTCGGTAAAAGTGTATTATGCGCTGAAACTGGCAGGGGACAGTGTTAATGCACCCCATATGGTGAAAGCACGGGAATGGGTCTTGGCCCAAGGGGGAGCAAGCAGGGCAAATGTCTTCACGCATTACTCCCTTGCATTATTTGGCCAGATTCCCTGGACCGATGTGCCTTTTTTACCGGTGGAAATAATGTTACTGCCCCGCTGGTTTCCTTTCCACTTCAACAAGGTCTCATATTGGGCGCGTACCGTAATGATCCCTCTTACTATTTTATATAGCCTCAAACCCAGGGCCAGAAATCTTAAGCGGATTCATATTCCTGAACTCTTTACAGATCGGCCGCAGGAAACAAAAGAGCGCTTTCCAGCGCGTTCCTGGCTCAACCGTTTGTTTCTGCTGTTTGACAGGACAGGACGTCGTCTTGAGCCCCTCATTCCGGGATGGATGCGCAGACGCGCCCTGAAAAAGGCCGAAGAGTGGCTTGTGGAACACCTTAATGGTACACATGGACTGGGAGCGATTTTTCCTGCCATGGTCAATGCCCTGGAGGCGTTAGCCTGTCTGGGATACCCTAAGGATCATCCTTATCGTGTTAGCGCAAAGAAGGCTATTGACAATCTCCTGGTCATTGGGGAAAAAACCGCTTACTGTCAGCCTTGTGTATCTCCTGTCTGGGATAGTGTTTGGAGCAGCCTCGCAATATTTGAGGCCGATAAGGGATCGGCTTTAAGGCATTTCTTCCGGACCTTGGACTGGCTTAATGCACGGCAGGTGCTGAACGGCGATGGTGATTGGCGCAAAGACCGGCCGGCTCTGAAAAGTGGGGGATATGCCTTTCAGTTCAGAAACGAGCACTACCCGGACCTTGATGACACTGCCGTAGTTACCTATGCCATGCATCTGGCTAACCATGAACGATATCGCGAATCAATGCGTCTGGCGTCAGATTGGGTCTGCGGGATGCAGTCAAAAAACGGAGGGTTTGCTGCATTTGATGCGGACAATGCCCATTATTATTTGAATGAGGTCCCCTTTGCTGATCACGGGGCCCTTCTCGATCCACCAACAAGCGATGTGAGCGCTCGCTGCGCTATTCTGCTTTCGCTCAATTGCCGCCAGGCCCAGGAACCGGTGCTTAAAGATTGCCTTAAATATTTAATAAAGGAACAGGAACCGGATGGTTCCTGGTTCGGGCGCTGGGGAACCAACTATATATACGGTACATGGTCGGTTCTTGATGCCCTGGAAAAAGTTGGGCATGGCCCGGACCAGCCGCATATCAGGAAGGCCGTGGCTTGGCTGAAAAAAATGCAACGTCCAGACGGTGGTTGGGGTGAGAGCTGTTATACTTACTGGGATTCGAGATCAGGCAAAGAGGATTGCGAGAGCACATCATTCCAGACTGCCTGGGCCATACTTGGTTTGATGGCCGCCGGAGAGGTCGAGTCGCCTGAGGTGCGCCGGGGTGCTGAATACCTGATTCGCGCACAACAGAGTAACGGCCTATGGAAAGATGATGCCTTTACCGCACCTGGCTTTCCTCGTGTGTTCTTTTTGAAATACCATGGGTACGACAAGTATTTCCCCTTATGGGCTCTGGCACGGTTTCGCAACCTCCGGCATAGAGGAATGGCTTGACAGTTCTTGGGGTCGTAGTTGCTCTGGAAATAGAGGCCCGGGGTCTGGTAAAGAAATCGGTAATACAGGGGGGAGCAACCTGCCTGCCTGAAGGGATACTCCTGGAAATCTCAGGGAATGGCGCGGAGCACGGACGGCTTGCTGCGGAGACCCTGATAAAAGATGGGGCCACTTCCTTGCTCACATGGGGAAGTGCGGGTGGCCTTCACCCTATACTTTTGCCTGGCAGCCTGATTATTCCTGAAAAAGTCCTTTTGCCAAATAAAATCGGCTTTGCTGTAGACGTCGCATGGCACAGACGCCTCTTTACTTATCTGAGTGAGCACTTTAAACTTCATACTGGACCGTTGTTTCAAAGTCCTACCATCCTCACCAGTCCTTTAGAGAAGGGAAAGTTATTCAGACAACATGGTGCCATTGCTGTGGATACGGAAAGCGCTGCTGTGGCTGATGTGGCGCGGCAGGCACAGGTACCCTTTGTGGCTATACGGGCAGTTTCTGATCCGGCTGATATGATCATGCCGGCCAGTGCACTCGCCGCCACTGATGAGCACGGCAGATTGCGCCTTTTGCGCCTGCTTAAAAGCCTGGCCCGGCATCCTGAAGAGTTTTCCCTTCTATTTCGCCTTGGCCGAAACTTCTATGCTGCTATGAATACACTGGCATCAGTTCGGCGAATTACCGGCAAAAAACTCATGGCGCCATAAGCTCCTTTTTGTGGAGTTAATTGTTGATGGTCTCGTAAAAAGTCGGATTTAGCGAATATGTAATTTCGACCCCTTCGCTTATGTCATTCCGAGCGAAGCGAGGAATCTTAGTATTTAGGCTCAGGGCAGGCTCCGATAGAAATCTTATGTTTTAAATGATTTACCCGTTCAAGATTTCTCGCTTCGCTCGAAATGACAAGTTTTTTAGACTTTTTACGAAGCCGTCAGCTTTTGAGGAGCAAACTGAAAGATGATCAAAGGCAGCACAGGCATATTGGGCAAGTATCTTTCCAGATGGGTGGATGTGGTTTGCCGATTCGCTCCATTGGTGTTGATTGCTGCAACCGTAGTAACAGGGATGCTTTTGTACTACACGGTAAATAACCTCGGCATCAGCACTGATACTACAGACATGCTCTCCGAGTCCGTTCACTTTCGCCGTTTTCAAAAAGAGTATAAGCGGGCATTTCCCCAGTACGACAACACCCTGCTGATCGTGATTGATGGAGATACTCCCGATATTGCCCAGGACGCGAGTTCAGCCCTTGCAGGCCGCCTTAAACGTGAAACCGGCCTATTTGATACTGTCTATTTTCCCGCAGGAGAAAGGTTCTTCCAGGAACACGCCCTTTTGTATCTCAGTCCATCAGAATTAGAGGATCTGGCCGATAATCTGGCAAAGGTCCAGCCCTTCCTGGCAAAATTGAACCGTGATCAGAGCCTCTGCGGGCTTTTTTCCATATCACATGAGGCCATTGAAGCGATCATGGAGGGGGAGGAGATAGATCTGTCACCTCTGTTTGAGCGTATGAGCATAGCGATAGAGTCCGTGCTCAACCAGAGGTTCTATATGCTTTCATGGCTTGAGTTGATGCGTGGAGAAAAGACGGAACCAGATGAGCGGCGGCGTTTTATTGTGGTTCAGCCGCGGCTCGATTTTAGCAAGCTGATCCCGGCGAAGGCTGCTATGCAGGCTGTGCAGCGCTTTGCACGAGAACTCAAGATAAACCGCGATAATGGAATACGGCTTTTGCCCTGGTTTTAGTAGGCGTGGTCCTTTTTATTGGTCTTGGTTCGCCAAGGCTGGTTTTAAGCACACTGGTAACTTTAGTAATGGGGCTTATCTGGACTGCAGGATTCGCAACGGCAGCCGTGGGCCACTTAAATATGATTTCAGTCGCCTTTGGAGTTTTGTACATTGGCCTGGGGGTGGATTATGCTATACATTTCTGCCTGCGCTATAAGGAATTGATTGCGCAGGGTAATACCTATTCAGTAGCCCTCAGCCGCACTGCCCGGGACGTCGGAAGTTCCCTCGTGCTGTGCGCCTGCACCACAGCAATCGCTTTTTATGCCTTTATCCCTACTGTATTCGCCGGAGTTGCCGAATTAGGTATGATCTCCGGGACGGGTATGTTCATTGGTCTGTTTGCCAATATGACCATACTGCCCGCACTGCTCAGACTGATGCCTCTTTCCCGGGAACATATTTCTCCCAAAAGGCCCACCGGGCGTCTGCTTGGCGCTGTCTTCGCCCTGCCCGTGCGCCACACTGTTGCAATCCGCACCGGTGCTCTGATAGTGGGCGTGAGTGCACTGATCCTCCTGTCGCAGGTCAAATTCGACCGCAATACCCTGAATCTCCGGAATCATGAAAGCGAGTCGGTTTCTACATTCAAAGAGCTACTTGCTCAGGGCAAGACCTCCCCCTGGAGCCTCAAGGTCCTGGCACCAAATGCCGTCTCAGCCGGGAATTATGCAGACCGTCTTAGTTTACTGGACGTGGTTGATAAGAGTGTAATGCTGGATGATTTTGTCCCGACCGGGCAGGATGAAAAGCTGGCCATAATTGAAGACATCACGCTGATTGTGGGGCCGGACCAGTTGGAAAGTGAGAAGGAAGGAGTCCATACCACCTCAGAGCAGATGGCTGCATTGGGAAATCTTATAGCGATTCTTGAGATTTATTCAAGAAGGCAGAGTGACTCACGTTTGACTGGTGAGGCAAGGCGCTTGCTTGACGCTCTTAGAATATACAAAGCCCGCCTTGGTGAGTTAGAAGAGTCCCTTAAAATCAAAATGCTCAAGAGCCTTGAGAGGAGTCTGTTGGCTTCGCTGCCAGAGAGATTACGGGGGCTCAGGGCCGCGCTTTATGCAGGCAGGGTTACAAAGGAAACCCTGCCGGAAGAGCTGGTCAGGAGGTGGGTTTCGGATAAGGGCCATTATCGCGTTGAAGTCTTTCCACGTGAGAACCTAAACGATGATGAGAAAATGAGCCGGTTTATTGCAGCGGTGCAGAAAGTGGCACCGGACGCCATAGGCTATCCGGTGATTATCCTTGAAGCGGGCAATGCAGTGGTTCGGGCCTTTCAGCAGGCATTTCTTATGTCCTTTATCGCCATTACCGTCCTGTTGATTATCCTTATGAAACGGAAGACCGATGCAATTGTTGTAATCCTACTGTTGCTTCTTGCCGGTGCACTTACCGGCGCGGCCTCGGTTCTGCTTGATATCCCGTTTAATTTTGCCAACGTGATCGCACTGCCCCTGATTTTAGGGATTGGAGTTGATAGCGGGATCCATATGGTTCGCCGTATGCGTACTGCGCCACCTGTGAATGGTTATCTTCTTAAAACCAGTACATCACGAGCAGTCTTATTCAGTGGACTCACCACTATCAGCGGTTTCGGGAATCTGGCGCTGTCCCCTCATCCCGGGATGGCAAGCATGGGACAACTGCTTTCCATCGGCATTGGTTTCACCTTGATCTGTACATTGATCATACTACCAACATTGGTCAAGTGGAAGTGACAGCTAAAAAAAATCTCCCTATCAAGAACAGGCAGAGGACCACGGGCGTGAGCCCGTGGGTGAATGCTTTTGGGTTAGCCTAATCATGAGGCAGCGTGTCGTTGAGACCTTTTCTTCGGTTCCGAGGCTTCCGGCCTCAAAGCCACGCTCTATCTATTTGTTAAGCGGTCTCGATACCTGCGTTATTGGGAATAATTATTGGCACGGTAGAGGGCTGGAGTTTGATGAGAACCGGCGTCATTCCATAATACTCTCCATCCATCTGCACTGCGACAGGTTTTTCAGAATCTACAAAGATCTGCTTGCCCGTGAGATAATGGATATCCTTGATCTTTGATATTTGTCCTCGGGCTGCGGCAAAGTAATAGCGAGCAAAAGAGGCAATCGTACCCTTAGGAAAAATGCAGACATCAAGGTGCCCCGAGTCACAACGGGCCTGATCCGAAATTCTAAAAATGCCACCGTAGCTCCGGGTGTTGCTCACATGTACCAGCCCGCCTCCCAATGTTTTTCTTCCGTCCACTGCAATACTTATGTGAGGGGCGTGATAGTGGGCGAGGACCCGCAGTACAGGGAGAACATAACGCCAGTACCCGACGCTATTTTTCCTGCTCCGGATGACCTCTTCTGTAATCATCGCATCGATGCCGGCATTCACAAACGCCATGAACCGGCATTTACCGATGAGACCCATGTCGATTCGACGTACCTTCCCTTGTGCTACTGCCTGTGCGACAGCCTTTGGCTTGCGCGGGAGGCCAAGTTCATTGGCCAGTACATTAGAAGTGCCTGTCGGCAGAATTGCTATTGGTATACGAGATGGATCTTCAAGGCCATTGATGACTTCATTGAGTGTTCCATCGCCTCCGGCAACCACGAGAGTCCTGACATCAGGCTCCAGGTAGAGTGCCCTACATTGGGCATCTCCGGCACGGGAAGTTAAATAGGTTTCCAGTTGATAACCCCGCGCTTCCAGTATCTGGGCGAATTCGTGAATTTTTGGCCTTGTGTGACCGCGTCCTGCCACCGGATTTCCAATTAGGAGAACCTTACCTTTTATCATTTCTATTTTCTATCACTTTCCAAAAGGACATACGGGATAATGACACTGCTCACAACTGAGGCACAGGCCGCCATGGGCCATAGCTGCCAGGTCTTTCCTTGTGATTGGCTCCCCCGCCAGGACCCTTGGAAGTACAAGATCAAGCACGGTAGCCCTGTAAAAAAGTACGCAGGCAGGGAGTCCCAGCACAGGAATATCACCTATTTGTCCATACAGGAACATGGCTCCCGGCAGTACAGATGTACCGTAGACCACGTTTTCAGCTCCGGCCTTTGCAATGGCCATGCGGCTTATATCGTCGGGGTCAACGCTCATGCCCCCTGCCACCAGAATAAGTTCCGATCCAATTCGTATTAATTCCTTAATGGATTTGACAATTTCAGTTATGTCATCCGGCGCAAAAAGGGTCTTTTTGATCTCACACCCGAAAAGCTCCATTTTTTTTCTGATTATTGGGGCGAATTTATCGTCAATAAGACCGTTGAAGACCTCGTTTCCGGTAACTATGAGCCCCGTTTGAGGCTGTGAAAGCGGCTTAACGGAAAAGATTCCGCCTGCAGCAGAAGCGACATGAATGGCCGTGTCGAGAGTTTTCTTGTCAATGATAAGGGGGATTGCCCTTGTGTCTGCCACTTTTACCATTCTTTCAACAAGGGTGTTGTTATGCCGGGAGGCGCAGCAGATGTCGGGAATAAGACAGAGGTCAGTCAGGGCCTCTACATTTACCTTTAGAAGACCTTTGTACTCTGATTTTAGCGAGACCTTTCCTTCGGACGGAGGTCCTTCTACAACAACTCCCGGGCCTGCCAGGGCCTCAGCAAGTCCCATGGCTGCGTCGTCCTCGTGAACTTCGTCGGGGCCAATGTGCAAGACAAACAGGTTTTCTTTGCCCAGTCGCCTTAAGTGTGGCAGGTCTTTTTTCTGAACTATATACCCCTTTTTGAAAGCAGGGCCCTTGAACTGGCCGGGCCGGATTTCCGTGATATCATGTGCAAGGACCTTTCCAACAGCCTGTTCAAGAGGAATAATGGTTGCTGAAGATTTGTATTTGTTAGACATAAGCAATTCCTTGATAAGGTCAGACCGTTACTCAGTTAGCCTGTTGGTCATGATCCCTCGGGCTGGATTCTTTGCTGCTTTGTCGTAGTGACCAATCCATGGGAATTTGCAATATAACGGGAAAACGGGCAAACCGGCTAAACTGTCAAACTGAAATATGCAGCAAATCACTGCCCAATATTAGCTCACCCTCGTATGCCCTGCGACACTGGGATGTGATGTCAGTTCTCAGGCATTCAGGATAGAAATGCGTCAGAACCAACTTTTTTGCATCAGCTAAACTGGCAACCTGGCCGGCCTCAAACGGCGTCAGGTGCCCCTCGGTCTGATTTCCGTCCGGAAAAGAACACTCCAATATCAAAAGATCAGTTCCTTTGGCCAGGTTCACAATCTCCTCACAGAAACCTGTATCTCCGGAATAGACAAAGCTTTTCCCCGATTTGTCTTTAATACGATAGGCAATACTTTCAGGTGCATGCATCACGGGACAGGCAGTCAATTCAAAGTCGGGGTAGTCTTTTACGGCCTTTTCACTCACATCAATCTCTTCGATAGTCATGATCTCGGAAGGTAGGGACAAGCAATCAGCATAGGAATCCTGGAGACGAGAAATAAGTTTTTTTGTCCCGGCAGGTCCAGCAATAACAAATGGCCTTCGTCTTTTTAAGATGTACGGATTTCTGGTTGCAAACAGGAAGTGGATTAAGTCTGCTGTATGATCGGGATGAAAATGTGTGATGAATATCCGTTCGATTTGCTCAAAGTTTATGCCAGCTTTAGTGAGTTGGCGAAGCGAGCCGGGTCCCATGTCAAAAACAACGGGATCACCGCTTTTTACGAGGACAAGTGAAGGTGAGGCCCTGTAATTTAGTGGTATGCCAGTTCCCGAGCCTAAAAGAATCAATTCCATTTTAAAAACACCCTGGTAAAAATCCGCGGACCGATTTTGATAAAGCGAAGGGCATTGGAGTCCCATGACCTTCAAGATGCGAGCACTTTTGAACGATACTAATGTTTTATATGTTGAGGAGGCTCGTTTAGTCAACACATTATACTTGATTTTATGAAATCGCTGCGCGATTTCATGTAACGTCCCGCTTCGCAGGACTTCAAAACAGCATAGCCAGAATACCCCGTGCTGTGCACGGGGATGAATGGGTAATATATGGGGATTTGGGAGATTAGTTCCCCCCGAAGTAAATTTGGCGTTCCTTTTTGATTCCCCGCCTTGTAGGCGGGGAGGTTCTCTTTAATATGTCTTCTATTCACTATCTCAAAAAAGACTTTATCATTCAGAGCGAATTATGTATGTTTATGCCTCAAGGTAGTGGGTTTTTTGTAGTATTAAATCTGTTTTTAGGTGAATAGAAAAAGGGTCAGTTATGACAAAGATCTTAATCATCGATGGCAAACAGGATAACCTGGATTTCATATCAACGTCTCTTATGAAGTTGATTCCCGGATGTGCTGTTTTGACCGCCCAAACGGAGGCTGAGGGCATAGAAAAAGCACAGACAGAATTACCGGATATAATAATACTTGATATTAAAATGGCGATGGATGGAGCTCAGGTTTGCAAGAGATTGAAAGCTGACGACAAAGCCAAGCATATTCCGGTTATTATGGTTACAAACCAGGAAACGGGTGCCAAGGATCGCGCACAAGCCTTAGATGTTGGCGCTGCCGCTTTCTTAGCTAAACCTGTTGATGAGAGCGAGTTAGTGGCCCTGATTCATGCCGTGTTCAGGCTAAAAGAGGAAAACGAACTCTTGCGCAAAAAGAAGGAGCTGCTTAAAAATGTTGCACAGGAAAGGACTAAGGCATTACAGGAGCGAACGCGTGATCTTGGGCAACGGATCAAGGAACTAAACTGTCTTTATGGTATTTCTGCTCTTCGTGAAAGACCGGACACAACATTAGAGGAGATTCTCCAGGGTGTAGCTGATCTTATTCCACCTTCATTCCAGTTCCCCGAGAATACGTGTGCGCGTATTGTTATGGGATATCAGGAGTTCAGGACAGAGAATTTCAAAATAAGCGCCTGGAAGCAGGCCTGCGATATAATAGTAAACGGCGAGTGGGGGGGGACTTTAGAGGTCTACCGTCTGGAAAAACCGGAAGACGGCGAAAAACCCTTTCTGGAGGAAGAAATAAATTTGCTCAAGGCCATTGCAGAACGATTGGGAAGGATTGCCGAACGGGTAAAGGCGGAGGATGCGCTGCGACTTGAAAGTGAAAACGTTATTAATATTATGAGATCCATGGAAGACTGGATTTATATCGTCAATGA
>JAFDHL010000144.1 GCA_019308785.1 Deltaproteobacteria bacterium
TGGACTCGAAACCTGAGGATGAACAGGAGGCTTCAAACCAGGAGACTGCGGGAAAAGTAAGTGAAATCGAAGAAGATGTTCATGGCACCGAAAATTTCATGGAGCTATATGAAGAAAGCCTTAAGAGCATCCAGGAAGGAGAGGTTGTCAAGGGAGAAATCGTTCAAGTAGACAAGGAATATGTTTTGGTTGATATCGGGTATAAATCAGAAGGCCAAATCCCCCTCCGTGAGTTTTTGGATTCGGAAGGAAACGTGACAGCCAATGTCGGTGACAAGATAGAGGTGCTCTTAGAGCGGAGAGAGGATGACGAGGGCACCATAAGACTCTCCAAAGAAAAGGCAGCCAAGATCAAAATCTGGGATGACATCAAGGGAATCTACGAAAATAACGGTACCGTTAAGGGAAAGATCCTGTCCCGGGTCAAGGGGGGACTTTCTGTTGATATTGGTCTGCAGGCCTTTTTGCCAGGATCTCAGGTTGATTTGAGGCCTGTCAGGGATATGGATTCCCTGGTAGGCACAGAGCATGAGTTTAAGATCGTAAAGTACAATAAAAGGCGGGGGAATATTGTACTATCCCGCCGGGCCATCTTAGAAGAACAGCGAAAAGCCCTGAGAGAAGGAACCCTGAGTATGCTGGAGGAGGGAGCGGTTCTTGAAGGGACGGTCAAAAATATTACGGATTACGGCCTGTTTATAGATTTAGGGGGGATGGATGGCCTTGTCCACATTACGGACATGTCTTGGGGTCGTGTCGGGCATCCATCAGAAATGCACCAATTCGGAGACAAGGTCAAAGTAAAGGTTTTGAGTTTTGATAAGGAAAAGGCAAGGGTGTCCCTTGGTATCAAACAGTTGACACCTGACCCATGGAGCGATGCCGAAGAAAAGTACCCTATTGCCATGAGAATTACAGGGCGTGTTGTAAGTTTGACGGATTACGGCGCGTTTATCGAGGTGGAACAGGGAGTGGAAGGACTGATTCATGTGTCTGAAATGTCCTGGACCAGGAAGATCAGACATCCATCTCAGATCCTGAATGTCGGCGATATGGTAGATACCGTAGTTTTGAACATCGATGTTGCCAAAAAACGGATTTCTTTGGGCATGAAACAGGTTGAGCCGAATCCTTGGGATGTCATTGAAGAAAAATATCCCGTGGGGACCACCATAGAGGGTAAGATCAAGAATATCACCGACTTCGGCATCTTTATCGGAATCGATGAAGGGATAGACGGTCTTGTCCATATCTCAGATATCTCCTGGACCAGAAGGAT
This sequence comes from Deltaproteobacteria bacterium, assembly GCA_019308785.1. GTDB lineage: Bacteria > Desulfobacterota > DSM-4660 > Desulfatiglandales > Desulfatiglandaceae > JAFDHL01. Next base: position 1,280 of record JAFDHL010000144.1, read on the forward strand.
AAAGCACCCTTCGGAGGTCTATAAGAAAGGCCAGGAAGTGCAGGCTGTGGTTCTCAATATTGAAAAGGAGAACGAGCGTTTCTCGCTGGGTATCAAACAGCTCACAGAGGACCCGTGGGACAAGATCCCGGAGAAATACAAGCCGGGCACGCGAGTGACCGGGACTGTAACAAACGTGACCGATTTCGGCCTTTTCGTTGAGCTTGAAGAAGGGATAGAAGGTCTCGTTCATATTTCCGAGATATCCAAAGATAGACACGGAAATCCAATGTCACGATTTCAGATCGATGATGTGATCCAGGCCAAGGTCCTTAAGGTATCCCGGCAGGACAAAAAAATAGGCCTATCCGTCCGAAAGCTGGAAGAAAGCACTGAAAAAGAAATTTACAGGAGCTATTTGAATAATCAGAGGGAAGCTACATCAAACCTGGGAGAGCTATTGAGAGAAGAGATGGTTAATTTGCAGGGGGAGGCCTTGGCTGTGAACCTGGAATCTGAAAATGCCGAAGCCCCTGAGCCAGAAGTAGACATAGAGGGTGAAACAGCCGACAGTGCTTCCGAAGAACCGGCGCCTGAACACACAGATTCCGCGGATATGGAAGCCGGGGCGGTCGAAGAGATTACCGAACCAAAGGCAGACATAGAGGGCGAAACAATAGACAGTGCTTCCGAAGAACCGGCACCTGAACACACAGATTCCGGGGATATGGAAGCCGGGGCGGTCGAAGAGGTTGCCGAACCAAAGGCAGACGTGGAGGGTGAAACAGCCGACAGTGCTTCCGAAGAACCAGCACCTGAGAACACTGATTCATTTTAGTGTTAAATTCGCGGGTTGTAAGTTACGCTTTATGCGTTGAAACTTAGACAAATTTTGACTTGATATCTGGAATTCAGGGCTCTCAACTGATTCTTAGCATTTCATCATACCATAAACTCTCTGGTTTTCTGCCGGAGGCGAATAGTAATCCCGAAACCTTTGACAATGGCAGGGAAAAAGCATCCTATACTGACAGTTCTGCTCATCCTTGGGGCGACGGCTCTTTTGTTGTGTGGAACAATGGCCCTTGTCCTGACGGTTTTTTTACCCTCCTCAAACTTTTCATTTGGTGAGAAAATCGGTGTTATTCCGATAGACGGTTCCATTTCTGATTCCCTGGCGATTACATCCCAGCTCGTCACATTTAAAAAAGACAAAGGTATCAAAGCGATCATTCTGAGGATCAACTCTCCAGGCGGTTCTGTGGGACCCACCCAGGAGATCTACCGGGAGGTCCGGAAAACGATTCGGTCCAAAAAGGTTGTTGTATCTATGGGCGAGGTGGCTGCATCAGGAGGATACTACATTGCCGCCGCGGCCAACAAGATTGTGGCGAATCCGGGCACTATTACCGGCAGTATTGGTGTCATTATGCATTTTGTACAGTTCCGGGAGCTCCTCAACAAGATTGGCGTCAACCTTGAAATCCTGAAAAGCGGAGAGTTTAAAGACGTCGGGTCCCCCCACAGGAAATTGACAGAGAGGGACAAAGAACTCATCAACGCTTTGATAGGGGATATTCAAAGACAGTTTGAGGAGGGAGTGGCCAGCGGCAGGAACATGACTGTGGAAGAAGTTCAGAAGATTGCGGATGGTCGCGTCTTTTCTGGAGCCCAGGCCAAGGAATTAGGTCTGGTTGATGTGCTGGGCAATTTTCAAGACGCCGTGGAAATTGCCAAAAAAATGGCCGGTATCAAAGGAGATGTGACACTGGTTTACCCTCATAAAATGAAACTGGGGCTATGGGACCTGCTGCTTGACTCAGTTGCCAGGTCAGCTACACGGATGCTTCAGAGTATGAGAACCAGGGTAGAGTATAGATGGAACGGTCTCCTTGATCACAGGTTTAAAGAAAGCTACTAATATCTCCTTTCCCTTCTCGTATAACCTCCGGTATATCATCAATCAAAGAGACGACGCTGGATGGGTTTGGATAAAGTATCCCGCCATCAATGACAACGTCAAGATATGAGCCATAGGCCTCTACTATGGATTGCGGATCGTCATAGCCTGCGCTGGTGCTTATGACGGGTCTGCCCAGGGTTCGTACGATACTCAGGCATATTTTGTTATCCGGCACACGGATGCCCACGGTCTTCCGCTTGGTCAGCATTATTTTCGGCACCAGCCTGGTACCCTCTAAGACAAAGGTATAGGGACCAGGGAGAAGTCGCTTCATGGTCTTATACGCGTAGTTTGAAACCAGGGCATAGCGGCTGATCTCCTTCAGGCTGTCGCATACGAAAGAGAAGGGTTTTTTCAAAGGGCGGGTTTTCAGCCTGTAGATGAGCTGTATGCCCTTCTTGTTATAGAGATCACATCCGATTCCGTAAAAGGTGTCGGTAGGGTAGGCAATCAGCCCCCCGTTGTCTAAGACCTCGCCAACCCGGTTAATTAGACGCTGTTGCGGGTTCTTCGGATTGATGGAGAGTACCAAGGGTTTTTTGTTCATAACTGAAGGTCTTTTTGAATTCATCCTTTTTTCTTAACACGTAACTTGGTCAAAATTAAGCAAAATATTGTTACCTTTCCAAGGCTACATATATATAGTATATTCACAGACTGAATTTTACTCTGTGGAATGAGCCTTTACGAGGTGCCAGTGGCTGTTTGCCATCGCATTTCACAGGAAAAAATAACAATGTAGGGTAAAAATCCAGGAGCGTTTGTATGGAATTGGATTCATTTATGGCCCTTTATTCTGTTTTGTTCGGGCTGGCTTTGGGAAGCTTTGTGAACGTGTGTATCTATCGCATCCCCATTAAAAAATCGATTATCAGTCCGCCATCAACATGTCCCAACTGCGGCCAAAGGATCAAATTTTACGACAATATTCCCTTGATCAGTTATGTCCTTTTATTAGGTAAATGCAGACACTGCCGCAATCGTATCCCGTTGGTCTATCCGGCCGTTGAACTTCTGGTCGGATTAATGAGTTTGGCCCTGTTTATCAGATATGGGTTGAGTTATCAATATTTTCTCTTTCTTCTATTTGCCGCAACCCTTATTACTGTCAGTTTTATTGATTTTCAGCATAAAATCATACCGGATGTCCTTTCACTTCCGGGGATCGTAGCAGGATTTTCGGTTTCTTTTTTCCTTGGTCATGTTACCTGGCTGGATTCGCTAATCGGGATCATATCGGGTGGTGGGGCGCTCTTTCTTGTTGGCTTTGTCTATAAACTCCTCACCGGTAGAGAAGGGATGGGGGGAGGCGACGTAAAGCTTTTAGCTATGATCGGTGCATGGATGGGTTGGATGTCGCTGCCCTTTATTGTGCTGATATCTTCCCTGACCGGCGCCGTTATCGGGCTTGGCGTTATCTTGCTGTCAGGAAAAGGACTTCGGGTCAGGATACCGTTTGGTCCATTTCTCTCTCTTGGCGCACTGCTTTATTTCTTTTTTGGCACTGAACTGACAACCTGGTATTTTCGTTTGCTTGGGTAGAGAGGTCTTATCTTGAGATTTCCATTATACAGCTTGAGAACATGGGTCCTGATGTATATGGCCTTTTTAGCAATGTTCGCCATGCTCCTCGTTAATGTGGTCATGGTAAAATTTGCGGTAAGAGACCTACTGACGGAAAAACTGAAAGCGGGACGCCTGCTCCTGCATGCGGTGGAACAGAGGCTGGAATATGAGATGGCCGGAAGGCAGAAAACGTGGGAGAACCTGCGATCAGATCCCCATTTTAGAAACCAGATTGCCTCATTGCTTAAGGAAGGTGGTTTTTCTCATGCCTTGATAGTCAACAGGGATGGGACCAGGGTTTTTGGCATGGAATCTTTTGGTGAAATGGATAAAGAAGTTGTCCTGAGTTCGCGAAAGGTCCTGGCAACGAGAAAAGGATCGCATGATTTTTCTGGAAGCACCTGGGGCGTGATCTGGCTTAGCCCAAAAAGGTTGAATATTTCTGCGCCCATGTTTTTTGACGGGCATTTGGGGGGTGCGACCACAATCTGTGCAGATTTAATTCCTTTGTATCAACAGCTAAGGGATTCGGAAAAGATCATTCTCCTCTACATTCTCCTTAATACGATTGTTTTTGTCCTGTTTGGCATCTATTTTCTTTCCCGAACCGTTGTTAAGCCAATTCATAAACTTTTGCGTATTACAGAAGAATTCGAAGAGGGGGAAACATTTCCGCAACTCGCAGACTCATCGCGAAATGAAATCGGTCAGCTCTTTCGCTCACTGAACAAAATGCTCAAACGTTTAGAGGAAAACAAACATGAATTGAAGTCCCATATTGCTTCTCTTGAAGAGGCCAACCAGGAGTTAAAGAAAGCTCAAAAAGAAATCATCAAGTCTGAAAAGCTCGCTTCAATGGGTCGTTTAGCGACAGGTGTAGCTCATGAAATCGGTAACCCAATAGGTATTGTTCTGGGTTACCTGGAATTACTCAACAAAGGGGATCTGCAGGAGGAGGAAAAACAAGATTTTTTGAATCGCATTGAGTCTGAGATAAGACGCATTAGTGGTATTATCAGGCAGCTCCTCGATTTTTCAGGGCCTGCAAGTGGTGAACGGACGCAAGCAAGCCTGCACGGATTGATCACGGAAACATTGAACATGCTAAAACCACAGCCGATGATGGCTTCCATAAAGCTGCAGACGGATCTAAAGGCGGAGAGAGATGCGGTTTGGGCCGACAGTGATCAGCTAAAACAGGTTTTTCTTAATATTATCATGAATGCTGCCGATGCTATGGGAGATGACATGGCCTCGGATGGCGAAGCCCGGCCCAAGACGTTGATGGTAAAGACCGCAAATATAAATGATTCAATAGAGATACGGTTTGCGGACGAAGGACTTGGGATCCCCGAGAAAGACCTTGCTCAGATCTTTGACCCTTTCTTTACAACCAAAGAACCTGGTAAAGGGACCGGTCTCGGTCTGTCAGTCTGTTACCGGATCATAGAAGGATTAGGTGGAGCTATCCGAGCGGAAAGTACACTCGGGAAAGGGACAACAATCATTATTGACATTCCGCTCCACCAATAATTAGTATCGTTCAAAAGTGTTCACAAATTAGTTTCGAGGACCTTTTCGGCGATGCCAATTTCCTCAAGGCGTTATCTATTCCTTTAGGAGTGGGTGGCCAAATATATATGCCGTTTCGTAACGAGCCTGCAAACTCCCATCAAGCCTGTGGCCTAAACCGCATATATTTGGCCACGGCAAAGGTCGGTGGTATTCTTTTTGAGATAACGCCTTTCGGAAACCCCCATCGTCTTCATTAAGATGAACAAATCACAGTCGATGTCAACAATATTGAACCATACAAAAGCATTACTAAAGTGGAGATGAATCATGTCTCAACAACACGTGCTTGTTATAGACGATGAAAAAAATATGCGGCATATGCTGAAGACGTTGCTGGGCAAGGCAGGCTATGTTGTTGAAAGCGCAGCAGACGGTGCAGGTGCCCTTGAACTCATGATGAAGTCTAATTTCCGTTTTATCCTGTGCGATATCAAGATGCCACACATGGATGGAATGACTTTCCTGAAAAAAGCGAAAAAAAAGTATCCGGAAAAAACCTATATAATGATGTCCGCTTACGGGACCGTAGAGACAGCCCTGGAAGCCATGAAAGAGGGTGCTTACGATTACATATCCAAACCTTTTAAAACGGATGAGGTCCTTTTGACCCTGAAAAAGGCAGAAGAACGGGAACGGCTCAAAGAGGAGAACCTGAGGCTAAAAACCAGGATCAGTGAAATCGAACAAAAGTATTCGTTTGGGAATATTATCGCCCGAAGCGAGGCCATGGCCCGCGTATTCGATCTTGTCCGAAAAGTGGCCGACCACAAGACCACAGTGCTTATCACTGGAGAAAGCGGGACCGGTAAGGAATTGATCGCCAGGGCCATCCATTCAAACGGTCACAGGGCTTCCGGGCCTCTGGTTAACATCAACTGCGGTGGTATCCCGGAAAACCTCCTTGAAAGTGAATTGTTTGGATATAAGAAAGGGGCATTCACGGACGCTGTAAGAGATAAACCTGGTCGGTTTCAAGAGGCGGATGGAGGGACTATCTTTTTGGATGAGATCGGAGAACTGCCCCTGTCCCTCCAGGTTAAGCTTCTGCGCGTTTTGCAGGAGGAAGAGATAACGCCGTTAGGAGATCTTGGTTCAAAAAAGATCGATGTCAGGGTGATCGCCGCAACATCAAAGGATCTCAGTAAGGAGGTAGAAGCGCATGAGTTCAGGGAGGATCTCTTTTACCGGATTAATGTCCTGGCCATTCACCTGCCTGCACTGAGAGAAAGACGGGGGGACATCCCCCTTCTCGTGGGTTATTTCATTGACCTCTTTAATAAGAAGCTGAAAAAGGGCATCGAGGGACTTTCTTCGGAGGCGATGCCCATCCTCATGGAATATGCCTGGCCAGGCAATGTCAGAGAACTGGAAAATGCAATAGAAAGGGCTGTCCTGCTTGCCACGGGCAGGTGGATTACGCCTGCCGAGCTTTCCGACATGACCAGGACTGAGAAATTCCCCTCTCATCTTGGCCCTGCGGACACGCTTTCCATCAAAAAGGCTTCGAAAAGGCCCTCAAATTTACTGGCGGTAATCGGACCCAGGCAGCCAGGATCCTCGAAATTAGTCGTCCTATATTGATATCCAAGATCAAGGAATACGATGTATAGGCTTTTACAGAAGATAATACTGGCATAAGACCTACACCTCCTCTTCCTCCTCCGGGACAACGGTTCCAGGTAACGCATCCAGGGAGACCTTTTTGGCGATTCTAATGCCGGCACGCAGGGCCTTGAGGTTTATTTCCTCCGTTCCTTTGGGCACCCTTTTCATTAGCGCCGCTTCCAACG
>JAFDHL010000145.1 GCA_019308785.1 Deltaproteobacteria bacterium
TTTACTAATTTTTCCTTCATCGCCCAACAAGCCATGCCTTTAAACTTACAATTAATGAATACACTATTAGTTAAGGAAAAACAGACAGAAAGGATCACAAATTTCTACAGGATATAAAGTGCACTTTTATTTTCCAAGTTAGTTGTATTTTAATTTACCATTTCCAAAAACATAAAACTTTCCGAAATCTTTGCATTGAAAGAACAGGGGGCACACATACCATTTTCTTAGAGTATATAGGGTCTTGAAATATAACAAAAGATATATTATCTTTGCAGCATGATCAGACCATTGCGGATAAAATTTAAAGGAGCAGTTTATCACATATTGTATGCCTACTTGTCTTGCGAACAACCATTATCATCTACTTATTAAAACCCCTTTGGGTAACCTATCAAGAGGAAGGGAGGTGAAAGCTAAGCCGAAAATTGTTTCCATTTTTTTACTTTTTTCTTAGATTAATAAAAATTATAGGAGGATTTTATTAATGTTAAAAAGTAAAAGGACCTTATTTTAAGCTTAATACTGGCTCTTGTCTTTGTTTTGGCTATTAGTGGTGTTGTATATGCTGCCGATTCCCTGGATGAACTGGAAGAGTGGGACCTGGTCTATATCACCGATTCATCGGGAATGGGAGTTGGCGACAAATTCGCTGATAATATTGAGAGAGACACTGGAAAAACTGTCCGAATACCTGGCTATGGCTATACTGTTGGCGGTTTATCGGCGCTAAGAGTGTTACAAGCATTGCAGAGTGATCCTGAATCCCTATCCGATATTAAGTTCAAACCTCTCCAGGCTGACATTGCTGAAGCTGAAGTGATCGTCCTCTTTGTTAATCCACAAGGAGACCCATCCAAAGGAGGAGTGCAAGGCGAGGGGATGGAAAAATGTATAGACTGTGCCTTGGTCACCCACCTCAAAGACTGCACACTCCAGTTGTACGAACCCTACATCGAGAACTTGAAAGCAATCTATGAAGAAATACTCGCTCTCCGAAATGGCAAGCCAACCATTATCAGAGCAGTAGATTTTTACAATCCACTCATCAGTGAGCATCGTAAACGCAACATGGAAATCGAGTGTACACAATGCTGGGAAATTTTCAATACAGCAGTCCGACAAGCAGCTGACGCGTTCAACATACCGTTCGTGAGTGTTTACGATGTATTCAATGGATTAAATCACGATGAGGACCCCAGAGAAAAAGGATACATCAGAGCTGACGGTCGTCACACATCTAAACAGGGCCAGCAAGTTATTGCTGATCTTCTAAGCGAGGCCGGTTACGAACCAGTAGAACCGTAATCAGACCAGCAATGCGGGCTAACCCCACATGTAGCGGGCGGGGGCTAGGCGCCCCCAGGTAAGCACCGCGCGCCAGCCAAGGTCAGGGTAGGCAAAGAGGTGACCGCCAGACCCGCCCCCGCCGCTAATAGGATTGTCACGGGGACGGTTCTTTTGTGTGGCCAGGCATAGGTCGTGATATTTAACAGGTGGAAACCCTGACTGTGAATAATAATAGGGACAGACATTTATTTTCATTATAATCGACTGAATGCAACAGTAAGACAAGGGGTAGGTCTACCCGAAGCCAGAAGAAATTTTTTCACCAAAGAAAACTACCCCCAAAGAGTTGACACAGACTTCCCTCAAACCTTTATTGACAAAATATAAAAAAAAGTATACTATACAAAAAAGAAAAGTAATGCAGTAAGATGCAATTCGAAGAAATTTCTGCTTATCGGCATGCTATCAGATGAAACTATACAAAGCAGCCCACACCGTATACAAAACACAATATCATATCGACTGGATCACTCGATACCGGAGAAAAATATTGTTCACAAAAGTAAGGAGTTGCCTGGAGACAAAGCTCCAAGATATTAGAAAATATTATCCTGGTTGGGAGTATATAGAGATAGGAATCAAGAAAGATCATGTTCATTTGTTGTATGGTCATTCCCCAGAAATATACAGAAGGTTTTTACCGATTTTCTGCAAGATTTTGTATTAGCTCTAATTACTTTAATGGAAGACAGGATTATTTAATATACTTTGATTTGAATGAAAGTTAATCATCTTTATTTAACTTCGTGTTATATTAATAGAATCATTTCAATAGTAGAAATAACAATAGTTTGGTAATGCAATAATAGACTTTGTTTTTATTCAGAAAGGAGGTGTTAAATCGAAAAAACGTTGAGTTTTCGAGATGCGTTGTTTTAAGCTAACAGAATATGTTTACCCGTGTTAGTTTACAGTTAAAAGTAAAGGATACTTAGATTAATAATTATTATTAGGAGGTAATAATATGAAAAATCTTAAATCATTGCTTTACTTGATTATTTTGGTGGCCTTATTGGCTATCCCTGTAATCGGAATTACAGCAGCTTCTGCTGCAGAACACAATCCGGAGAGCATTGTGCGTTGGTGTGAGGATTGGCCGACATATATCGATCCTGCTGTGGGGACAGATTTTTCTGACACCATGGCGATAGTACAGTTATACGATACGTTGATATTCCCGAACCTGGATGGTTCAGTAAGACCCCACGTGGCCGAGAAGTGGGACATCTCTGATGATTTCCTTACCTATACTTTTTACCTTAGGAAAGGAGTGAAGTTTCACAACGGTGACGAACTAACCGCAGAAGACGTCGTTTTCAGTACCGAGCGATTGTTCGATATCGGTGAGGGTTTTGCATACATATTGCAAACCAAAGATGCTCAAGGCAAAATTATTGCTGGTATTGAATCGGTCAAAGCTATCGATGATTACACGGTCGAGTTCAAGTTGGCAAGGCCGTTTGGCCCATTTGTTCCTGCATTGGTGCGTCTTTACATCCTCAACAAATCTCAGGTCATGAAGAACATTGATAAATCTAACGCGATGTACGGGGAGATGGGCGACTATGGTAAGAAGTGGCTTCTAACTAACGACGCTGGCAGCGGTCCATACAAAGTCAAAGAAATGAAGATGGAAGAATCCCTGCTGGGCGAAAAGTTTGACGACTACTGGGATGGCTGGGAAGAGGGCGCTCCTGATTTCTTCAAAGAATTTGCCTTCCCCGGCGAGGTTGCTATCCGTACGATGATGAAGAATCAAGAATTAGAAATTACCTCTGAGACTCTACCAATGGAAGCTTATGCTGCTCTCCGTGAAATACCAGGGGTTGAGACTATTGCCTATTTATCAACACATAATCTTCAGATCATGCTTAATACTAGGGTCCCGCCAACAGATGATATCCATTTCAGAAAAGCACTATCATGGGCGATGGACTATGACGTAGTAGTTAACGATATCTGGCCATACTATGTCCAATCCGTTGGTCCGGTCCCTCAAACACTGCCCGGCCATAACAAGGATGTCTTGCAATACAGTTACAACTTAGAGAAAGCTAAGGAGGAAATGGCCAAGTCAGCATATGCCGGTAAGGAGAATATTCCCTTTACACTATCCTGGTGTGCTGAAGTACCCGATGAGGAAAAAGTGGCACTACTGTTCCAGGTTAATGCGGCTGAGATCGGTATCGATGTCGAGATCTTTAAGAAACCTTTTGGTTTAATGATCGACGACGCACAGACCGTGAAGACCACCCCGAACGGCTCCGTCGTTTACGTGGCTGCACACTACAATGAGGCTGGCTCGATGCTGGATACACGGTATCACTCCAAGTCTCAGGGCACTTGGGAGCAATGTGAGTGGCTCGGTTCACCCAATATCGATACTGCTATCGAAGTTGCGCTGGCGACAGTGGATGAGGATGAGCGTTTCAAGGAGTATGCCGAGATTCAGAATACACTTGTGGATCTAGCTCCCACGATTTGGTTGGCCGATCAGGCTCTGGAGTTTGGTTATCAGGCAGACTATCTCGTTTGGCCGTTAGCAGAACGAGTTAAAGCCGGAAAATCCTCTTCTCCACCAATGGGTTATAGTTTTTACGTACGTGATATGAAGATTCTCGTTGAGAAGAAGGCAGAACTGCTCAAAAAATAGGAAGACGATTTGACACTTCACTAAAGGGGCGGGGTAGTTTAGGTAAAGAATATTGCTGCCTCACCCCTTTAAATTGGTAGCGTTTGGAAGAAAGGAAGGCTCAATGAGATTAGGTCCTTTTGTACTGCGCAGGTTGGCCATTTCAATATTTGTTCTATTTGGTCTATCCATATTGATATTTTTAATTGCGCGCATCGTTCCTGGTGATCCGGCTCGTATGGCCCTGGGCCCCAGAGCACCGGTAGATGTAGTCGAAAGACTCAGACAGCAAATGCACCTAGACAGGCCTTTGCTCGAACAATATGGTTTGTGGCTATGGGAAGTTGCGCATGGAAACCTCGGAGATTCTCTTGTTACTCGACGTCCGGTCAAGCAGGACATCCGGGAATTCTTTCCGGCTACTTTGGAATTGGTCGGATTAACAGCAATTTTTATCATAGTAGGCGGTATTTCTCTGGGAGTCATATCCGCAAGATATGCTAATACGTGGTTTGACAACGTAGTCCGCCTTTTTTCTTATTTAGGTATCGTAACCCCGGCTTTTGCCTGGGCTGTTATCTTGATGTTGTTGTTCGGCTTTGTTTGGCATATCTTCCCAACCTATGGGCGGTTAACTGAAGGAGTCATACCTCCAGTTACTATTACCGGAATGTATACGATAGATAGTCTTTTGAACGGACGATTTGATCTTTTTTGGGATGCGTTTATGCATCTCATCTTACCTGCTATTGCGCTAGCTTTGCCACCTATGTCGCAGGCAGCGCGTATCACACGTTCCAGTATGGCAGATAACCAGAACAAAGACTGCATCGCTTCAATGATTGCTTACGGCGTCCCGAATAGGGTTGTGACCGGGAAGTATCTGCTCAAACCATCTTTGATCTCACCCATTACAGTGATGGCGTTGGATATCGCTGCGACCTTTGGCTATGCGTTCATGGTGGAGAAAATTTTTGGCTTTCCGGGATTGGCGCGATACGGCATACAAGTCATGCTCAATAAAGATGTAAATGCGATTGTTGGAGTTGTAATGGTGCTTGGTGTCGTGTTTATTACCCTGAATATCGTGGTAGACATCATTGTCGCCTACTTGGATCCACGCATTCGTTTATTGGGGAGGAATGTCTAAATGACGACCAAAGGAATGCTTACTTCCAGTTCTCTTGAAAACCCATGGGCCAGGACGCTGGATTCATTGAAAAGAACATGGTACAAGTTTTCCAGGAACTGGTTATCTGTGTTAGGCCTGGTTATGGTAGTTACAATTTTTTTCCTCGCGGTGTTTGCGCCCTATGTGGCTCCTTACCCACAACATTCGGGAAAGTTTGTCGATTTTAAGAGCAAGAACCAACCACCAAGCTGGCAACACTTGATGGGCACTGACACCATTGGGCGAGATATCCTGTCGAGGATTATCTTCGCTTTTAGAAATGCCTTACTTATGGCTATCGTGGTATTAGCTATCAGCGTTCCTTTTGGTACGTTAACAGGATTAACCGCTGGCTATTATTCGGGTACATGGGTCGAAACTGTGATTATGAGAGTAACCGATGTGTTTATTAGCATTCCACCTATTATCCTGGCTCTCTCTATAGCTGCGATGTTGAAACCAACGCTCATGAACTCCATGATTGCTGTGACTGTGAGTTGGTGGCCATGGTATACAAGAATAACCTATTCCCTGGCCTCGTCGATAAAAAACGAGTATTACGTGCAGGCTGCTGAGCTCACCGGTGCGAGTAAGATATATATCCTATTTCGTGAAATTCTGCCGAACTGCTCCTCTTCACTCCTCACGAAAATGGCATTGGATGTAGGGTGGGTAACATTAGTTGGTGCTGCTCTGAGTTTCGTTGGCTTAGGTGAACAACCTCCTAAGCCAGCTTTAGGGACTATGATCGCAGAAGGTGTTGAACGGATGCCGACTCAGTGGTGGATAGCTCTGTTTCCGGCTTTAGCTATCATGTTCGTGGTATTGGGCTTCAATCTGTTTGGTGATGGCATCCGTGATGCTCTCAGTCCTGAGGAGGCATAGTCGTTATGTCTGAAACGTTGTTAGACATTAAAAATTTGCATGTGTGGTTCAAAGTCTATGGTGGTGTGCTAAAGGTGTTGAATGGTGTCAATTTTAATGTAAAAATCGGCGAAAAGGTTGGACTGGTTGGCGAAGCTGGATGTGGTAAAACGACGACTATGAAGGCATTATTGCGGGTTCTGCCTAACCTGGCATTGATTCCGGAGGGCGATATCTTTGTTCGTGGTAAAAATATTCTTAAACTGAACTCCAGGGAGCTGGCAGATTTGAGAGGGAGAGGCTTATCCATGATTTTTCAAGACCCTACCTCTGCGCTCAATCCTGTTTTCACCATAGGGCAGCAATTGGATGATATCATTAAATATTCAGCCGGTTCTTCTGGACAGAAAGTGGCAAATAAGAAAAATATTGCTCTAAGCGCATTACATGAAGCGCGTTTGCCTGACCCAGAACGTATGCTAGATAGTTACCCGATTCAACTCAGCGGAGGTATGCGCCAGAGAGTGTGCATTGCATTTGCTATTGCCACTGCCCGCGACCTTCTTATTGCCGATGAGCCCACAACTAACCTTGATGTGACTATTCAAGATCAAGTTCTACGCTTAATCAAAGACTTGGTTGAAAAAAAGGGAGCTTCACTCATTTTAATTACTCATTCATTGGGATTGGCTCGCGAGACAACAGAACGTGTATACGTCATGTATGCTGGCAACATGATAGAGATGGCTGCTACTTCCTTGTTATTTAAAAAACCTTTTCACCCTTATACCCAAGGGTTGCTGGCTTCGGTGCCACGTCTTAGCGGTGGCGGTTTTGCAGAGGGAATTCCCGGACGTATTCCCAATTATCGTAATCCTCCTCCCGGCTGTCGCTTTGCACCTCGATGCCCGTATGCATTCGCACCCTGCACCAAAGCGATGCCGCCTCTTATTGATGTAGATGATGGACACCAGGTGGCATGCTACCTATACCAGAATGGACAGGAGGACAGAAGAAATGCCTGATGTTACACACACAAACAACAATATACTTGTAGCCAAAAATTTAATTAAACATTTCCCGATCAATTTATCCGGTATTTTCAAGAAAAAGTACATCGTAGTAAAAGCGGTGGATGGAATCAACTTCTCGGTAAAAAAAGGCGAATGTTTTGGCCTGGTAGGTGAATCCGGTTCTGGCAAGAGTACGACAGCTTATATGACAGTAGGTACATATGAACCGACATCTGGTTCACTTATTTTCAAGGGAGAAGATATTGCGCAACCTGCGGTGAAACGTCCCATGCACCTAAAAAAGGATATCCAGATCGTTTTTCAGGACCCTGGATCTTCGTTGAATCCTATGAGAAACATTCAAAGTATCCTGGAGATGCCTTTGCGTATACACCATATGATCAAAAAGGGTAGTTCGATAGAAAAGAAAGTTATCGATCTACTCGATATGGTTGAGCTTCCATCTCACTACCGTTTCAAGTCACCAATTACGCTTGGAGGTGGCGAACGACAGATGGTGGCAATCGCGCGCGCCCTGGCTACCGAACCCTCTTTTATAGTGTTGGATGAACCTACTTCGGCTCTCGATGTATCTGTGCAGGGCAAGATCATTAACAGGCTAATTCGGTTGCAGAAAGAATTCGGCCTTACCTATCTTTTCATTACTCATGACCTGAGTCTGATGCGGAATGTTGCGACCAGGATCGCAATTATGTACCTGGGTAAAATCGCAGAGTTCGCGTCCGCTACTGAATTCTTTCAGAAGCCCCTTCACCCCTATACGCAGATGTTGTTGTCTTCCATTCCCATATTGTTT
>JAFDHL010000393.1 GCA_019308785.1 Deltaproteobacteria bacterium
GCACCAACACACAGTGCCGGGCCCTTTGGTTTGGGTGCGACCTTTGTCACGTTTCTGGCGGCCATCCGGAACTCGCCGGCATCCTTGACCGGGTAATACATGCCCCCACCCGCCTCGGCAATGCATTCTAATTGGACCTTATCCTCTGTGGAAACATCAAAGCCGATAACATGCATGACAAACTTGATACCGATTTTCTTCAACCTCCGGACCAGGTTGCAGGGATCACCAGTGCAGGTCTCCTTGCCATTACTGACAAGGACGATTGTGCATTCTTCCTTATATGTCTTTAGGGCTTCGAAGACCCGAAGGATGGACAATGTGATTGGGGCTTTACCTTTGGGACTCAAGCCCTTGATTCCGGCAATCATCCGGTTCTTGTCTAACGGGCCAAGGGGAACGATCTGCTCTACATCCCGGCAGTCGCCTTTTTTTCGATGGCCATAGGCGACCAGTCCTACGTTGAGGCCGTCAGGCAGTTCTTTTACCAGATCCGTCATTACCTCTTTTACAATGTCGATCTTTGCCCGGCCCTCTATTTGACCCAATGTGCTTCCCGATGCGTCGAGAATAAAGATCAGGCTGTCCTGGTCATTAGCACAGGCGTGTGGATGCATTGAAAAGACAGCAGGAATCGTCAGCAGGATGAGCAGAAAAAAAACTCGACAATATAATCCGTGTGAACGGCGTATCATTCTTCCTCCTGCATAATTGTTCCGGATTAGTGGCCGAAACCAAACCCGGTTGGTCAGTGTTGCCCCTGCAATATGGCACGCAGTTAATAAGGCCTTCTTTCTGGCTGGGGGAAGTGTAAGACAAAGCCGGTTGTGAGTCAATCGCGAAGGCGTAATATCCGGCTGTCAGCTATAATCCTTGACCCTGAAATTTCATTCATTTACTATTTTTTTGAGAAGAAAGGATGCATTATCACTTTTACAGAGGCTGATAACATGACAATTCATCATGATTTTGATCAGATTATTGACAGGGACTATTGCGGGCGGATTTTAAAAGGTAACTACAGCATGGACTTAAAAAGGCGGATCTCGGATTATGTTACCTGTTACCGTGCCTTTGAAAAAACAGGCAATCCTGCCATCCCGTATATCTCAGCATGGGAAGAGGCGGGAAAGGAGATATGGTATGAATTCGTAAGCAGGCGTTTTACACAGCTTTTCCAGTGTGAGCCGTCAAAGGTGGCAGAGTTCTTTCAGAACAGCATCCTTGATAGACGTATCTGGTCCTGAGCCGAAGAGAACTGGATAGCGCCAGAAAAATATTGCGCGAAGATGTCAAAAAAGCGGGAACTATAGATGCGGTCTACAAAATTTCCCTTGAAGAGGACAGAATTATGTGGCTGAAGGACCTTGCAACTGTGGAAGCCTATGAACAGGAAGGGATTTATCTTTCACGGGGATGTTTGACCGTCGTAACAAAGGAAATGAGGGCCGAGGAGGAGCGAGTCAAGAGGGAAAACCTCCAGGTCCTGCTTGAAACGGCAGGTGCTGTGTGTCACGAATTAAATCAACCTATACAGAGCGTTTCAAGTTATTGCGAAATCATGTTAATGGAGGCCGAAAAAAATGATCCTCTGTGTGAAAGGCTCAAAAAGATTGTGGAACAGACCAGAAGGATGGGTGATATTACTAAAAAGCTTATGAGGATCACGAAATATGAAACAAAGGACTATGTCCAGGGTGTCAAAATCGTTGATATTGAAAAATCTTCACAGAAAGAGAATTGAGATTGTATTGAGTTTTGAAAATTGCAACCCGTAACGTGAACCGGAAAGAGGCTTAAACTATCACAGCTAATGGAGGATGATATGGAAAAACCAATAGAACATTACTGGCGGGCTCGCCTGGATGATCTCAAAGAGGCACTGGAAGAGAACAATTTTGAAGTCTTTATTGCGGATAGCAGCTCGCACGCAAAAGACATTGTGCTTAAGGAAATCCTGCCTAAGTCTGGAGCAAAAAGTATTTCCTGGGGAGGTTCCATGACCTTTATAGCCACAGGGATTTATGAGGCCTTAAAGGATCATCCAAAATTTGAGGTTATTGACGTATTTGACAAAAGCATGCCCGATGAAAAAAAACTGGAACAACGGAGGCAGGCCCTTCTTATGGATCTGTTTATTACCGGAACCAATGCAGTAACTGAAGCCGGGCAGCTTGTTAACCTGGATATGTATGGCAACCGTGTTGCGGCCATTACCTTCGGCCCCAAACAGGTGGTCATTTGTGTGGGGCGAAATAAGATTGTCCCGGATTTGGAGGAGGCCATGTTCCGAATCAAAGACTATGCAGCACCTGCCAACGCCATGCGGCTTGACAAAAAAACGCCATGCGTTAAGAACTCCCGCTGCGAGGAGTGCAAAAGCCCCGATCGAATCTGTAACACCTGGACAATTACCGAAAAATCGTTTCCCAAAGGACGGGTGAAGGTGGTTTTGATTAACGAGGACCTGGGATTGTGAGCAGGAGCGAGGGCACGTCCGTAAAAAAGTAAATAACTCAACACATCCAGCATTAATTCGATTCTTTGATGAAATTAGCCGGCCAGGAAATTCAGTCACTACCATACATCTATGGTATTGATTTCAGCGCTGACAGGGATGAAGCGGGCAATAAGATCTGGATTGCGAAAGAAGTTGTAAAAGGGGAGAAGTTGCAGGTCCTGTCCGGAAAATGTATAGCACGGCGAAGAGATTGGTATTGACAATTGTAACTTCCTGCGTTACAAATCCTTATGATTAAGCGTTGGAAACACAAAGGTCTTAAAGAATTATTTCTGAAAGGGAACAAAAAAGGTGTACGACCCGATATGGCAGATCGGCTTCGAAGGCGATTAGATGTGTTAGATGCTGCCAATTCCCTGGAAGCCCTCGGTCTTCCTGGTTTTAGGCTCCATCCCATGGGTGGGAAGATGAAGGGGAAATACAGCATAAGGGTGACTGGAAACTGGCGGATCACATTTCGTTTCGAAAATGTCGATGTTTTTGATGTAGATTTGGAGGATTATCATGGAAAATAGGACCAGAAAACCTACCCATCCCGGCGAGTTGATCCGTGAAGACCTATTGCCGGAAACAGGCATGTCTCAGATTCTACTGGCCCGGTTGATGGGTGTTTCCCGAAGAACTGTTTCCGAGATTGTTAATGAGCGTCGTCGGGTCACGCCTGATATTGCATTTCGACTGGCTAAGGTGTTCAACTCCACACCGGAAATGTGGCTGAATATGCAGCAGGCTGTAGACCTTTGGGAAGCCCGGTCGATTCACGGACATGAATATGAAAAAATTCAGCCTGTCCAGGAGGCGATATCACTTTAGTTCGTTATTAATAATCATTTCAAAAGCGCTCATCCATATCAACCCTGTTTCTCTGTCTGGGGCCGGACCAAGGTGTGAAAAAGGGGCCGTGGGAAGCGGAAGCGGGACGCTGTTAAATAATTAAATAACTTGACACAGTTAGTGTTAATCGGATTTTGTGATGGAACAAGTCCCGGGAAAAAGGAAGAAGCGGACTACCTGCCCATTTTTA
>JAFDHL010000394.1 GCA_019308785.1 Deltaproteobacteria bacterium
AGGGCATTGTGATACGTCTTAAATGGTCTGGCCGTTGCCCCTCCAGGAATGGGTTGCATCATAGGGGTTTCCACTTCAAGGAAATCTTTCTTGATAAAGAAATGCCTGATGGCCTGAATAATCCGGCTCCTCAGGACGAATACGTCTTTAATTGAGTCATTAGCGATCAAATCCAGGTAGCGCTGGCGGTATCTGGTCTCCACATCTGTCAGCCCGTGCCACTTTTCCGGCAGGGGTCTCAACGATTTTGCAAGGAGGGTGATGTCTTCTGCCAGGATAGTCAATTCACCGGTTTTGGTTCGGAAAAAGGAGCCTTTTATTCCTACGAAATCACCAATATCCATCAATTTGAAAGTCTCAAATTCCTCATCGCTTGTTTTATCTTTCCTGACATATGCCTGAATGCGACCTGTTGTGTCCTTAATGTGAATGAAAGATGCCTTTCCAAAGTCCCGCCTGGACATAATCCTGCCGGCTATGGTTGATGTATTTTTTTCCCTTTCCAGAGTTTCGGCGTCCATGTCCCCAAAACGCGCTATTGCGTCAGATACCATAGTGTCCGTTTGATATCCTGCAGGATAGACATTAACGCCCATGGCCTTCAATTTTTGGGTTTTGTTAATCCTTTCTTCAATAAGCGGGCTTGTCTTTTGCATTGTTTAGCGAAACCTGTTCTGATAGGTGAAATTCCATTTACGTAAGTGTTTTTGATAAGTTAAGCAAAATATTTTAATCCAAACACTATTTTTAGTCAAGGTAAAAGGGCACTTATGCAAAAGGGAGTCAGTAATCCTGTATTATTTTTTTGAAAAAATATTGAATCAGTGGTATTAAAAATTTTTACAAATTAAAAAGGCCTTTAGGCTTTTAATTAAACGTTAACTCTTTATGACAAAAGGGGATTTATCATGGCCAAACTTTTGTGGAAACCATCGGAAGAGAGGATCAATAATTCTAACATATTAAAATTTATGCAATTTATCAACGAGAGACACGGGACTGACTTTAAGGAATACAGGCCTCTATATAAGTGGTCAGTTGAAAATATTCCTGAATTCTGGGCCTCTTTTTGGGATTTTGCGGATATAAAATATTCCAAACCATACGCTACCATAATAGATGATATCAATAAGATGCCTGGATCCAAATGGTTTGAAGGTGCAAGGCTAAACTTCGCCGAGAACCTTCTGAGATTCAGAGACGATCATACGGCCTTTATATTCAGAGGGGAAACCCAAAAATCGGCCAAAATGAGCTATGCTGAACTCTATGACACCGTGGCGCGTTTGGCAAAATCACTTCGGGACATAGGAATTGCCCCTGGAGATCGAGTAGCAGCCTACATGCCCAATATGATGGAGACGGCCATAGCAATGCTTGCCGCAACGAGCATTGGTGCCCACATGGTCTTCCTGTGCCACTGATATTGGCCCGGGGGGAGTGTTAGATCGCTTCGGCCAAATCGAACCCAAGGTTTTATTTACTGTTGATGGTTATTTCTATAAAGCAAAGCCATTCAGTTCTCTTTCTAATGCGGCCGAGATTGTAAAGGGAATACCTTCAATTGAAAAAGTTGTAGTAGCCTCCTATACGCAAGAAAAACCTGACATCAGCGATATCCCGAACTCCGTATATTTTGAAGACTTTCTATCCAAAGAAAGCGGGCTTGAAATCCAGTTTGAACAATTACCCTTTGATCATCCCGTATTTATCATGTTCTCCTCTGGAACAACCGGCAAGCCAAAATGTCTGGTTCAGGGGGCCGGCGGAATTCTTCTTAATCAGCTAAAGGAACTGATACTCCAAACAGATTTAACAAAAGATGATGTTCACTTTTTTATTACAACCTGTAGCTGGATGATGTGGAATTGGATGCTAACCTCATTAGCGACAGGGAATACCCTCATTTTATACGATGGCAATCCTAATTATCCTGATCCAGGCGCTATGTGGAAGCTGGTTCAGGATGAAAAGGTGACAATGTTCGGCACGAGCGCATCCTATATCAATTTTATCAAAAGCCAGGGACTCAAACCGGGCAAGGATTACGATCTATCATCGTTAAAGGAAATATGGCAAACCGGTTCACCTCTATCACCAGAGGGCTTTGAGTATGTTTACCAGGAAATAAAAAAAGACCTCTGGTTTAATTCCAGCGCCGGCGGTACAGACATAAATGGCTGTTTTTGCACCGGAAGCCCCACAAGCCCTGTATATGCCGGTGAATTACAGTCTCCGGCATTAGCTATGAAGATAAATGTATATGATGAAAACGGCAATCCCGTAGTTGATAAGGAGGGCGAACTTGTATGTGAAGCACCTGCTCCTTCAATGCCTCTTTACTTCTGGAATGATCCGGACAACAAAAAGTATAAAGATGCCTACTTTGATGTCTATCCAAATGTGTGGCGTCATGGCGATTTTATTGTGATTAACAGTGAAACAGGCGGAGTGACTTTCTACGGCCGTTCTGACGCTGTTTTAAAACCTTCGGGAGTCCGAATAGGTACGGCTGAAATATACAATCAGGTTGAAAAAATGGAAGAAATTGCCGATAGCCTGGCTATAGGGCAAAACTGGAAGGAAGATCAACGTATTATTCTTTTTGTCAAACTCGCTGAAGGATACCAATTAACCGATGAGCTAAAGGGCAAGATCAAAAAAACCCTGCGTGGAAAGGC
>JAFDHL010000146.1 GCA_019308785.1 Deltaproteobacteria bacterium
TACCCGCCCGCCTCAGGTAGCAGGGTCATGTACAATCCAGCAACCAATTTTTCGATTCCTGAAAAAAGAGTCCCATGCCCTTCAAGATGCATACACTTTTGAACGTTACTAAATTATTAAACTCGAGAACTTTGTTATTTTCGCTCAATGAATCGACCATACCCCACCATTCTGGAGAGAACATTAACGGCATTCTCCGGAGTCTGATAAAAGACACCGCTGTATCTCTTTCCCTCTACGGGACGGACAGTCCCCTCGCCCGTGTTTGCCAGGGATACACCAAGCACTGGCTTCTCGTAGGTCTCCATTAATTCCACTATCCTGGTAATGTATCTTTTCTCATATTCCTGGCTGAGGGTCTCTATCTGGTCCAAGAACTCCGAGGAAATAGAAGTATCAACCTTGCGAGTAGACTGGGTCAACAGGCGAACAAGCTCCATACGACCCACAATGCCAAGGCTAATCACCGCATCGATCCCTTCCCATTTCAAGAGCTCTTCCATGGCCACGATGGGAACGTCGAGGTCGCGAGTCCCCACAAGATCCACCGGGTTGCCTTTACTCCAGAACGGTGGAAGGTATCTGCCGATCGTTTCAATTATACTCCCCGGAATATCAGGTACAACAAGCCCTCTCTGATTACACTCATCAGCAGTCACAACTCCCCATCCCCCGCCTAAAGTAACAATGCCTACCCGGTTTCCCTTTGGCAGGGGCAGGGAGGAAAAGCCCGCCGATAGATCCAGAAGCTCCCATGGCACTGCCACATCCAAAAGCCCTGCCTGATGGCATACGGCCCTGAATACTGCATCCTCTCCGGTCATTGAGCCCGTATGGGAAAGCGCAGCAATGCGTCCCGCTTCAGTCCGGCCACCCTTTAAAACAATCAGAGGCTTTTTTTGATTTATCCGCCTGGCCACCTCCAGAAAATGTCTGCCGTCTACCACACTCTCCAGGTATAGAAGGATAATGTTGGTATGGGGATCATTTTCCATGTATTCCAGATAATCAGTACATGTGAACATAGCCTCATTCCCCGATCCAACAAAAACAGAAACACCGATCCCCTGCTGCTCTGCCCAGTGGATAAGCTGGAGGCCTAAGTTGCCCGATTGAGAGACAAAGGCCACTGATCCCTTTCTGGGCCTTGTGTGTGACCCGGTGGCGAAAAGGCTGACATTAGGGCAGATAATACCCATGGTATTGGGACCAATAAGCGTTAAACCCTTTTCCCGGCAGATATTGACAATATCTCTCTCCAGCTCCTTGCCTGCCTCATCCGTCTCGCTGAATCCGGAGGTGATCAACACCACCCCCTTCACCCCTTTTTTACCGCACTCCTCAAGAATACCCGTGACTGTCTTGGCGGGCGTGGTAATAAAGACCAGGTCAACGGGCTCCGGAATATCCAGGATACGCCTATAGACCGGAAGTCCGCATATCAACTCGTCCTTGGGGTTCACGGGAAATACCTTTCCTCGAAAATCTCCCGCCACAATATTGCTGGTTATCAGCTGTCCCCATTTTCCAAACGTTGAAGATGCACCCACGATCGCCACTGATCTGGGATTAAAAACAGCATTTAAACCCGTAGCCTGGTTGGTTTCTTTCACTGAATTATTAACTTCAGTTCCCATCTTTAATAAATTCCTTTCCGACCCTATTTTCCTGCTCCAGGGTATAGGGCGCTGAGGCCTTTTATTAGAAAGTGTGGGATACTATCACAATTCCCCCTTTTATCAAAACTCTAAATCACCGCACATTTCGCCCATAACCAATTGTGTGGCCTTTGCCAGGAGAAAGATTCAATCCAAAGGAAGAAATGTGCCGACCATATCGGAAATTTTACAAACCATGAAATTTCTGTTGATATTGCAGATATTTCATGGTTGAACAATCTTAAAGAGACTCTTTTTTTATCCTTAGGAGATCAATGATAACGGCACCTGTACCCAGTGAACTCAAATCCATCCAGGAACGCATCCCGTTCTATGCGGGCGAAATTTAAAATCGAATATCTCATAGTGTGCCTTTCCTCTTTAAAAAGCTGGGAGGATTTAGTAAAAATAAAGCAGGGCGTTTGTTGGATGGTCGAACGTGGGATGATATGCCAACTATCCACCAAAAGAGGACGTTGGGCGAACAAGGCGGAATAGTAACGGAGAAATTTCATGGTTGATAAGATACGTTGGGGACTGGATAACCCGCATCCTTTTTCACATATGAAGACTGAACTGATCTGGGAATGGAAGTATGATTAATACGGTAACCGGCGGACGGTTGACACTGCAATTTGCACCGGGGATGTGGATTTGATATGAATCTATAAAAATGTCAATCTTTCGTAAAAAGAATATCTATATCTGCAATTGCAAACGGATTATGGTTTGTGAGAGGTAATTCTCATGGCAGGGAAAAAGAAAAAATCCAGCAGGAAGAAGCCAATTGAGCAATACGACCACAAAGGAAAAAAACGGGTCAATAATCCCCCTGTAGGCCTTGTAACCCCTGATACGGACAAGGAGACGGGAAAAAGACAATATGCTTATGACCCGCATATTGATCCGAGCCTTCAATGGGCGGGCAAGGCCGAACATACCTCTTTTAAAATCCCCAACGTGTCGCTTCATGTCCATGAGCGCATTGATCCCCGTTCAATTATTGAAGCAGTTCGTAAAAGAAACGGGCAGAAGCTTGATCAACTTTCTTTATTTGCCTCATCTGAGGAGAACCCACCTCTGAGGGAGGCCATTGAGTTCTACAAACACAAGCATAATTGGTCAAACCGCCTTGTAGCCGGAGACAGCCTTCTTGTAATGAACTCCCTTCTTGAAAAGGAAGGCATGTCCGGCAAGGTGCAGATGATCTATATTGACCCTCCCTACGGAATTAAATACGGCTCCAACTTCCAGCCCTTCGTGAACAAACGGGATGTAAAAGACGGCAAGGACGAGGACCTTACTGCTGAACCTGAAATGATCAAGGCATTTCGGGATACATGGGAACTTGGTATTCATTCCTATTTGACCTATCTTCGGGACAGGCTGCTGCTGGCGAGGGAGTTGCTGACTGAAAGCGGGAGCATCTTTGTGCAGATTTCGGATGAGAACGTGCATCGGGTGAGATGCCTTATGGATGATGTGTTTGGGGTGGGCAATTTTGTATCGATTATTTCAGTCAGGAAAACAGGCGCTGTAAGCAGTCCAGATGCCAGATTAAACTCGCTTGCAACTCTTGGGGACTACATAATATGGTATGCAAAAGATACAAAAAAGATCAAGTATCGACAGCTATATGTTTCTAAATTCGAGACTGAAAAATCCTTCGGACAATATAATCTTATTCGCGGAAAAGATGGAGAAGTTAAACGCCTTACCATAGATGAATTAAAATCATTTTCTAATACTGAACTTCAAGACGTATTTCAGTCTACAAGTCTTGAATCTAATGGCTATGCTGAGCAATTTCATTTTCCCGTAGAGTATGGTGGAAAGAATTATAAACCCGCGCCTACCCGGCACTGGAGCACAACAAAAGAAGGAATAAACCGGCTCATATCTTCCAGCAGGATAATTTCCACAGAAAATAAACTTCGTTACATCCGTTATTTAGGGGATTTCCCTGTAACACCATTGGGCAACATCTGGACAGACTTGATGGGCGCAAGCAACTTAATTTATGTTGTCCAAACGAATGAAAAAGTCATCTCCCGCTGCCTCCTAATGACCACCGACCCCGGCGATCTGGTCTTCGATCCCACATGCGGTTCAGGCACCACGGCCTACGTTGCCGAGCAATGGGGCAGACGGTGGATTACATGCGATACATCGCGCGTGGCCCTTGCGTTAGCCAAACAGCGGCTGATGACTGCACTGTATGATTACTATGAGCTTGCTCATCCTGAAGAAGGTGTTGGAAGTGGTTTCAAATACAAGACCGTGCCCCATATCACCCTGAAGTCCATTGCCAACAATGAACCGCCCGCACAGGAAACCCTTTTTGACCAACCTTTCGTAGACAAATCCAGGGCAAGGGTCTCCGGTCCCTTTACTGTGGAGGCAGTGCCTGCGCCGGTTGTAAGACCTCTGGATGATATAAGTGCATATAGCGATACGACACTCCCTGCTGATGAATCTGTTGCCCGCAGCGGTGAGACGTTACGACACGCGGAGTGGCGCGACGAACTGCTCAAGACCGGGATTAGGGGTAAGAAAGGCCAGTTTATACTCTTT
This sequence comes from Deltaproteobacteria bacterium, assembly GCA_019308785.1. Taxonomy (GTDB): domain Bacteria; phylum Desulfobacterota; class DSM-4660; order Desulfatiglandales; family Desulfatiglandaceae; genus JAFDHL01. The sequence goes on from JAFDHL010000146.1 coordinate 4,233, forward strand.
TCAAGGGTCGAGCCTTTGCCCGGAACCCGATGGCTCCATGCCGAGGCGGAAACGAGACCGAATGATCTTGGGGCCGATTCTGTGCGGGAACCACAGGGGATCTACGGTCAACCGGTTCGGGCGGTTATCTCCTTCGGCTCCGAACATGCTCCATTAGAACAGCGACAGGTGGAATTAGCCATCGAGGAAGCCCAGAAGCTGGTTCCCAAACCAAAGATTATTGTTTTTGCGGCGTTCCAGTTTGACCCCGAGGCTGCCAAGGACATTGATGAGACCGACTGGCCGGGAGTCACGCTTCTCAAGGCCCAGATGGATGATGACCTCTTGACCGAAGACCTGAAAAAGAAAAGGAGAAGTAATCAGAGCTTCTGGCTTATGGGTCAACCCGATGTGAGGCTTGAAGAGATCCAGAAAGGCAAAGACAAGGGCAAATATCGCGTAGAGGTCCTGGGTTTTGATTACTGGAACACCAAGACGGGAGTGATTGAATCGGGTGGAACGGATAAGATCAGCATATGGATGCTGGATACCGACTACGATGGCAGGAGCCTTTTCCCGAAACAGGTGTTTTTCCCCATGTCCGGCCAAAAGGACGGATGGTCGCGCCTGGCAAAGAACCTGAAGGCGGAGATCGACGAGGAACTTATTGAAGCCTATCGCGGGACGGTTTCGTTGCCGTTTGAGACAGGCGACAACCGGCGCATAGCAGTAAAGATCGTGGATGACCGGGGAATCGAATCACTGAAGATTCTGGAGGTGCAATAATGGCTGGTAAATGGAAAGAGGTGGTAAGGCTGACTTTTAAAGGGGAACGGTTTCGTGACCATGCTCTGGATTTGCAAGCCCTGAGCGAATTGAGCCAATTTCAGAAGATGGTGGCAGAAACCGCCAAAACTCTCTGGCGAGCCGCGAATCCTGACCGTGAACGACTGCCATCCCATTTTGAGGAGAGGGTACGTTTGTGTTTGAGAAGGATTGAGGATGGGAGCGCAACTGCACCGCTTGAGGTTTTTATTGAAGAAAAGGACCAAACAGCCTTTTGGGAACCAGAACCCGTTGAGATCAATGAAGCTGTTAAATTGGCCCATGAGGTGTATGAGGCAATTGGGGCAGACGCTCAGTTACCTGAAAGATTCCCGAGGGCATTGTTGCCCGAGTATGCCAGGTGGGGCCAAAGCCTTGATGGCGATGAGGCGGTGGAAATGCAAGTGTCTGAGAAGAAGCCAGCGTATTTAACACTGGCAAATAGACAAAAGCTGGAAAAATTCGTTGAAACACCCCATGAAGATCGTGTCGAAATTAGAGGAGAGGTATTCGAAGCCGATGTCAAGAAGGGTAGGTTTCAACTCTGGTCAGGTGAAGATACCGCGGTTACGGCAGTTTTCACCCCCGAGCAGGAGGACCAAGTCACAACAGCACTGAAGGAGCATAAGACAGCTCGAATGTTTGTAAAGGGTTCAGGAGAATACTCGCCACAAGGAAAACTCCTCCGAGTCATGCAGGTGGATGAATTGAGGCTTAGCACTTCCGAGACACATTACGATAAGTCTGCACGCCCAATTGAAGATTTGTTGGAAGAGCTTGCCAGAGAAATTCCTCAAGAAGAATGGGATAAACTGCCCAGTGATCTGAATGATAATCTGGATCATTACCTGTACGGGGTACCCAAGCAATGAAAACGGTCTTTGCGGATTCTCATTACTGGATCGCAATAGTGAATCCTGATGATCCATGGGCAAAGGCTGCTAAAGCGGCAAGATCAGATTTAGGTGAGGTATTCATAGTTACAACGGACGAAGTGTTGACTGAATTCTTAGCCGCCCTTTCAAGAGGCGAGCATATGCGAAAGCAAGCAGCAAAAATGGTCCGTGCTATCCTGGAAAATCCAAACGTGAAGGTTATTCCTCAAACTCGCGAGTCTTTTTTAAAGGGGCTGATTTTCTATGAAAACCGAAGCGATAAGGAATACAGCCTGACCGATTGTATTTCTATGAACGTTATGAGTGCTGAATCACTGGTAGAAGCGCTTACTAATGACCACCATTTCGAGCAGGAAGGATTTACTTTTTTGATTAAAAAATGACGACCGCAAAATGACCAAGAATATGAAAAACCCCACAAGTAATAAAATAGATCGGCTCATCATCAATTCTCCCTATGAGGTGCCCAAGCATTACTGGAGTTATGACAGGGAGACCCGGTTATTTTCGCTCAAAGATGGGAGACGTCCGGCAGGCTATGTAGTTGCTTCAGAAGGATCAAAGGCATTTGATGATCCTGGCGTTTTTGTTGAAATCTCCCTGGTAAACCAGATAAGAACCCGCGTCGATGCGTGGCGTGAAAACGGATATCCGGGGGTTACGGGGATTACCAGGCGATTATTGGAACATTGGAAGAATCCTGAGGAACGAGAATATCGCCGGTTCTTTTTTTGCCAGTTGGAGGCCATTGAGACACTTATCTGGCTCACCGAAGCGCCAGGTGCAGACAGGATAGGCATAGATATTCCTTTTGATGGAGGGCCGTTTAAGCGCCTTTGTTCCAAGATGGCAACCGGCTCTGGCAAGACGATTGTAATGGCCATGCTGATTTCCTGGCAGGTATTGAACAAGATCACATATCCTCAGGATGCAAGGTTCTCCAAATATATTTTCGTTGTGGCGCCGGGACTTACAGTAAAAAGCCGTCTTCAGGTGTTAATGCCTTCCGGCCTTGAAAACTACTATGATGAGTTCAATGTCATACCAATCGGGCTCAAGGAAAAACTGCGCCAGGGTAAAGTCCTCATTCGCAACTGGCACGCCCTTCAATGGGAGAACGAAGAAAAGATCGCCAAAAAGAAGAGCGTGGATAAAAGGGGTGTGAAGAGCAACGAGGCGTATGTCCATGAAGTCTTAGGAGAGATGGCGAAGGCAAATAACATTGTTGTGATCAATGATGAGGCCCACCATGCGTGGCGCGTGCCGGCCGAGTCAAAGGTAAAAGGGATAATAAAGGCGGAATTAGAAGAAGCGACCATATGGGTAAACGGACTGGATCGAATCCATGAGTCGAGAAACATATTAGCCTGCCATGATTTTTCAGCCACCCCCTTCGCACCATCGGGCAAGAAGAGTTCTGAAGAGGCCCTTTTCGGATGGATTGTCAGCGATTTCGGGTTGAATGACGCCATAGAGTCAGGTCTCGTAAAGACCCCGCGAGTAGTCATCCGTGATGATGGTAAATTGACCAAGGATTATAAGTCCCGCCTTTATCATATTTACAATGACCATGAAGTAAAAGACGATATTAACAGGAAGGCAGAATCGCATGAACCCTTGCCCGATCTGGTAACCAACGGATATTATCTTTTAGGAAAGGACTGGCTGGAAACAGCAAAAGCCTGGGAAGATGCCGGATTTAAGACGCCCCCGGTTATGATTTCCGTTGCGAATAGGACCGAGACTGCCGCTCGAGTGAAATATGCCTTTGACCACAAAAAGATCCGCATTGATGAGCTGTGTATTCCAGATAAAATTCTCCATATTGATTCCAAGGTTCTTGAACTGGCCGAATCCCAGGAGGAAGCCATCTCCTTTGATGATGCCGTTCAGGATGATGAATCGGAAAACGGGCCAACCCGTAAACTATCCAAGAAAGAACAGGCAGAGTCTCTTCGCAAAATAGTCGACACCGTTGGCCAGGTTGGTAAGCAGGGTGCATCCGTACAAAAAGTGATCTCCGTGGGTATGCTTTCCGAGGGCTGGGATGCAAAGACCGTGACGCATATTATGGGACTTCGCGCCTTCTCCAGCCAATTGCTGTGTGAACAGGTGGTTGGCCGGGGCTTAAGAAGGACCTCTTATGAGGTAAATCCGGAAACGGGCCTATTCGAAGCAGAGTATGTCAATATCTTCGGGGTGCCTTTCACTTTCCTGCCGCACGAATCCCGGGACGGACCACCGCCACCACCACCCACACCCAAAACACGCATTGAAGCGGTCATTGAGAAAAGACAATTTGAGATAAGCTGGCCAAATGTCATTCGCATCGAACATGTCTTTAAACCAGTGCTCAATCTGGATATGGATAAAGTGCCTCCCCTGGAATTATCGGCCTATGATACTGCAACCCTGGCAGAGCTTGCTCCCATGGTGGAAGGAAAGCCCGATGTGACCCGGATTTCAACTATTGACCTGGAAGATCTGGCGCGAAAGTTCAGGATACAGAAAATCATTTTTGAAACGGCAAGAGATGTCTTCGATCAAATAAAGCCCGGCTGGAAGGCGAGCAAGGAATATTTGTTGGCCCAGTTGATACGGCTGGTAGAGGCGTTTATTTTATCTGACAGGATTCAAATACTGCCGCCGCTGTTTTATCAAGATGATGCCAAACGTCGTATTCTCTTAACACTTAATATGAACAAGGTGGTCCAGCACATCTGGGAAGCCATTCGTTTTGAGAACTCAGAATCCATCGAACCTATATTTGATAGAGACTTTCCTATTCGTGCTACAGGAAATATGCAGGCGTGGTATACGGGCAAGCCCTGCGAACACACTCAAAAATCTCACATCAATATGTGTGTCTTTGACAGTTCGTGGGAGGCCAGTGAAGCCTTTGAATTGGATCACAACGCCCATGTTGAGGCATGGGTAAAAAACGACCACCTTGGATTTGAAATCCTTTTCATCTTTGCCGGAGTGGTCAGAAAATATCGGCCGGATTTCATTATCCGGCTCAAGACCGGAGATTTTCTCATTCTGGAAACTAAAGGACAGGACTCCCAGCGTGATAAGACAAAACGCAGGTTCTTGGATGAATGGGTGAAGGCCGTCAATGAACATGGCGGTTTTGGAAAGTGGACATGGGCAGTATCCATGAACCCAGCGGATGTGAAAGGGATTATTGAGGGTGCTGTTCAGGTATGACTTTCCGACTTCAAAGCCGTGGAATTGACTTATGAAGGGGCAAGGATATGGCCAGCATCGATATTCCCTGTTTCCTAACCCATGCTGGAGCCTTTCCCTTTGAAAAGATATCGTGATTTCAATACATATCTGAAAGAAATATTCGGGGAACGGGTTCAAAAGATATCCCTTGATGCGGGATTGGGATGCCCGAATCGGGATGGAACCATTTCTATCTTCTGTGATCCACGCGGATCAGGAACAGGCGCATTCTTAAATCACGGCCTTTCCATTAATGAACAGATTACTAAGTCACAACGCTATATCCGGAAACGCTACAAGGCCAAAAAGTTCATTTCCTACTTTCAATCCTTTACCAATACCTATGCCCCCATTTCGAAGCTGAAATCCCTTTACGACCAGGCCCTGAGCCACAAAGACATGGTGGGTCTGTCAGTGGCTACAAGGCCCGATTGTGTGGATACGGACGTACTAACGCTATTGGGCTCCTATCAGAAAGACTATCTTGTCTGGGTTGAATACGGCCTTCAATCAGCTCATGACTCAACCCTTAAAAAGATTAATCGCGGCCATGATGTGGCCTGTTTTGAACGCAGTGTCATCCTGACACATGATTGCGGATTGAACATATGTGCCCATATCATCTTAGGC
>JAFDHL010000147.1 GCA_019308785.1 Deltaproteobacteria bacterium
CATAAAGAGTATCGATCTTACGGAAATCCCGGGTGCGTATTGCCACTTCTGTTACTTCCGGCACATCTATACGGAGCAGGTCACGGGCATCCTTGATATGTATATACCCCTCCTTTCCCTGGGGACCGGCCACGCTCTCTATGACACCGGCTACCGTGAAGTTAAGGCCGTTTACGGATCCGTCCCTGTTGTGGGCCACAAGGACCACTGTATCGCCATGTTTTATCTTGAGACCCTTGGCCAATTTGTCAGGGATTATGATCTCACCGGGATTTATAAGACCCTGTCCTGATTCCCTGTCTTTGAACGTGATGCGATCGGGTAGGGCGGGGCAGACCTTAATTTCGCTATCCGGCTTAATGGCATTGAGCCGGATGTTGGTGGTCTCCTTGTAGTTGCTCAACATGGCGCCCAATTTTATCCTCGGTGAATAGGATTCCACCTGCGGATTTTTCTCAAGCATATCCCTGACCTTTTTGTATGCCTCAGGTTTCAGGTTCAGATTAAGAGGTATGCTGTCAATGGAAGAGACATATCCCTTTTTATGGATCTGCATCTGGGCCAACGTGGCGTCGGTGATAAGGCCGATCATCATCTGTTTAAAGGAGCCGGAAAGGCCTGAGAAGAGGATTACCATCACCACCCCTAGAGTGATCAACAGGGACGTGAGGAGGGTTCTTCTCTTGTAGCGCAGCAGGTTGCGAACGGCTATTTTGAAGATATTAGTCATGATTTCCCCTCCTGTCTGAACCCTGTTCCGTGTGTGTCAGCCTGCCATCTTCCAGCGTGTGAATAACCTCGGCCTCGTGCATAACCCTCGGGTCGTGGGTGGAAAAGATAAACGTGGTCCCGAACTCGTCCCGCATGTCCCGCATGAGCCGAATTACGTTCCGGGCGGTCGCATGGTCGAGGTTGGCCGTGGGTTCGTCAGCCAGCACTAACTTTGGCTGGGTAACGAGGGCACGTGCAACAGCGACCCGCTGCCTCTGTCCTCCGGATAGCTGGTCAGGAAATTTGTCTTTCAAGTCGAGTATTCCGACCGAGTTGAGGACCTTCAATACCATGTCCTTTCGTTTTGATTTGGATTCGTTTTTTATCATTACCAGGGGATATTCCACATTCTCATAGGCGGTCAGCACAGGGAGGAGGTTGAAGGACTGGAAAATAAATCCCAGGAACGAACCCCTGAATGACGCGCTCTGCCGCCTGTCAAGTGCGTTGACATGCTCGCCTGCCACCACCAGTTCCCCTTCGGTTGCCTTATCCAGGCAGCCCATAAGGTTCAGAAGCGTAGTCTTCCCGCTGCCGGAAGGGCCGACGAAAGAGACGAAAGAGGCCGGTTCAATCTCAAAATTAAGACCCTTAAGTGCCTTAACCTCAACCTGTCCGGTGACATACGTTTTTGATAGATCTACAGCCGTTACCAAACTCATTGGGGTCCTCCTTTTTCTAAATACCCGCTTTGTCCATCCATTAATGGGATTATTTTCACTATCAAGAACAGGCAGAGGAACACGGGCGTGAGCCCGTTGGTGAATGCCTTTGTGTTAGCTTAATAATGAAGCAGCGTGTTATTGAGACCTTTTCTTCGGTTCCGAGGCTTACGGCCTCAAAGCCACGCTTTATCTATTAGTGCCATGGGTGTAAGCCCGTGGGTGTCTACTAAAGCAAAGGACGTGCCAAATTTTTTTAATCCGGATAAGACTTTGAAATTATAAAGAAATACTATGAAAAGTCAATAAAAATCGCAAGTTTTGATATGGAACAGTGGCAAGAAATGTCGAACGGTGGTTGATTCTTTCGACAGGATTGTCGGAATTGATGGTTACACTAAATAATTAACGAACGGATGCAAAGCACAGTCATTCCCGTGAAGCCTGTCCTCGCGAAGGCGGGGAACGGGAATGGATCATCCGGTCAATAAGTACGCCTCAAGACAACACATGATTGCGAGTTTGAAGGTTGAAGCGGTCTTTTTGTAGTGACTGCTGGAAGGCCTTCGTGATTTCAGGCTGTTATGGGATGGGGGACCCCCTGGCCCCGAGCGAAGTCGAGGGGAACAGTGGAGGGGGGAGGCTTCACCCGCCCATAACTGCCTGAAATCACCAGGCCGAGAAGCTTGGAATCGAAGAAAAGACTGCTTCACCCTTCCCATCTGCCAACTTCATGTCTGAACAGTTTCGCGGTACTCATTTGCCGGATGAACCACATTAGGGTCTTGACATTATCGGATATCGATAATATATATGGATATCGACTATAGATAAAAACGGGGGGACTATGATCAGAGAAGTTGACCTGGCCTTTATCAAGATTCATATCCTTTATCACGCTGCCAAAGATGAGGTTTACGGAGTCGGCCTGATCGAGGAGCTGGCACGGCATGGCTACAAATTAAGCCCGGGAACGCTTTATCCCACCTTGGCCAAGATGGTTAAGCTGGGCCTTTTGACCTTTGAGTGCAGGACTGTAGACCACAAGCAAAGGAAATATTACCGCATTACTCCTTCCGGGCTGGCACAGCTCGAAAAGGTCAAGGTCAAGATAGGGGAGTTATACGAAGAGGTTATGGAAAATAGCGGAGCTTCAATAAAATTGCGAAGCGATTTTATAACTTGATTGCTTAGGAAATTCTTTTTTTCTTAAGCGGCGAAGCCGCGTTACATAAAATCGCTTCGCGATTTTATAACTTGAGAGGTGATTCAAATGAAGAGAAGAAATCTCAAATATCGGATAAACTGGCAAGATACATGGAATGAGATGAGAAAAGAGAGGATGATAAAGCCGCAAATCAGTTATGATGCCGACTTTTTTAAGAAAACTGCGCAGGGCTTTTCCATGCGGATCAAGTTTAATGATTACGAATTCGGTAGAAAAACAACCGGAATATTAAGTGAAATATTGGCTGACAACTTTGAGGTCCTGGAGATTGGAACCGGGCCCGGTACACTGACGATCCCGCTGTCAAAAAGGGTGAAAAGCATTGTCGGTATCGAGTTTTCCAAAATCAATGCGAAGAACTTAAAAACAAATCTGGAGGAGGACAAACTCGATAACGTTGAAATTGTAAATAAAGACTGGCAGGAAGTTGATGATGATGAAATAAAAGGCAAATTTGATCTGGTTGTTTGTTCCCATTTCCTCTGGCAAGTGGATGATGTTGAACGGCTTTTAGAGAGGATGGAGAATGCATCGAAAAAATATTGTGCAGTAATACAGCCGTGCGGGCGAGATGAGATTGTAAAGGAGATGTTTGAAAGGCTGACCAATAAAAAATACACCGGCCAGTTTGAGCCGGATGCCGACTACTTCGCATATGTAATCTTGCGCGAGTGGGGAAGATTGGTAAATGTAAGATATTTAGATTATATCCATGAGCGGAATTTAGAGGAAGAAATAAGGTATATGGCGGGTTTTATTGGAAAATTTATGGAAATTGATAAGGCCGTTAAAGAAATGATGGAAAAGTATTTGCTGGAAAAGAAAGAAGAAGCCATGTATCGGGAAAAGAGCAGTGCCGTCGTTTTGTGGTGGTCGCCGGACGGCAGGCGGGGCTGAAGACTGTTAGCAAAGGGCTGAATGTGCCATACATGGAGCTCCTATTATTGTATTATTGTAACTGCTTTATCCCTAAAAAAAATTCAGTTCTCTTTTCCCTTCAGTCTTCAGTCTAAACACCTTCAGCCTGACTACGTGAGTAGTCACGAAAGGAGAATAATATTCATGCCTCTTGTTCTATTATTGGGGATCATTTTCCTGGCATCTTTCATCCTGACCATGGTCGGACTTGGTGGGGGGCTTGTCTTTTCCCCGCTTTTTGTCCTGTTGAAGTTCCCCGTGACCACAGCCGTATCAGCATCCCTTTTTTTAAACGGTATTGCCGCCATGTCGGCGGCCATTACCTACTTCCGTAAAAAAATGGTTGACGTAAAAATCGGTTTGCCTCTGATTGTCACTTCAACCCTTTGTGCTCCCATAGGAGCTATGGTCACCGGCCGGATCAATCTTCGTATTTTTACCGGGATTCTAGCCATGGTCATTATACTTGCTGCAACGCGCATGCTCTTTTCCAAAAAGATCGAATCAGAGGGGAAGGCTGTCAGCACTGCTCGCAGGATTATCGGCGGGGGCGGCATCGGAGTGTTAATAGGGTTTATGGCCGGACTTTTAGGTATTGGAGGAGGGGTTTTTATTGTGCCTCTTCTGATTTATGTCCTGAAAGTACCCACCAAGACTGCCGCTGCGACTACTATCTTTGTCGTCATATTTTCGTCATTTAGCGGCTTTATTGCGCACATCTCCCTTGCGGACACAGACTGGAAATTTATCCTCACGGCAGCGGTCTTTTCTTTTATGGGCGGGCAGTTGGGATCAAGAGTAATGGCCGAAAAATTAAAAGGCCGTACTGTACGCCTGATCTTTGGCCTGGTCCTGTTAGGATTTGCTCTCAAACTCGTACAGAGGACCTTGTGACTACTCACGTAGTCAGGCTGAAGGTGTTTAGACTGAAGCCTGCCCGCCGGACGGCAGACGGGACTGAAGGGAAAAGAGAACTGAAAGTAAGCCGTAGAATTTTCGGATCATCCGGCAAATGAGTACGGGCAAACTTTTCAGATGTGAAGTTATTAGATTCGAAGGTTGAAGCAGTCTTTTCTTCGATTCCGAGCTTCTCGGCATGGTGATTTCAAGAAGTTATGGGCGGGTGAAGCCCCGCCCTCTGGGCGGGACAAGCCTCCCCCCTCCGCTGTTCTCCTCCGCTCCTTCGGAGCGTCGAAGCCAGGGGGTCCCCCATCCCATAACAGCCTGAAATCACGAAGGCCTTCCAGCAGTCACTACGAAAAGACTGCTTCAACCCCGCCTGCCGTCCGGCGGGCAGGCTTCAACCTTACAATCATATGTTGTCTCGAGGCGTACTCATTAACCTGATGAACCAAATTTTCTTCGCTTCCAGGCGGTCTGAGAAGATATTATGGCGGGGATATGCTAAAGAGATTCAGCCTTTACGGCTTTCTAAAAAACCAGCAGTACTATGACTATTTTTTATTGCTGGCGTTCAGGCAAATGGGTCTGTCCTATTTCCTCATCGGGTTGTTAATTGCCTTTCGCGAGATAATGATCAACCTTATTGAGATACCCACCGGTGCCATCGCAGACCTATGGGGACGGCGAAGGTCGATGATTCTCAGCTTTGCAGCCTACATTGTAAGCTTTGCAATTTTCGGTTTATCGGGAACGGCGGCCCTTGATGGTAAGCTCGCACAGCATACACTGATGCCTCTTCTCTTTTTGGCGATGGTCTTTTTTGCCATCGGAGATGCATTCCGGACCGGCACGCACAAGGCCATGATCTTCACGTGGCTGCGCATCCAGGGTCGAACGAACGAACGGACCAGGATCTACGGGTATACCCGCTCATGGAGTAAGACCGGTTCGGCGGTGTCGGTGATACTGGCGTGTTTCTTTGTCTTTTTAACGAGCAATTTTATCTATGTTTTTTTCTTCGCAATTATCCCGTATATCCTTAACATCATCAACTTCTTAGGCTACCCCAAAGAGGTCGACGGCGACATAGGGGAAGGAACCTCCATCCGGGAGATGGTAACTCACCTCAAGGAGACCCTGTTGGTCTCGGTAAAACAGGCGATTCTGAGAAGGCTTATACTGGAGTCCATGGGCTTTGAAGGTTTTTTCAAGGCGTCAAAGGACTACCTCCAGCCCATCCTGATGGCTGCGTCACTTCCTTTGACGGTATTTCTGTTTTCCGGCATTCAGCTCACCGATGAGCAGAAGTCGGTGGTTCTTATAGGTCCGGTTTTTTTCGTGCTGTTTATCCTGTCTGCCGTGGCCAGCCGCAATGCTTACCGCCTGGTGGATAAGACCGGGCAGGAAGACAGGACAGCGCGACTGCTTTGGGGTGTGAGCTTTGTAGTTTTATTAGTGCTTTTCCCTGCCATGTATTACGAGGTACACTGGATCATGATAGCAGGGTTCGTGGGGCTCTATGTCATACAGAATATCTGGAGGCCGGTCCTGATCAGCCGTTTCGACGCGCACAGCGATGAGGCAAAGGGTGCGACCGTCCTTTCAATCGAGTCCCAGGCAAAGAGTTCCGCAACCATGATCATTGCGCCGGTGTTGGGGTTGGCCATTGACCTTGCGAGAGATCATGGTGTTGGTGCGAGCGAATTCTGGCCTATGGGTGTCCTTGGTGCGGTGATTGCAATCGGTTTTTTTCTGACTGCCAGGAAAGGTTAACATCGGAAATATGGGAGGAGACGAGGTGGTCTACTGGAGAAACTGTCCGCGCCTGTACAGCGCGGCCAGGGTCCTGGCCGCACGTGGAAGTGTGGGAAGAGACACAACATATCCTCCCTTCTCCAGTCCCTGTGAGACAGAGCGCTGGTTTGGCCCGTAAAGCCAGGCGACAACCGGCTTTTCAGGAAAGGAGGCCGCGGTCTTTTTGATCACACCTGTGATGTCGAGGTGGAAATCCTCGGGGAGTTCAGGTGCAATGGCGATGCAGATGGCAGCGTCCACTGCCGGGTCCTTCAGGATCTCGGTCAGTGCGAGTTCATAGACGTATTCCATCCCGTGCTTCATAAGGGCCGGCCATATATCCAGGGGGTTTTGAATCGGCATCCAGGCAGGGGACAGGTCCTTTATTTTTTTAATCGTACGGGGAGATAGCTTGGCCATCTCAAGGCCGTATTCCTGGAGTGTATCGATCAGGATTATCCCGCCGGCCCCGGTAAGAGTGACAAGCCCCACACGGTTGCCCTTCATGACGGGCAGGTTCAGGAATGCCTTTGTGTAGTCCAGGACCTCCTCGGGGTCGCGGGCAGAGATGATCCCGGCCTGGCGGAAGGCGGCCTCAAAGACTTCATGGTTGCCTACCATGGCACCACTGTGAGATTGCGCGGCCTGTGCTCCCCTATGGGTTCTTGCGGTCTTTAGGGCGATGACCGGCTTTTTGCGGGCAACACTCCGGGCCACTTCAAAGAACCGTCTGCCCTGCTTCATTCCCTCGATATGTATGAAGATGACCCTGGTATCGTCGTCTTGACCAAAGTAGTCCAGGGCGTCGGCAAAGTCGACATCGCAGCCGTTTGCAATATCGATCCCTTTGCCCATCATACCGGTAAAAATCGCAGAACCTACAAAGAAAATCCCTGACTGGCAGATGATCCCAACGGGAACTTTTTCCCTGGCAAGCGGCATAAAGGAGGAGGTAAACCCGGAAAAGGCATTGACAATGCCGAGTGTATTGGGCCCCAATATCCTGATCCCATTGTCACGGGCAATCTGCGTGAGCTGATCCTGAAGGGCCTTGCCTTCGTCATCTGCGTCGGCAAATCCCTGTGGCACCACGATAGCCCCCTTTATCCCTAAATCCGCGCAGTCCCGGGTGATTCGTGGAACGTTCTCCCTTGGGGTGGCGATAATTGCCAGGTCAACGTTTTTACCTATGTCCTTTACATCCTTGTAAGTCTTAATACCGACGATTTCGTCGGTCAGGGGGTTTACGGGATATATTTCACCCTTGAAACCGAAATCCAGCATGTTTTCGATGACATTGAAGCTCCCTTTTCCTGTCTTGCGGCTTGCCCCTATGACGGCCACGGAGGCGGGGTCCATAAAAATATCCATATAGTGTGATCTCATCTGTTTTCCCATTATGCTTTAAAACAGCTCTACTTTGCCCGGAGGCCAAGAGAGGGATTTTCCGCCTACTTAGCATTGATTACTGATTACTGAAATCGCTGTCTTGGTGTATAAAAAAGATAAGAAAGAAAAAAAGTGGTATTTTAAATATCATGAGTGGCCTGTTCAATCTTATCGATAACCCATTTGTTAAGGCTCTTACCGGCCTTTTCTGCTGCAGATGCAATCTCGCTGTGAAGCTGTGGCGAAAGACGGAGGTTAAATTTGCCGGAATATGGTTTATTTGGATCTACGTCTCTTTGTTTGCAGTCTTCAAGATATTCATCAATGGCGGCATGAAAGCTCTTTATAGCTTCAGAAATAGTTTCTCCGTGAAAGCCGATTATATCGCGGGTGTTTATAACCCTGCCGGTAAGAATGCCGTCATCGAGGTCAGGTTCAATCCTGGCGATATATCCCTTGTAGCTAACTGTATTCATGGCGTGTCTCCTGTTCGTATCAATAATTCCCTGACAAGCCTTACTGCGTATCGTTTTAGCTCTTTCTGGGGATGGGGGTTGTTTATATTAACCGATTCACCTTGCAAGTCAATGCGTACTCTTGAAACGTCCCCATACCGGATCTCGCCGCCAAGCGCCTTGATGAGCGAGGCTACTTCCCGCCATTCGATCCCTGCTGGTGTTGGTTTCTTAAATATGGCGGCCAGTGTTTTACGCTGTTTGGTGTTCATAATTAATGGTACTATACAATAGTACCTTCGTCAAGGTTCGAATTCAGTTATCAGTAATTAGTGTTGTGTTTCGTAATTAAGTTGTCATCTCGATCACTTCGCTTTTGTCATTCCGAGCCCCGCAATGCGGGGCTCGGAATGACATTATTGCAATGTCATTTCGGAAGCGCTCTATTTTTTCCCGGGAATACCCGGTTTCACCATTTCCTCAGGCCTTACGATCTTATCAAATTCCGCTTCGGTTACATATCCCAGTTTAACGGCACTCTCCTTTAATGTGGTTCCATGTTTGAGTGCTTCATGGGCAACCTGTGCTGCCTTATCATAGCCGATATGCGGGCTGAGTGCGGTAACCAGCATCAGTGACTTGTGCAATAGCTCATCTATTCTGTCCCTATCCGCCTTAATGCCTTTGACGAGGTTATCCGTGAAGCTCACGATGGCATCCGACATAAGGCGAATCGACTGGAGCAGGCTGTAAATCATAACAGGCTTAAATACGTTAAGTTCAAAATTTCCCTGGGAACCGGCAAAACCAACAGTGACATCGTTTCCAATCACCCTGGCTACAACCATGGTCATGGCCTCACACTGGGTGGGATTGACCTTTCCCGGCATGATTGAACTGCCCGGTTCATTGGCCGGAATGCTGATTTCCCCTATACCGCACCTCGGACCACAGGCAAGCCATCTTATGTCGTTGGCAATCTTCATAAGACTGCATGCAACGGTCCTTATGGCTCCACTGGCTTCCACGATTGCGTCATGGGCTGCCAGGCCTTCAAACTTGTTATCCGCTGTTTCAAAGGGAAGTCCGGTTATTTCCGAAATCTTTTTTGCAGCCAGGACGTCGAATCCCACAGGTGTATTTAAACCGGTGCCCACGGCCGTCCCGCCTAAGGCCAGTCTGTAAAGGTTTTTCAAACACTGTCTGGCCCTTTCAATGCCCAATTCCACCTGCCTGGAATAGCCAGAGAACTCCTGGCCTAATGTCAATGGGGTTGCATCCTGTAGATGGGTCCTTCCGATCTTCACAATATCGTTAAATTCTTCAACCTTTTCATCCAGGGCCTTTTTAAGATTTGCCAGGGCCGGGATCAATTGATGATAGATGGATTCAGCTGCAGATATATGCATGGCAGTTGGAAATGTATCATTGGATGACTGGGACATGTTCACATGGTCGTTCGGGTGGACCGGGTCTTTGCTGCCCAGCTTGCCGCCGGCAATTTCGACAGCCCGGTTTGAGATAACTTCATTGGTGTTCATGTTGGTCTGAGTGCCGCTTCCTGTTTGCCATACCACAAGCGGAAAATGCTCATCCAGCTTTCCTTCGATTACCTCATCAGCGGCTTTGGCAATCAAATCACATATGTTTTTGCCCAGTGCCCCCAGTTCAACGTTTGCAAGGGCGCACGCCTTTTTCAAGATACCGAGGGCCCTTATTATTTCCCTCGACATCCGTTCATCGCCTATTCTAAAATTCTGCAAGGAGCGCTGGCTCTGCGCACCCCAGTACCTGTCATCCTCGACTTCTATGCTGCCCATGGAGTCCTTCTCAATCCTTATGCCCATTGGATCCTCCCTATATAGAAATAAGTTAAAAGTTCACAGGCAGGCTGAACCCCGGACCCTGTGAACTGTTAGGAATTTGGTTTACAGAAATACTCGGGAATACTTTTCCCGTATGTGTTATCGTAGCAGAAAAATCCGCTGAGGGGCAATAAAAGGTCTCTCCCTCTTTCAGCGGGGTTATTTAAGCTTCCTCCAGCGGAAGCGTTCAGCAAACAACGGTCTGATCCTTGCAATTTTTTCAAAATCTTTGTCCCGGTGCAGAAGCAGCACTTCGGACTCAATGGCTATCTGGGCTATACAGCAATCCAAGGGACTGCTTATGGTGACCCCCTTTCTTCTCAGTTCGAAATAGATTCTTGCGGCTTCTCGCCAACTGTTTTTTTCTGCTTCAAGGTAATACTGGGTTGAAAGGTATTCGTCTAACCGGCGCCATTCTATCTCGTCTTTTGCCCCCTGAAGCAATTCAAGCTGCGTAAAACGAGTAAAGACGCAGATATCCGTTCCGGTCCTTTCGCGAAAGGCCTGAACGATACTACCATCTTTGTCTTTGAGGACTTCAATCCAGACCGAAGTGTCCACAAGTATCATCGCTTAATCTTCCTTAGTTGCTTGTGATCGAAGCCTTTATGAAACTGGATAGTACCGGCTAATTCGGTCAGGTCTTTTCGTTTTTTTATTAGGACAAATTCCCTTAGCGCTTCGTGAATGAGATCTTTTTTGGTTCTGGATTTACTTACTGAAAATGCCTCTTCAAGTAAATCGTCGTTAATTATGATATTGGTCCTCACGGTTTCCCCCCTTCTATGTGTATTAAATACACATAATACACTTCCTATGTGTTTAGTCAAGGGGAAAAGATTTGTTGATACCATCCCGCCACAGGGCCAGAAAGCTTTCTACCGGGGATTATTTCCTGCGGCCAGTTCGGCAGAGTTCCGCGCCAGAGACATGAGACAGTTAACATGATTGACGTAGCTGACTCACTTTGTTGTCAGAAGACAGGAAATATTTGGAGGAATTACTTTACAAGTTCAAGCACTTCCTTAAAAGAATCGGTTCCTGCTTTTCCCAATAGCTCATAGATAACCATCTCAGTAGACGTTATGGTAACGCCTTGCTGTTGCATTCTTGAAAGTGCGACTTCTCGGTTGTGAGGGGATCGCGAGCCTATGGCATCACTCACAACGTGTACTGTGTAATCAGAAAGTGCATGCAATGCCGTCTGCGCCACGCAGATGTGAGCCTCGATGCCGGCAATAATCAGACTATTTCTATTCATGCGGTGTAAACGTTCAGCAAATTCATTGGAACCGAAACAATTAAACTCCAACTTGATGATGGGTTGAATGTCCATCAGTTCTTCCCGAATTTCCAGTAGCGTATTGCCAAGCTTTTGCTGCTCAGTGAGAACCACCGGAAGCCTGATGATGCGAGAGAACTTAATAAGCTTGATAACGTTTTCAACAACCCTTTCGTTTTCCCCAATGAAAGGAAGAAGCCTCTCCTGCATATCAATGATAACCAGGAGAGAATTATTTCTGTTGAGTAACGAGTATTTTGAAGAATGCATGGCGAGCCCTAAAAATTATTTTTTATATTTATAGATTCTTTGCTTAGGCAGATTGAGCTTGCATGGAGCTTCAACAAAGATAGCGGTTGTCCCAAAAAATTCTACATAATCACCTGTTATGTATCAGGTCAAGGCAAAAAGATCAGTCATTACAATCCTCTTAACTGTATTTGTGCTTGAACATAGGTTAATGGTAGGTTTCCACGAGTGACGGGGGAGAGATATGCGATGTTGGAATGGTTGGGGCGATGAGGCAATCAGTTTCCCTTTACCTGAAGAGGTTCAAGGGGTCGAGTATATACACAAGTTATGTGTTCAGAACCGGCGATACATACGAAAAGACCTTTGAACGCTGGAAGCGTCTAAAGACCGCTGCTTCAAAAGCCATAGTTGCAAATGGCGGCACCATCAGCCATCATCATGGTGTTGGCGTGGATCACGTACCTTATTTGATGGCGGAGAAGGGTAAGCTCGGGATCGCGGCGATCAAGAGCCTGTGCAGGCAGTTTGACACGGACGGCATAATGAATCCCGGCAAGTTAGTGCGTTAGTTCCAATTCCCCGAAAACAGGACGCCGTGTTCCTGCAATTGCTTCCGTCATATCTATACTATTGTACCATTTAGAACAGGCAGAGGACCACGGGTGTAAGCCCGTGGATGTCTAAGGAGAGTTGGCGAGTGAGTGTAAAAGTGTATACCTTTAAAACGAATGAATGGCGTGACCAGGCATGGTCGAAGCTGACCGGGAGCGGCTCTAAAGGATCTCATGTGTGTGATGTGATCGTGATCGGGGGCGGCATCACGCACCCGATCTACTCGGACTTGACAACCAGGACAGCCGTCCCTTCGAGGGCCCTTACCAGCTTGACGCTTACATCCCCCATCACAAATTCCTCGGCCTTGGACATGTGCTTGCGGCCTATTATCACCATATCAAAGTGCTTTTTCTTGAACTGGTCGATAATACCTTCAGCCACGGTCGGATAAGGATCGGTTACCAGTTCAATCTCGATATTGTTGGGGTTAAACCCGTTTTCTATAAGTTTGTCCTTGGCCTTCTCCAGGACCGCTGAAAACCTTGCGGGCTGTTCCTCGGTGAACTTCTTGCCCATAAGGTCCTCGCTGGCCGTTGGTTTCTTGAACAGATGGATCAGGGTAATATGGGCATCTTCCGGGCAGAAAGCGAGGCGGGCAAGATAGTCCACCACTGACCGGGAACTCATAGAATCGTTTAGTGGCACAAGTATTGAATTATTCAAGGATTCCCTCCTATTTTTGAAGAACCGTTAGGCAAGCTGTTGAGCATATGCCAGCTATGTGTCTGCAGAGATATAGCGCAGGCACCTGTTTAAGTCTTCGACCATTTCCTCCACGATTTCGTAATATACAGTCGCACCTCTTGAGAAATGGAGGAGAATATCATTGAGCACTGCGGGAATAAATGGATACAGTTTTTTTAAGTTTAAAAACCGCCATTTGTCCAGGATTGAGAAATCCTGCGGTTCAAGTCGGTCAACCAGGTCCCCGTAAACCATTTTGTCGTTTTTTATCATGTAAAGATTGTGAAATCCCTTGCCAATGGCGTAAAGCAGGATATTCCCCAAACCGAATATATCGAGACTAAAGGGGTTTTCGCCGGCATCATAGTCATAATCGAAGTCAATCCACACGTAGTTTCCGGTATCACGCTCCACGATAATATGATCGTTTCTTATGTCTCCGTGCTTGAACCCGTGAACATGAAGAAAACGGATCGCTTCAAATGCCTTGACCAGCCTTTGCAGAATGTCTGGCAGCATCTTGTGAAAATAGGTCTCATATCCAACGTTGAGCGAATCAATATAAGCAAAAAAATTTGATCCGCGTACGATATCTAATACACGAATGTTATTTCCCTTGACGTCCCAATGTGCAGTTCCGTGCATGAAATAGGGATGGTCTTTTACAAGTTCTAAGATATCTCCTTCTTTGGCAGGATTTCTAAAGCACCTTATCTTTACCCCGCCTAAAGAGGTTTCAAATGTCTCAAGAAACGCGAGCTTCAGGATTTTCTTCTCTCCTGTATCTACATCCACGGCCTTTTTTACCCAGAACTTGGGGTACTCCAGACCGAACCGGCCTTCACGTTCATGACCGGTAATAGAGTAACGCTTCACGTCGATCTGGACAACATCTCCGTATTCTATGTCAAAGAATTCTGTTGTGTCGGTAATGAGCCGTTTTGCCACGTGCTACAGTCCCTCCAGTAGACGCAGTGGCAGACTGCTCAGCGCACTCTTCACACTATCAAGAAAGTTCTTCAGTCCATTGGTCTCTATAACCAGTCCCAGGTGCTCACACAGGGTACACAGGGCATCAATATCCTCTTCATGAAATACCCGGAGTTCGCCTACATAGATCCTTAATACGCCGGTGATTGATTCTCGGCTTTTAATGGGAATTGACAGCATAGAAATGATTCCCTCTTTGGCAGCAGCCTTTGGATATTGAACCAGAGGGCTGTTCTGCATGTTCTCGATAAAAACGGGTTCCCCGGTGCAAATTGCGCAGTTCTCAGTATCCACCAATACCGGGCCCTTGTGGATATATTCATCGCTGAGACCGTAACTGCTCACATGAAACAATTGATTTTCCCTCTCATCCAAGAGCATGATACTGCAACCCTTGGCCTTAAACGTCCGGGCTGTACCTTCTGTAAGATGCCTGACCAACGTATTGAGGTCTTCATATGTCGAGATAGCATGACTGATCGCCTTGAATTCTTTAAGATAAAATCTTCTGTCCGGCT
>JAFDHL010000148.1 GCA_019308785.1 Deltaproteobacteria bacterium
GAACCAATTTCCTGGTGGATCTATACTGTACCTGGCCCGAAACAGTAAATAACTGAACCCGTACGTCAAAGCCTTCTATTTTACCGAGATATATTGGAATAAAATCAAAAAAAACGGCTTGATCGCTCTCAGTTTTAATTGTAATTATTTTATCCCTTAACAGGCCTTTATACCCCTCTGCCAGATACCTGAAACTGGTCGTCTTCCCACACCTGGCAGTCCCGTAAAACACGATTTTGCAGGATATTTCCCGTTTTTCCAGATTATAAACAGCCATAAAATCCAGCTCCAAAAAGCGTAGTCTTCCAGAATTTCTTTCCCTCTTTATGCTCTTTTGTTCTTTTTCTTAGATTATTTGGGTCTTTTAGTAAATATACATAATACATATCTATACCTTAGAAAGTGCTGGGTCCCCCAGCACTTCCCTAACCGTGTTAGCAAGGTCCCTTATCACGATTGGTTTCATAGCAAACGCCCTTATCCCCATCTCCTTGGCCTTTTCTTCCGTGATCCTTTCGCTAAAGCCGGTACAGAGGATAACCGGGATATCGGGGCGGATCTTCATAAGTTCCTTGGCCAACCTGTCTCCTGTCATATTGGGCATGGTCATGTCCGTGATAACGAGATCAAATCTGTCAGGCTTTGCCTTGAATAGCTCCAATGCCTCTATGCTGCTCGTTCTTGTCGTCACCTCATAGCCCAGACGCTCTAATATCTGTTTGCCTATCTCCACTAAGGGCAATTCATCATCAACAAAAAGGATACGCTCATGACCGGTGGGAAGGGGTCCGGTTGCTTCAGGTTCAGCCTTAACCTCCTCGCGTTCTATTCTTGGGAGATATACATGGAAAACTGTCCCCTTTCCAGGCTCACTCTCAACAATGATACTCCCGCCACAACCCTTCACTATCCCGTGAACCACGGCCAGTCCCATACCCGTTCCCGTACCCTTCTCCTTTGTGGTGAAATATGGCTCAAAGATCCGTTCCAGGACCTCAGGTGTCATGCCATAACCAGTATCACTCACCGTCAATTTGACATATTTCCCGGGATCCAAATCCGAGTACCGGGAAGCTGAACGGGAATCAAGATGTATTTCCGAAAGGTTTACTTCCAGTATCCCACCTTCATCGCTCATAGCATAGTAAGCATTTGCACCCAGGTTCATCAACACCTGATGGATCTGCGTGGGATCTGCTTCAACGACTCCTATATCGCTCTCTATGTTCTGCCGTATCTCTATTGTTGTGGGCAACGAGGCTCTCAACAATTTGAGTGCTTCCTTGACAATGAGATTGACATGAACCGGTTTTCGCCCCTCCTCGCCCTTTCGGCTGAAAGAAAGAATCTGCTTCACCAGGTCTCTTGCTCGACGCCCGGCCTTTAGCACCTCCTTCAGACTCTCCTTAGCTTTATCGTCCTCAGCAACCTGCAAACTTGCAATCTCCGCATAGCCAATAATGGCTGCAAGAATATTGTTGAAATCATGTGCAATCCCACCGGCCAAAGTCCCTATGGCCTCCATCTTCTGTGCCTGTTGGAGTTGGGCCTCGAGTTTCTTTCTTTCAGAGATATCACGAAGGATAACAAGCATTCCTGCCGGAATCCCTTCATGATCATCATAACGGGAAGCGCTTATGCTTATATCTAAAAGGATACCATCATTTGTATAGCGTTTTGTTTCAAATGCGTGACAGGGCTTCCCGTTCTCAGTAAGATCATTGATCAAAGCCATGGTAGCTTCCTTTTCAGAGTCAGGGAGAAACGGGATCTTCTTCCCTTCCACCTCATCCATTGTCCACCCAAAGGTCTGGGTAAATGCAGGGCTTGTATATTTGGCCCTTCCCTCCATATCATAGATGACTATGGCATCGGCTGATGAATGAATAAGAGAACGGTAGACCTCCTCGGCTTTTTTAGATTCCTCATAGAGCTTCCTGTATTCCTCTTCACTCTCCTGAAGCGCAACCGCTGCACGCCTTCGTTCCGTGATGTCTATATCAGCGCCTCGGTATCCCAAAAGCCTACCTTCCCTGTCGACAAGTGGCACTCCGCTTGTCGAGAGCCAGACACTATCGCCATTTTTGTGGATATTCCGGTTGAGAAATTCACGGAAAAACTCCTTCCTGGCAAACGCTTCAAGGGCTGCCTTCTTGAGTCGTTCTCTGTCTTCAGGATGGAATAGTTCATAAAAATGCTTTTTACCAACGATTTCGCCAGGCTTATAGCCAAGAATTTTTTCCACTATCGGGCTTGCATAGGTGTACAAACCATGACTATCCGTCTCCCAGATAAATTCCTCGGCATTTGCTGCTATTTGTTTAAATCGTTCCTCTGATTCTTTGAGCGCCACCTCGGCCCGCTTGCGCTCTTCTATTTCCATCTTGAGCTTTTCGTTGGCTCTCAAAAGCTCATCAGTGCGCTCTACAACCCTTGATTCCAGCTCGTCATGCGCTTTGCATAGGGCCTCCTCCGCCCTTTTGCGAATAGAGATTTCCTTCTCGAGCTTTTGATTCTTTTCCTCGACCTCCTGCTCCCTTTTGGAGGTCTCTTCCAGTTTCGCATGAAGAATCAGCTTCTGAGTGTTGATGCGGAAAGCGACAGCCGTCCCGCCTAAAATGATTATCGCCAACACTCCCATCGCCAAAGGCAGATGCCAGGGTGCCATATGGCCGAACACCTCGGAGACGGGTAAAAGCGTAACAAGGGACAATGGAGTATCCTTAACCGGAATACCCATGGCAAACATATCTACTCTGGATCCATCCTTTTTGACCTGCTCAAACCGGTGAGTTTTCACGATCCTTGCACTACCAAGGTCAATCAGGATGGAAAGGCCAGGCCCATATTGCATGTCTGCCGGGTCTGCCGGCGAAGACAATAGGTGTTTTGCACAAACAACACAAACATGCCTCTTCGAAGACCCTTTCGCCTCCACGAGATTGTAGACAGTTTTGGGTGAGATCCATGCTAATATCTGACCGGCATATTGGTTCTTGAATAAATATGGGATCGAAACCATTACCTTTGACCACCGGCCGTCATGTATGTCAATAATGGCCGCGCCCAATTTTTCCGGGGCAAGGAACGTTTCCCAGTCCAGTTCATGCTCCCCTTTTTGCCTTTCCAGTTGGCTATCGACAAGCAATCTTCCACGGGTGTCGATAAAAACAATACGGGTATAGATCCTGTCCTCCCCGATCTTTCTGTTGGCTAAAAGGCGATCAAAAGTTTCGGATATGCCAAGCAGGCTGCTCCGCAATCCATATTCCATTGACATCCCGAGTGCCTTATTTTCAAAGAAGGCAGAGATCGCCCTGCTTTCCGCAAGGTTCTTTAGATCATTTTTCCGCTCGGAGCAGAAATAGTTAACAGTCGTTGCGCGCTTTTTCATGTCCTGCCGCAATTGCTCCAGGGCGGATTCCTGCAATTCCGCCTGCGATAAATAATTTACACCAACCAGTAGGCAGATGTACCCAATTACAAAAACACCTGCCACTACAGCGGCGACATCACCTCTTGTTCTCACTAAAGCCAATAACGATCGCATATCCACCACCATTCGCTGTCACAGGGCCTTTTAACCCTGCCTTCTTTCTACTTGAAGAATTCAGGATAGTACCTGAAAACGGCCGGGTAGTATTTATTAACAAGGCGCACGTATATCCCATCCTTCTTGCACTTTTCAAAAAACCGGTTAAAGGCCTCCCGCAACAAGGGAGATGCTTTCCTGAAGCCACAACCCATCTCTTGCTTGTCAGACACCGGGCCGATGACTTTAATCTTGCCCGGCCATTTTCCAAGGGCGATCAGGGCGTCGGGCACATCCAGGATGCTTGTTTCGGCATCCCTGTTGATGACAGCAGGTGCGAGCTCATTCAGGTTTCCGTCGAACAACCTGACCCTTGCTCCCGTCTCTTTCAGTCCATAAAGCGATGGATCAAGGCACGTTTTGGCCTTGCACAAAACGGTGCGATCCTTAAGCCGTGCCTTTACTAGCACAATGTCCTTTTGAACATTACCGGTAGGGACAATAGGACTTAACGGCGAATCCGCACGGGCAATCAACCAGACCTGGGTGGGAAAAGTCGGGTTAGAATAGTCCACAATCTTCTTGCGCCAGGGAAGGATCGTGAGACCATTGGCGATAATATCCCCCTTAACCGGCACATCGCCAAGGATCTCGATACCATCACCTCTGGGGTTTACCTTTTTCCCGCTTAGGTCTCCGATCACATCTTTCCAGGAAGTCTCGACATATTCATATCTTACGCCCAAATGTTGAGCAAAAAAGGTCACGAATTCCACATCAAACCCATCCCCACTGCCCGTAACAAAGTTGGCATAGGGAACGCCGAGGTGCCGCAGCACTCCTCTTTCCTTGATTTCCGCAAGATCCGCTCCAGAGGCTGGCGCCACGAATATGATTATTGATATTGCGAACGTTGACGCCCAAGTTATCAGACAAAGCAAATATTTTTTTCCTTTTTTACTCTTCATTTTAGCCTCCTCATAAACCTGAGAATAATATTTAGTCATTCATGAACCCGGCCTAAATCATTACCAAGAATTTTCATTCGCTCGATAACTTCAATCCAAAACCTTTACGATTTTAGCTTGCTGATTCCTAATTCACTTCATTCCCCAGTGCCTTCCTCACCGTATTTGCCAAATCCCTCATCACAAGAGGTTTCATCACGAATGCTTTGATTCCCATTCCCTTTGCCTTACCTTCAGTGATACGTTCGCTATATCCGGTGCAAATAATGATCGGGATATCAGGGCGGATTTGCATGAGTTCTCTGGCTAACCTGTCACCCGTCATCTGCGGCATGGTCATGTCAGTGATTACCAGATCAAATTGATCAGGTTTTATGCGAAATAACTCCAATGCCTCAATGCTGCTCGTTCTTGTCGTAACCTCATAGCCAAGACGCTCTAACATCTGCTTGCCTATCTCCACTAATGACCGGTGGGAAGGGGTTCTATCTCATCTTTTTCTTCTACCACCTCCCTTTGGATTGCAGGGATATAAACATGGAATGTGGAACCTTTTCCCGGCTCGCTATAGACTGTAATTACACCACCATGGCTTTTGACAATACCGTGGACCACTGACAGTCCCAGACCGGTTCCCTTCTCCTTTTCTTTGGTTGTGAAATAGGGATCAAAGATCCGTTCCATGACATCTTTGTCAATGCCATGGCCTGTGTCGCTCACAGTCAATCTGATATATTTTCCAGGGCTCAGATCCGGGTATTGGGAAGCTGTGTAGGAATCGAGTTCTGTTTCCGAAAGGTTTATTTCCAGTATCCCACCTTCTTCGCTCATGGCATGAAGGGCATTGGTGCAAAAATTCATCATTATCTGTTGCATCTGTGTGG
The DNA here is from genome assembly GCA_019308785.1 of Deltaproteobacteria bacterium. Classification (GTDB taxonomy): domain Bacteria; phylum Desulfobacterota; class DSM-4660; order Desulfatiglandales; family Desulfatiglandaceae; genus JAFDHL01. Next base: position 5,385 of record JAFDHL010000148.1, read on the forward strand.
GATCTGCCTCAACGGTTGCAAGATCGCTCTCTATATTCTGGCGGATCTCAATGGTGGTGGGCAACGATGCCCTGAGCATTTTGATAGATTCCTTTACAATTGATCTCATCTGAATCGGCATTCGTTCCTGCTCGCTCTGCCGGCTGAAGGCGAGGATCTGCTTTACCAGTTCTCTCGCTCTTCCCCCGGCCTTTAACACCTCCCCCAGGTTCTCTTTCAGCTTTGTGTCCTCTGCAACCTGTAAATCCGCAAGCTCCGTATAGCCAATAATAGCAGCAAGGATATTGTTAAAGTCATGGGCAATGCCGCCGGCCAGGGTACCGATAGCCTCCATTTTCTGGGCCTGGCGGAGTCGGGCTTCGAGCTTTTTTCTTTCATCTTCAGCCTGCTTGCGTTCGGTGATGTCGCGGAATATCCCTCGACTTCCTGAATACTTGCCGTCGCTATCATAAACAGCAACAACCTTTATTTCACCGTAAATTTTTTTTCATCTTTAGTTTTAAAAGTAGTTTCAAAACCTATTTCTCCTTTTCTAATTAATTCTTCCCAATCTGCTTCGAAACGCTTTTCTAAAGTTTCTTTTGTCAAAACCTGAGTAATATGCATTCCAATCATTTCTTCTTTAGAATAACCTAAAGTCTTAGCCATTGATTCATTCACATAAGTGAGATTTCCAACTTTATCTGCAATATGCATTAAATCACTTGCGGTTTCCATAAAAGTTCGAAATCTTTCCTCGCTCTCCCGCAATGCCTCCTCTGCCTGTTTGCGTTCGGTGATGTCCTCAAATACATTGATAAATTCAGTTGTCCCGGCTTTGGTTGTTTGTATTGTCGAGCTAACAGATCCCCAGAATACAGAACCATCTTTGCGTTTGAATCGTACTTCAAAATTTTTAAACAGACCTTTTTTATGGAGTTCAACAAATTGCTCTCTGTCTTTCGGGTCGTAATAGTAAGTATCAGAGGGTATCTTTACAAATTCCTCTTTTGAGTTTTAACCAAAAATCTTCCATGCAGCCTTATTAACTTCAAGGACGCCTCCTTCCGGGGTACTGATTGAAACGCCAACAGGGAGGCTTTCCATCAAGTTTCTAATCCTTTCCTCTGCCCGCCTCCGGTCCTCCTCCAGTTCCATGTCATGCAGGGCAAAGGCGACATCACCGGCAACCTCTTCGAATAACCATCGTTCCTCTTCATCCCCGGCCATCTCAGCGGGAACCGTAACAGTAAGAAACCCAAAAACACTGCCTCCATATTCCAGGCGAGCTATCAACCGTGCTTTGCCGGCGTAAATTCCCGCAAGGGGACAATCGCCGCATTCAACAGCCGGGTTTGCTACCATCACAACATCGGATTGATCAACGGCCTGTAGTATGCACCGCGTCAACTCTCCACGCTTGATACCTTCAACCATTGCGGAAAACCCTTTGGCAACTCCTGCCTGTATCGCAGTCGCAAATCCGCCATCTTCTTCCGTGAGAGCAATCCATGCGCTATTATACCCCCGATTTTTGATAAGGATATCGCAAGCGTCCTTGAGCAGACGGTCTCGATCTTTTTCTCTGACGATGAGCTGGTTTACGCCCCGAATGGCTCGGAGCACGGCATTGAGATGGACAATGCGCTCCTCTGCCTGTTTTCGTATCTCAATCTCTTGCTGTAAAGACCGTGTCCAGCGATGGAGGAGAATAAAAGAGAAAACACCTGCTGCCGTCAAAATAAGAATAATAATACCCACTGTATAAAGCACTTTGCGGTATGCTTCACTGGTAATCCGTTCCACCTCATCAACCGGGGCGCATACGGCTACGGACCAAATCTTGTCAAGAACATGGACAGACGTGTAGGCAATAAGTTTCTCGAGCTCTCCTTTCTCAGCACGGTGCCATCCCGAGATATATCGGCTTACCCCTTCCTTACCAGCCATCATCTGTCGCTGGATCTGGTGTATTTCATCATAGGACAGTCCGGGATTTGTCTCCGCCCGGACCTTGAATGCATCCCGGCCCACGAAAACCTCTTCATGATGAGACAGGAAGATACCGTCTTCGTTCAGGAGCCAGGCATAGCCGGTATCGCCTGATACGATAGGAGATATAAACAAATTGGCCATCGTTTCCGGATTGATGGAACATATAATAATCCCGTTGAATTCTCTGGTTCCCTTTTCATCCTCAACATAGACCGGCCTCACCACCCGTATGCACATCTCCCTTGCCTCATTGATGATCAAGCCTGAGATGACAACCTCTCCGGTCTTTTTTGCCTTTTGAAACCAGGTCTCCTGGCTGTAGTCCCGTCCTATCAGATCTTTCCGCCAGCCCTCGTTGGGGTAGATGAACCGGAGTATGCCGTTTTTGTCCAGCCTGCGTGATGATGTTTGCGGTGGAATCCCTTGATACAAAACTTCCATCCGCTCAATTATCCCTGGCTCCATCCTCTGTACAACAGGAAAATTCGACAGCGCGAGCAGGTCATCATCCACATCCGCAATGAAAGTCCCAATCCCTCGGGCGGCCGAGCGAGCCAGTATTAATTGCTGCTGGTTGAACTGCTCGGTGGCCAACCTTATGGTTTCACGATAATTCTTTTTGCCAAGAAAAATCGTTACAGCGATAGCGGCCAGAGTAATAGCTACGATAATGACATACAGCAATGCCGATGGCCTTTTACCGTTTTTGTATGAAGGAACTTCCATTCTTGATTTCTCCGATCTACCAGGGTTTTCCACTTGCGATCTATTGTTCCTCATGTCTTTGCTCCTTTTTTATGACGTCAACTTGTAGCTCGTGCACATCAATGCAAAAAACGGATATCTTTCATTCGGCCAACAGCCACTTCCAGGCAGGCACGATATCAAGGCGTTTATCGGACACATCTTCATCCAACCATGTAACGATGGTACCTTGGCTTAGCCCCAGTTCTTGCATGGCCGACAACAGAGCATTGACTTCCCTTTTTTGCGTAACCGGATCGTGAATATCCCAGCAGACCTGAACAAGCCGGCGCTCGCTTCTATCTTCCGCAGTTAGTACAAAATCAACCTCAGCCCCGTTTTTCGTGACATAATACTCAGGCGCAAGTCCCTGCCGACGAAAATGCATGAAGACTAGATTTTCAAGTAACGCACCCCGATCATCCGTTATATTGAGAGACATGGCTCCCATAAGTCCCGGATCAATAACATAGACTTTCTTTGGATTCACCCGGCGGACTCTTTCCGAGCGGGAGTGTATTGGCACCTGGTAGAAAAGTAAGGTATCTGTGAGGTGGTCCATATAGTCATATAGATTATTTTTTGTGCAGGCAACACCCTGACTCTTTAGCGAGTTGTAGAACTTGTTTACGCTGAACCGCGTTGCCGGAGCGTTTATAATATGCCTAATAAGCGCCCTAAGAGCCACGGTGTTGCTGATCGAGTATCTCTCCACAACATCCACGCAGGATAACGACATCCAGATAGTTTCGGAGCACCTCGCGCCTTAGTTCATCATCAAAGGTTTGAACTTCGGGGAATCCCCCTATCTTGAGATGCTGACCAATCAGGTTTTGCAGAATCGCCCTTGTTTTTGAACCGAATCTCCGAACTGATTTCAGGTTAACCTTTTTGTAGCTCAAGAACTCTTTGAAACTTAACGGGAATATCTCTGTGGTGAGCGACCAGCCCCGTAAACTGGTAGCTATTTCTGTACTGAGAAGCTTTGATGATGAACCGGTTACACAGACTGATAATTGTTCGGTATCCAGCACTTGTCGGACGAACTTGTCCCAACCTTCAATACGCTGTACCTCATCAAGGAACAAATAACATCGCTTACTTTTGAACGCAGGAAATTTACGGTAGTATGTCTCCAAAACAAATTGAAAGTCCTGGGCAGAAAATGGGAGAAGGCGCTCATCCTCGAAATTCAGATAGAGGAGCCGCTCCTTCTCAAGCCCTTTTCCCAGTAATTCCTGCATTTGTTGATAACAGAACCATGTCTTGCCAGACCGCCTCATGCCGATCACGACGTTGGCTTTGCCCGATACCCATGCCATTGACTGATGACGCAACATGAGTTCGGGTAGTCCGCGCTCATGGAAATCATCGATTAGAAGTTCCAGGATATTTTTCATGCCGCGATCCTATCTTTTTCTGAGAGATAAGTCAAGGTAATTCTATCTTGTTTTTAGAGAAGCTTTTTAAAGGGAATGACTTTTCGAAGACTGATCTTAAGATCGTTAAACCCGGGATCTAACATAGATAGGAAAGCGTTTTTTGGCTGATCCCGCTCCCCGTCTGCACGGGGACAGGTTTAGCGGCAGGGCAGGCTTTTGGTTAACTGTCTGAGGCAGCAGGAAGGGGTTTCGTGAATCCGCACTCCTTTTTCCGGCAGGCCAGAACAGAATTTGATCCCTTACGGTGCTTCACGGCCAGGACAGGAGTCCCACATTCGGGACACACACCATCAAAAGGCTCGTCCCACATTGCAAAACTGCATTTCGGATATTGGTTGCATCCGTAAAACTTCCTGCCTTTTTTGGATCTCCTTTCCACAAGCATACCCTGACAATCTTCCTCAGGACACGGCACATTCGTCGTCGTCCGTTCCTTGGCCCAGATATTCTTGCATTCAGGATATCCCGAACAGGCGACAAAAGGTCCGAACCTACCCTTTTTAAGGACCATGGGACGACCGCACTTATCACATATGCCCATCTCTTTTCCCGGTTTGGATGCTGTTTCTACAACAACCTTGCCTTTTTCATCCCTGCTGAAATTGGCCGTAAATCTGCACCCGGGATAACCGGAGCAGGCCAGAAAAAGCCCGTTTTTACCTGACTTTATTGCCATAGGGCGATTGCATTCCGGACAGGAAACATCGGTCAAAACCTCCCCCTTCATCTCCTGCTGTGCCCTTTCCAGGTCCTTTTGAAATGACTCATAAAACTGCTCCAATACCTTGGTCCACTTCACCTCACCACGCTCGATCCTGTCTAAGTTACTCTCCATCTGGGCGGTAAAGGCGGTATCAAGGATATCGGGAAACCCTTTGACCAGAAGATCCGTGACCAAAAAGCCTAACTCGGTAGGCTTAAAACGCCTTTTTTCAACTGATACATATTCTCTCCCGCTGATATTGGCCAGGATTGTCGCGTAGGTCGAGGGCCGGCCAATCCCGTTTTCTTCCAGGGCCTTAATAAGAGTTGCATCAGTAAATCTCGGTGGCGGCTGGGTAAAATGCTGGGCCGGTTCCAGTTTGATGAGCTTAAGTGTTTGACCTTCTTTCAATGGCGGGAGCTGACCCTCTCTCTCCTTATGCTTCTCAGAATTGTTCAGGCCTTCCTCATAAAGGACCGTAAACCCCTTAAATAAAACAACAGATCCGGTTGCCTTAAACATGGCCTTACCTGCCACTATTTCGGCCTGTGTCTGATCCATGATAGCCGGATTCATCTGGCATGCGAGAAACCTTTTCCAGATGAGGGCATAAAGTGCCTGCTGGTCTTTGCTCAGATAGGGTGAGACAGTCTCCGGATCAAGTTCCGCCGACGTGGGCCGAATGGCCTCATGGGCCTCCTGGGCACCTTTTCGGCTCCGGTAATGGTTCGGTTTCACAGGCAGATAATCCTCGCCAAAGGTCTGATGGATGACATCCCTTGCCTGGGATATGGCGTCATTTGAAAGTCGAAAGGAGTCTGTTCTCATATAGGTAATGAGTCCGACCTGACCCCTCTTTCCCAGTTCCACCCCTTCATAGAGATTCTGGGCAATGGACATGGTCTTTTTTGCTGAAAATCTGAGTTTCCTGTAGGCTTCCTGCTGCAGAAAACTGGTTATGAAAGGAGGCGGCGGGTTCTTCTTTTTTTTCTTTTTGGAGACCTTTGAAACGCTAAATGCCTGGCCATCTACTTCAGAGACAATCTTCCGGGTCTGCTCCTCATTCTTAAGGTCGGTTTTCTCTCCATTATATTTCCAAAACCTGGCCTCAAAAGGGGGAGGCTCTTCTGACTCCAGATGAGCCGTTAAAGACCAGTATTCCTTGGGTTCAAAAGCGTGGATTTCCCGCTCCCTGTCGCAGATCATTCTAACCGCCACGGATTGAACCCGGCCGGCGCTCAACCCGCCCCGTTTCAGCCTGGACCACAAAAGGGGAGAGATCTGGTATCCAACGAGACGATCCAGGATTCTTCTGGCCTGCTGCGACTCGAATTTGTCCCTGTTAAGTCCCTGCGGTGAGGAGACCGCCTCCCGTATAGCCTTGGCAGTAAGTTCATTGAAAAGCACCCTATATATCCTGGGTTCCCTATTTTTTAGTTCCTTGGCAATATGCCAGGCAATTGCCTCCCCTTCCCTGTCGGGATCAGGTGCCAGATAGACAGCCTCGGCCTTTTTCCCGGCTGCCTTCAGATCCCTGAGAATCTTGCTCTTCCCTTTAATCGTCGCATACTGGGGCTTAAAGCCGTTTTCTATGTCCACCCCTAATTTGTTGACAGGGAGATCTTTGAGGTGACCCACCGTGGCCATTATCATAAAATCCGGGCCCAGATATCTCTTGATGGTTCTGGCCTTGGCCGGCGATTCAATAATAAGCAGTTTTTTTGCCATTCCCTGTATCCGCTATAAATTTACTGTTTTTGATTGATGACTTTAAAGTTCTCGGCATTTTCAATCGACAATAATCAATAGTCAATCGTAAATTGTTACCTGACAAACATCTTCCCTGGAAGCTGTCTCACAATCCCTTTCAGCTCCATTCTCATCAGGATACCGAGGGCTTCACCTGCATCCATACCCCCCAACCTGACGATCTCGTCGATGTGCAGGGGGTAACCTTCTATAATTTCATAGATCTTTCTTTCATGCTCGTCCATATCAGGCGGGCCTTGAGAGCCGTATTTCCAGAGACCACTTGTTTGGAAAGATGTCTGTCTGAGCCCCAGTTCATCAAGTATATCATCGGAGTTTTCAACCAGCCTGGCACCCTGCTTGATCAGAAAATGGGTCCCTGTGCTTTTAAAGGACTCAATGCTCCCCGGAACAGCAAATACCTCGCGGCCCTGATCAAGTGCCAGTGAGGCCGTAATCAGAGAACCGCTCTTTTTGGTGGCCTCCACAACAACGACGCCCCTGCTCAGGCCACTTATAATCCTGTTCCGTATGGGAAAATTCCTGGGCTCTGGCGGACTGCGGACTACCCAGAGGGAATTCAGAGATGGCAGCACCATTTTCTATGACCTGATTGAAAAGCCTCTTATTCGGTGCCGGGTAAACCACGTCGATTCCTGTTCCCATAACCGCTATTGTAAAGCCCTTTTCCCTCAGGCAACCCCTGTGGGAGGCGGAATCAATTCCCCTTGCAAGCCCGCTGACCACACCAACCCGACATGCAGCAAGGCCCATGCCAATTTTCTCCGCCGCCTTGAGCCCGTAATGGCTGGCATTCCTTGATCCCACAACGGCTATGAACGTTCGGTTGACCGGAATGTCTTCTCCCTTGACATATAGAAGCATCGGGGGATCA
>JAFDHL010000149.1 GCA_019308785.1 Deltaproteobacteria bacterium
TTGATTATGTGAGTTCCTTATACCAAAATGTAAACCAAAAGGCAAGTAAAAATAGTAGCTATTATTAATTATTTCAACCTGTTAAATGGGTTTTACTTTTTACGAGATTGTCAAGAACTGATTCTGCGAAATCGGGGAAATCCGGGAAAAGAGTTTCTTCTTTTTCGGGGAGTTCCACAAGAGCTCGCAAACTCCCCGGTTCAGTACCTATTAGGAAAAGTTCGCATGCCCTCTTAATAGCTGTGGGCGCAGGACCTCTTTTAGTCGGATCTCGTTGTATTTCTGATTTGCCAATCTCAACCACAACCTCTTGAATTGATTGAAGTGTTTTAGTAAACAAGGGTACTGATACTCTTCCATCTAAGACTGCCTCACCAGATAATACGATTTCAAGTGTCCTCTTTGACTTGCCCACTGTAGTTCCTTGGTTCTTTTCTGATCAGTTGATTTTTTTCCCTTTTTTCTCGTACTTCTTTAGAAGATCCTGGATGGCTTCTTCAAGGAGTTGATTTAGGCGTGAACTTTCTTTTGCAGCAAGCACCTTGAGAGACTTCAAAAGGCTACTATTAACGGTCGTGTTTATATAACTTTTTTCAGGGGTTTTTCCCATTTCAAGGCTCCTTTTAGTGCAATAAAATCATAGTTGATTGGTTGAAGTCAATAAAAATGCTTGACACCTTCGGTTAGTTGATAAGTTGATTTCAACTCAACAATATTTCAACCCTAAACCATAGGCCATGAAAAACAGAATAGAAAAAGCAGAACGCTTGAAGATACCCTATACGGTGACGTATGGGGCCGGTTGCCTATGCCGGAGAGTATATCTTCAGGCGTTTTTTAGCCTTATGACCGGAAAGGGGGCGATTGTATAGCAAAGATAAGAAAAAGGGGTGATTCTTACCAGATCGACTATTTTGATATGGACGGAAAGAGGGTCAGGAAGTCATTCTAAAAGGAAGAAGGATTCTAACTTATTGAAAATGCTGGTGCCCCCGGCATGACTCGAACATGCGGCACCCAGATTAGGAATCTGGCGCTCTATCCACCTGAGCTACGGGGGCACATGGGAAATTTTTAGCAGTCAAATGATTTTGATTGGAAATTGGTTCAGAAAGGCATTGATTTAACATATTAGAAAGCTTATACTGAAGAGATATATAACAAATCGCTCCGGGCATGACATTTGTCGGATTCCTGGATCGTACCATACGTGGGGATGTAGCTCAGGTGGGAGAGCGGTACGTTCGCAACGTACAGGTCAGGGGTTCGAGTCCCCTCATCTCCACCAGCTCTATTATGACAAGTGGTGTTTTTTAATCCACAGATTACGCAGATTACACAGATTTTCGTGAGTTATTGGGTTAAATTCCCCGAAGCTTGCTTCGTTTAGATTGTGAAAATCAGATGCGCGATACCCCGTACCTTGTCGGAGCGTAACGGAGATTTATCCGCCTCTGGAGGATCCCGCCTAAGCGGGGCTGCGGGGCAGTTCATTGAGAATGAACCATTAACCGGGTAGTTTCTTATGGACAGAAAGTCGAAAATAGACAGAAAAACCAAGGAAACGAACATACATCTGGAACTCAACCTTGACGGAAGAGGACTATCTGAGGTGGATACCGGCATACCTTTCATGGATCACATGCTGGGCCTCATGGCGGCGCATGGCTTTATGAATATGGAATTGACGGCCGTTGGGGATACAGAGATAGATGACCACCACACAGTTGAGGATCTTGGTATTTGCCTGGGGATGGCCTTAAGAGATGCTCTGGGTGAGAAACGGGGTATCAGGCGATACGGACAGGCGATTGTTCCAATGGATGAAGCGCTGGCCAGGGTTGTCATGGATATTTCAAACCGGCCTGTCCTGTGCTACAGGGTGCCTTTGAAAAAGCGAACAACCGGCACCTTTGATGTGGGTTTGATCAAGGAGTTTTTTCGCGCCCTGGTGACAAATGCAGGTATTACAATGCACGTGGATCTCCTTGCGGGAGAAGAACCTCATCATGTTTCTGAGGCGGTATTCAAGGCCTTCGCCAGGGCACTGGATCAGGCAAGCGGCCCCGAAAGCCGGTTGAACGGTAACGTGCCCTCCACGAAAGGGCTTTTGTAGCACATGGAGGTGTTTATGTGTGACAAGATTTTTGTTAGGGTTAAGATGCTTTTGTGGCTTTTGGCACTGGTCAGTCTAGGATTGAGCTCTGGTTGTTATTATCAAAAGGCTCCTGTTCCCGAAGAAAAGCCGCCCGTTTTCAGTGTGAGGAAGGTGGTTGTCGTCGGTTTCCGGGCTGCCATGTCACATGGAGAGAAGTCCGATGTAATTCGCGATCCTTTATCTGGTGGTATTTATATGGCAGCCCCGGTCTCGCGTGATGTAGTTCAGAGAATGAGTGAGGTCCTATTCGACAATCTGGTGGCCTCCAAGAAGTATCAGCTTGTATCTCCGGGTCAGGCTATGGGGGTCCATTCGAGACTCGTGGATTCGGATCAGAACATGGGGATGGATACCATTAGGATTCTCCAGGAAGTGGGAAAAACATTTGGTTGCGATGCTGTGTTGGCAGGTCATATATACCGATGGCAGGAACGGGAGGGCACTGCTATCGGGGTCTATCGCCCAGCTTCCGTGGCCTTTGATCTTCATCTCATAAGACCAACTGACGGCGCGATTCTTTGGAGGACGAGATTTGATAAGACACAGCGATCATTATCCGAAAATCTCCTTGATGCGGGAACCTTTTTTCAGAGTGGGGGGCGATGGCTGACCGCTGAAAAGCTGGCTATTTTAGGGCTCAAGAAGGTATTGAAAGATATGCCTGGAGGCAAGAAGTAAAAAAGGGAGTTGGTCTTTGGTAGTCATCCCAGCTATTGATATTAAAGAGGGTCGTTGTGTCAGGCTCAAACAGGGCCGGATGACCGATGAGACCGTATTCTCAGAGGTCCCTGAGGAGATGGCCGTGAAATGGTTTAAGCAGGGCGCTGAAAGACTCCACATTATAGATCTGGATGGTGCGGTCCAGGGGAGACCGGTAAATAATTTGACGATAAAGAGAATAGTCAATGCAATTCCTATCCCTATACAGCTCGGTGGTGGTGTGAGGGATATGGATGTTCTGGAGGCATATTACAACATTGGGATCCATTATATGATTTTAGGCACTATGGCCTACAAGGATCCGGAATTTGTAATGCAGGCGTGCGACAGATTTCCTGGTCGGATTATTTTAGGTATTGATGCCAAAAAAGACCGTGTGGCTGTTGAGGGGTGGACAGAGGAAATCGATTCGAGCCCTGTGGAACTGGCGAAGAAATTTGAAGCGACCGGTGTAACTTCTATAATTTACACCGATATTCACCGAGATGGAATGAGAACAGGCCCGAATGTAGATGCCACAAGGGCATTGGCCAGGGCCGTTGAAATACCAGTGATTGCATCAGGCGGGATTTCGGGGATTTCCGATGTCTTAGAAATATTGACCCTTTCGGAGGACGGGGTTGTTGGAATGATCACAGGAAGGGCACTGTATGATGGGAGCCTTGATCTGGCTGAAGCAATTGTGGTTTGCAGAGCGGGGAGTTAAATATCTTTTTATACCTTGACTTTTCTAATAATTAACATAAAATATTTAGTTTTTGTTACTGGATGTTTGGACACATGACGCTGAACCAGAAAATAATTGAAGATCTAAAAAATTCAATTAAGGCAAGGGATGAAGTTCGCACTTCATGCTTAAGGATGCTCAAGGCCTCCCTCAAGAACAAGCAGGTCGAGAAGGGCCGCGAATTAGAAGAGGAGGAAATACAGGCGATCATTTCCTCTATGATCAGGAAAGGCAAAGACTCCATAAAGGAATTCAGTAAGGGTGGTCGTGAGGATTTGGCCCTTAAGGAAGAAGAAGAAATCAGTATATTTTATGAATATCTGCCCCAGCAGTTGACCCCTGACGAAATAGAGAAGGCACTTAAAGAGGTTATTTCTGAGATGTCGGCTGAGAGCCCCAAGGACCTGGGAAAGGTCATGAAGTTAGCCATGTCCAGAATGGCAGGACAGGCACAGGGCAAAGAAGTAAACGAAATAGCCAGGAAATTGCTGAGTTAAAGACCCACACTTATTTGATAGCGCCTGCATGATCGAACATACCTATCAGGTTCTTGGATACCATCGCCTGTTGGATATCTTGTCCTGTTATGCCTCCTGTTTGCTGGGTCAGTCAAACTGCCTATCCCTCAAACCATCGAATGACACAGATTTTATTGATAACGAATTGAGGCTGGTTTCGGAGATGAGACTCCTTCTGAAAGTGAAGGGGTTCGTTTCTTTGTCCGAGCTTAGCGACATATTGCCTGTTTTAAGAAAATCCAGGATAGAAAGCTCATACCTACAACCGAAAGAACTTTTGTGCATTCGCAGACTCGTAGAGGCATGTCAACAATCAAAGAATCTCCTTGCATCCGATCAATCTCTGTATCCGAGATTATATAGTCTGGTGAAGGATATGCAAGGTTTTGATGCCTTAATAGAGGCGTTAAAAGACACTGTCTCTTCTAACGGTGAGATCAAGGATTCAGCAAGTCCTGCCCTAAAGAAGATTAGAGAAAAAAAGATAAGGCAGAGGTCAGATCTCCAGAAAAAATTGGAAAATATCCAAAAGGCAGCCGGCTTGCTTAGTGATGGGCGAGATCATCTGGTGACAGTGCGGGATGGCCGCTACGTGATTTCCTTGAGGACTGATATGAAATCGCGAATCGAGGGGATTATTCACGACTATTCCAGGACCAGGGCTACCTGTTTTCTCGAACCGGTGGAGGCGATCCAGGACAATAACCGGATGACTGAACTGTCGCAGGAGGAAAAGGCAGAGGAGGTTCGAATTCTAATAGGTTTGACCGGGATGGTAAGAGACCTTACGGCCGACCTTGAATACGCCCAGTCCGTGGCGAGCAAGCTCGACGGACTCTATGCCAGGGCGAGATTCAGCGAGGCTTTTTCATGTGTGATGCCCGAGATCTGCCAGGAGGACCTTGTTGAACTGAAGGGTGCCAGGAATCCGATCCTTGTGGCACAGGCCCTGGATAGCAGGGACCGTGATGAAAAAGAGGACCTTCCCGTGCCTGTGGATATTGTGCTGGATGAGAACCGGAACGTATTGATCATTTCTGGTCCCAACAGGGGAGGAAAGACGGTAACGCTCAAGACGCTTGGCCTGATGAGCCTTATGGCCCAGGCGGGTATTCATATCCCTGCCGAGGAGGGAAGCAGGCTTTGCGTTTTTGATCAGATTATGGCGGACATTGGAGATGATCAGGACATCCAGGCGGGTCTCAGCACCTTTTCGGCTCACGCGGCCCATCTGAAATACATAATAGAACACACTAACAAAAAAAGCCTTGTCATCATTGATGAACCGGGTATGGGGACCGACCCGGATGAAGGGGTGGCTCTGACCATGGCTGTTCTGGATTTTCTTTCCCTGCAAGGGGCATTCGTGGCTGTATCCACTCACCTGAACCGATTGAAGACGTATGGTTTGTTAAACAAGCAGGCAGGTAATGTCTCCGTTGAGTTTGATACGGAAAAGAACTGCCCCACGTTCAAGCTTAAATACGGGGTTCCTGGGATCAGCCATGCATTGGAGGTCGCTAAAGATATGGGCGTACCGCTCAGTATCGTTGACCGGGCTAAGGGATATCTTGATCAGGATGAAGTCCGCCTGAATCGGCTTATTGAAAAATTGAACCGTCTGGTTGCAGAGGCCGACTGCGAGAAGATTGAGGCGAAAGAGGCCAGGGAAAAATATTATTCCTCAACAAGAAAAATGCATGACAGGCTTGCCGAGTTAGAGGCTGAGAAAAGGGCAATGACCGAGGCCAAGAGGATAGAGGCGGAAGATGCCATAGAGAAGGCAAGGGAGGATCTGAGACAGACCATTAATTTATTGAAGACAAAGAAAGAAAGCGCCCAGGCCTATGTAACGGAGAGATATTCGGAAGTCAGCCGTCAATTGATGGACTATTTTGAAGCGGAAAAAAGCGAAAAACATACTACTGACCCAAAAGAGATTGAAACCGGATGTCCGGTCTATCACAAAAAACTGAAGCAGAGGGGGTTTGTCCTATCAGTAGGTCCGGCTGCCGGGCGTGCCAAGGTCCTTCTGGGAAATTTAAGGATCATTGCCGAGATCGGGGATCTTGAACTTCTTAAAGAAGTCCCGGAAACCGGTCTGGATGGAGTTGAAAAAGACGTCTCCTGGGAATTACAGGGGGATCCTGCAAAGGAGATAAATGTGATTGGATACAGGGTTGACGATGCTCTTCCCCTGATTGATAAGATAATAGACCGGGCCTTGGTAAAGGGCGAGTTAAGCCTGAGGATCATACATGGATTTGGGACCGGAACGTTGAAGGATGCCATCCGTTCCCATCTGAAAGAGTCTCCTTTTGTAAGAAGAGTTTGCAGTGCTGACCCAAGATTTGGCGGTGATGCCATAACCGTTGTGGAATTATCTTAGTGTTCATAAGGATTTAGCATCAAATAACAAATAACCAGCATCCAGTATCAATAACATGGTTTCTTATCAATCTGCGAAAGAAGAGATAAAAAGGGCTGCCGATATTGTGGAACTAATCGGCCGATTTGTGCAGCTCAAGAAGGCGGGAAAAAACTATGTGGGTCTTTGCCCATTTCACGCTGAAAAAGCTCCCTCTTTCACGGTGAGCCCGGAAAGGCAGACGTTCCATTGTTTTGGATGTAAGAAGGGTGGGGATATTTTTTCCTTCTGGATGGAATACCACAGCGCCACTTTCCCGGAGGCCATGAGGGATCTGGCAGAAAGATATCATGTGACGATTTCCGGAGGATTTTCTCCATCCGATGAGAGAGAAAAGGCGGCTCAAAGAGAGGCCCTATTCAAAATAAACGAAAAGGCAGTGGTCTATTTTCAGAGGGCATTGACCCATAAAACAAAAGGAAAGCCTGCCAGGGGCTATTTTAAGAAGAGGTTGCTTTCAGAGGAGATAATCTCGGATTTCAGACTGGGATATGCGCCGGATGAATGGGACGGCTTGATTGGGTTCTTTCGGCGTGAAAATGTGGATCTGGACAATGTTGCTCGGGCTGGACTGATTGTTCAAAAGAAAAACGGCGGATATTACGACCGGTTTAGAGGCAGGATCATATTTCCGATCTTTGATTTAAGGCAACAGGTGGTCGGATTCGGTGGCAGAGTTCTGGACGACTCTTTGCCAAAGTATTTAAACACACCTGAAACCCCTATATTTCGTAAGGGGGAATTTCTTTACGGATTGCATGCCTCCCATAAGGCGATCAGGGAAAAGGGAAGGGCCGTGATTGTGGAAGGGTACATGGATTGGTTGGCACTGAGAAAGCATGGCTTTGAAGAGGTCGTAGCTACACTCGGGACGGCGCTGACCGAAAGGCATGTCAGGAAACTTAAGGGATATGCAGATGAGGCCGTGATTGTATTCGACTCTGACGAGGCAGGAAAAACAGCCGCATTAAAAAGCCTGCCCATTTTTTCGAATGAAGGCCTCTCCGTAAGGGCTGTTGTCCTACCGGATGGCCAGGACCCGGACAGTTTTGTGAACGACAACGGCTCAGCCAGATTTTTGGAGCTTTTGGATCAAGCCCCTCCCATGTTTGACTTTTTTCTGGAGCAAAAGCTGGTTCAAAGAGATTCAGATGTGGAAGGAAAGGTCCGTCTGCTAAAGGAAGTTCTCCCGGTTCTGTCAGAGCTTCATTACAGCACGCAACGTTCATTGTATGTGCGTCGTCTATCAGAGTGGATCGGGATCAAGGAGGATGTACTCTGGTCGCAACTGAGATCCTTTCAAAAAAAACGTTCCGGAAGTGCCATTGACACGGATGTTAAAGGCCGATTGGCAGCCTCGAAAGTGGAAAAAAGATTTGACGATCTTCATTTGCTCAATCTGCTGATTCACTACCCCAATGCTGCCTCGAAGCTGATAGACTGCGAGTGGAGGATTCTCCTTTCTGATTCAGCCATTATGGAAATTATCGACACCTTTTTTCAAAAATACAGTCAGGAGGGCCCTTTTTCTCCCCAAGATCTGCTGGGGAGCCTTGAAAGTGATGTCGCTCGTGAACAATACAGCGAGGCACTTGTTGAGGATTCTCATTACTCGGAACAGGAGGTCGAACTGGCCGTGGCCGAGATTAAAGGAAAGGCACATCAGAAGATGATTTCGGCATCCATCAAAAAGGCAAGGGGAGACGCCGAAGCCTTGAATCGAATTCTTGAATTAAAAAGGCTCAAAGACCACTGAGTGTTTAATGTACAACTGATTAATCCACGTCCTCTGGGCCTACGGCTCGGAGAGCGTGGTCAGAGTCAATTGGCTTTGCCTGGATAGACCACAAAGAGTGCCTAAAATGAGCTAAAGCCCGCCCTGGTGCGACTTGTTCATATATTGATGTAAACTATGCATTATTCCAAACCCGACTTTTTGAGTATAGAGAATTGGTGATCGGTCTGGGCCAGGGTTTGAAGTGCCTAAAGTTGTGGTGTCGCTTCGCTCCATCTTATTTATAGAAAGATCACTTTAGTCACTTTACACTCTTGAAATTATCTATGATTATAGCCCCTTTCAGGGGCAAAGTAAGACACGTCCTTCGGGCGTGGATTCTTTACTATTGGCTTCCAGGAGGAAAAACATAATGAGTAAAAAGACAGACATGGGAAATTTGAAGCGGCTTATCAATATTGGCAAAGACAAGGGTTACATCACTTTTGAAGAGTTGAATGATGACCTGTCCGATGAGATTGTCTCCTCTGAAGAAAATATCGATGACCTTATGATGATGTTTGAGGAACTGGATATCATGGTAATAGATGAGGACTCAAAGGAGGCGATCGAAAAGGCCAAAGGTGCGAAGAAAAATCGGGCAAAGCCTGAAGAGAAAGAGAATTCCCGAATAGAGATGACAGAAAGGCCGTCCCGCGTTTCTGATCCAGTAAAGATGTATCTGAAGGAGATGGGCTGTATCTCTCTTTTGACCAGAGAGGGGGAGGTGGAGATTGCTAAGAGGATCGAGGCAGGCGAGAAAAGTGCCTTGAATGCGCTTTTGGATTGCAGTATTGGCGTTGAGCATATTATTGTTCTGGGGAAAGCGCTAAAGGAGGATCAAATCAAACTAAAGGATGTGATCAATGACCTGGAAGACGATGATAATAATTATATGCAGTTGGGCGAGAGAAAAGAATCTCTATTAAGCCTGATCGATAAAATTGAGGTACTGCATGAAGGGATCCTTCTCAAAAGGCAAGAGATGTCAAAGAAACGCATCTCCGAGAAAAAGAAAAAGAGTCTTTCGGCCAAGATAAAAAAGGAGCAGAACAAGATCATGGAATTGGTGAACTCATTCAGCCTGGAAAAAGGGCAGCTTGAACTGATGGTCGAGAGATTCCAAGAGCTCTTGGCAGAGATCGAGCAATCGGAAAAGGATATGGCTGAGTGCGTGTTGAAGGCCGGCGGAAAGTCTATCTCTTATGTTAAGAAGTGCCTGTCCAAGGTGCCAAAATCTGCCAAGGACGAGCAGGTGATCTCTCCGATTGGTTTATCCAAAGGCGAACTCATTTCGTTAAAGATGAAAGCGGAAAATGCCCAAAGAGTCATCAAGTATGGTAAGGAACGAACGAACATGGCTCCCCGGCAGTTGAAAGCAAGGTTAAAGAAAATAGAGGGGAGCATCGAAAAGGCAAAATTCGCCAAGTCTGAACTTATTGAGGCCAACTTGAGACTGGTTGTCAGTATAGCCAAGAAATATACGAATAGAGGCCTCCAGTTTCTTGATCTTATCCAGGAAGGAAACATTGGATTGATGAAGGCTGTCGACAAATTTGAATATCAGCGGGGATACAAATTCAGCACTTACGCCACCTGGTGGATCAGGCAGGCGATTACCAGGGCCATTGCAGATCAGGCGAGGACAATTCGAATCCCTGTGCATATGATTGAGACCATAAACAAACTTATACGAACATCACGTTATCTTGTTCAGGAGCATGGCCGTGAACCGACACCGGAGGAAATTGCCGAAAAAATGGAATTTCCTTTGGATAAGGTAAGGAAGGTGTTAAAGATCGCAAAGGAACCGATTTCTCTTGAGACCCCGATCGGCGAAGAGGAAGATAGTCATCTTGGAGATTTCATAGAGGATAAGAAGATCCTTTCTCCCGGAGATGCCGTTGTCAACTTTGGCTTGGCTGAGCAGACGAGAAGAGTCCTCAGGACACTGACGCCCAGGGAAGAGAAAGTCCTCAGAATGAGATTTGGCATTGGTGAAAAAGCGGATCATACGCTGGAAGAGGTAGGACGTGATTTTAGTGTGACCAGGGAGCGTATCAGACAGATAGAGGCTAAGGCTCTCAGAAAACTGAGACACCCCAGCAGAAGCAGGAAGTTAAAAAGCTTTGTAGAAGCCAAAGACCGTTAAGGTGTGAGGCAGAATTTTTCTTGACAAATTTTTCTTGAGTGCGCATCCTGCTCTTAGATGGTTGTCAATTTGGTCTCGGGCCCATAGCTCAGCTGGAAGAGCCACCGGCTCATAACCGGTAGGTCCCTGGTTCGAACCCAGGTGGGCCCACCAGGGGTTAATTATTTATGGTGTCCTCTAAGACTTTACTGAAGGCATTCTGCCTGGAGAGTGAAAGTCAACCCAATAAGGGCGCACATTTTGAGAGTGCGCCCTTTAAATTTGGTGGTGTCCGTTGGTAGTTGTCAGTGGTTCGTTGGACAAAATCGGGAAATCGGTTTGTCCGTTTTTCAAAGGCCTTAAGGATTCATGATTCCCAAACTAAGAAACGTTCTGGACCTGTTGGAAGAGATAGCTCCAATGCGATTGGCCGAGCCATGGGACAATCCGGGCCTACAGGTGGGATCTTATTCTCAAGAGATAAAAAAAATCTCTCTTGCCCTTGATGCGACCACAGAATCCCTGCACTCTGCTCGCAAGCGTAATGCTCAGTTGTTGCTCACCCACCACCCCCTTATTTTTAAGCCTATATCACGGATTGATATCAGCACCTTTCCAGGAAATGTAATTCTTGAGGCTGCCAAAAAGGGGATTTCCATAGTCGCTGCTCACACCAACCTGGATGTGGCGAGGGAAGGTATGAACTATATCCTGGCAGATCTTTTAAGCCTCCAACGTGTGGAAGTCTTACAAGAGATAAGCGGGGTTGAGGGTGTGGGTTTGGGAAGGATTGGGGATTTGCCGCAACCAAATATCCTGGCAGCTGTGTTAAAGGAATTAAAAGGTATCCTTGGTGTCGAGAAGTTAAGGGTGGTCGGCAGGGAAGATCTCAAGGTCGGTCGGATTGCTGTAGTAGGAGGCTCTGGCGGAAGCCTGGTATCCCATGCCTTCCAGAAGGGCGCTGATCTGCTTATAACAGGGGATGTTCGTTATCATCATGCCATGGAGGCCGAGTCCCTCGGAATTGCCTTGATAGATGGCGGACATTTTCACACGGAAAAGGCAGCCTTCAGGGTTTTTGCGAAGCGTCTGAAGGGAATGATTAGGGCACGGGGCTGGAATGTTATAGTGGAGGTGAACGATGATGAACGCGATCCCGTGAGTTATGTTTAGGAACATTGACGATTTGGACTGAGGTATGTTCCGCTGCAGACGAAAAAAGGCCCTTGGTGATCAAATATGTAATACATAGGTAA